>NZ_JAMYLL010000004.1:0-313551 GCF_040318045.1 Mesorhizobium sp. M1338 | reverse complement strand
ACGCCATCGACAAGCCGCCGCCGGTCAATCCGAGCCGACCAAGAGACCGATCCTCCCTCAATCAGATGGCCTTCATATATGAATAAATTTCCCCGGACAGCCCTGCGCAAGGGGGGAGATCGAATGTCACGTCGGCCTTCGCCAATCTCCAACGCAACAGGATGGGCTGAGCGCCGACGCTGCCAATCTCCCTCCTTGCGGGGGAGATGCCCGGCAGGGCAGAGGGGGGTACTGTCCCGCCAAATTTCAAAATTTCCCGCGCCACGTCCTTCAATTTGACCGTCCGTGCCCCCGCCTGTAGCAGTCGCAGACCATCTACACGACGGAGGAGTCCGCATGCCAAACCACGAAGGCTTTTCCGATTTCTTCTACGCCGCACCCGATGGGCTTAGCCTCCATGCGCGCGTCTACGGCGAAGCAAGTCCCGGCCACTGGCCGGTCGTCTGCCTGCCGGGCCTGACCCGCAATGCCCGGGATTTTCATGAGCTGGCGCTCTATCTGTCGACGCATGCGGCAAATCCGCGAAAGGTCATTGCCTTCGACTATCGCGGGCGCGGGCAATCCGCCTACGACCCTGATATCAGCCACTATAATGTCGGTGTCGAGGCCGGCGACGTCCTTGCCGGGCTGGCGGCGCTGAACATCGAAGACGCAGCCTTCATCGGGACGTCGCGCGGCGGGCTGATCATCCATGTGCTCGGGATGATGCGGCCGGCTGTCCTGAAAGCCATTGTTTTCAACGACATCGGACCGGTGATCGAGGTGGCTGGGCTTGCCCATATCCAGTCTTATCTCGAGCGCGACCCGACACCGAAAACCCGCGCAGAGGCGGCTGCCGCCCAGCGCGGCGTGCATGGCAAGGACTTCTCCGCCCTTGCGGGGCCGGATTGGGATCGGATGGTCTGGGCTCTCTACCGTGAAACGGACGGTGGCCTGGTGCCGGATTTCGACCCGAAGCTGGTCGACACCGTTGCCAGTCTCGACCTGGCGCAGCCGCCGCCTGTTCTATGGCCGCAATTCGAGGCGTTGGCAGCCATTCCCTTGCTCGCCATTCGCGGCGCCAATTCGAGACTGCTGTCCATAGACACCCTGCAACAGATGAGAGAGCGCCATTCCATGATGGAAGCGTTCACGGTCGTGGGCCAGGGCCACGCGCCATTCCTTGAGACTGGTAGCCTGCCCAACGACATCGCAGGTTTTCTTGAACGCGCCGAGCGGCGGAACAGCCTGAAGTAGATCCCAAGACCAAACGAGGTCCTGGGATTGCCACATAGTATAGGTCGGGCTCGCCAGCCTACTTGGCTTTTGAACTTTTCCTGGGCGCTTTCTGCGATTCCTTTGCCGCGGTGGCCTCGTTCACTTGTTTCCGCTCTGCCTTCGGCGACGAAGGCGTCGTCACGGGCGATGAAAACATGGAGCCTTGCGCGCAGTTGCCAGCCGGCTGGCACGATCGAGGCGTTTCCAGCACGATGACGCAGCCATCGAGATCGTTGGTGGCCAGATGCGCGTAGCGCATGGTCATCGACAGTGTCTGGTGGCCGAGCCACATCTGCACGCGTCTGATATCGATGCCGCCTTGGACAAGACGCGAGGCGCAGGTGTGGCGCAGGATGTGCGGCACCACCTGGTCGTCGGCGCCGAGGCCGACTTCGGCCTTCGCGTCGTTCCAGATGGCACGGAACTGTGCCTGGCTGAGCTTGGTGAACGGTCCCTTGGGCCGGCGGCCTTCGGCGGGCGGCAGCTTGATGACCTCCTTGACCCGCTCGGTCATCGGAATGGTGCGGCTGCGGCCGGATTTGGTGATCCAGAAACTGACGCGATGCTCCTGGATGTCATTCCAGATCAGCCCAAGCGCCTCACCGAGACGGCATCCGCTATCGACCAGGAAGACCGAAAGCCTGTAGGCGTCCTCGCTGCGGCTCTTGATAGCGGCGAACAACCGTGCCTCTTCGTCCCTCTCGAGGAAGCGAATCCGTCCCGCCCGCTCTTTCTGGCGGCGGAACTCGGGCAGGCTGTGGATATCCCCCATCTTGTGAGCCTTGCGCAGCAGTTTGCTGAGAGCAGCCATCTTTCGATTGATGGTTGCGTTGCTGTTGCCGCGCTGGCGCAAGGTGCCGATGAGATTGTCCAGGGTACTCTGGTCAAAGGCGCTGAACCGCTCCCCAAGGAGAAGCTCATCTATCTCGCCGATGAATGAGCTGACATTATATTTATGCCGCCCATCATCCCAAAGTATATCCCGATATGCTGAAAACAGCTCTCCGACCCTATACGATTTTACTTCTCTGATCTTATTGTAACTGTATCGTATCGTCGAATTTTGAGAAGAAAACATCGTAAAATGATCAGAGGGCCCACCCTCTTGAATCGCTTCGTTTGTCATTATTTGCCACACCCCCGAGTGGATAGATTCAGCCCTATCCGTTTGGAGGCGTCCTTTCAAGAGTTTAAAATCGTGCGGCTGATTTCATCCGCCGGGCGGCGGATCCCACGAAATCATTCCTCGGATTTTATTCAGCTACCGAATCCCCCTTTTCCTTCTGTCTGACCAAGCCCAGTCACGAAACAAAAACAGCCCGGGCGTAGAAGCGCCCGGGCTGGATTTCACTTGTAAGGAACCAGCCCTTAGAACGAGCGCTGGAAGCGGAGGATGCCGCCGACGCCGTCGCTGCTGTCGTGCCAGTCGCTGTCAGCCTTGTTGAAGTAGTCAACTTCGGCCGTGACCGTGAGGCCGGGGACGATGTCGTAGGCAACGTTGGCAGCCAGACCAAAGGTCTTGCCTTCGTCATACTGCGCCTGGACGTTGAACGAGGTCTTCTCGTTGATCTTGTAGGTGCCGCCACCCCAGATCGCCCAGTTGCCATCCCACAGCTTGAAGAAGTTGTAGTCGGCATTGCTGTCCGAGCCGTAGCCGCCGATGATGAACAGCGACAGGGCGTCGGAGGCATTGACGTCCAAGCGGACCTTGCCCGCGACTTCTTCGTAGTTGCTGTCATAGGCGATAACGCCCGTGATCGCACCCCAGCCCTGCGTGTACTTCACGCCGCCGACGACATGCGGAACGTAGCTGTCGATCGTGTCGGCGCCAGCGCCCTCTTCGAGCGAGACCACGGCCGAGAAGCCGTTGCCAGCGTCGAAATAGTACTGGATGACGTTGGTGTCGAACGAGCCGTAAGGAACCAGCGTATCGTCGATGACGTTGCCGGCATAGCCGATGAACGTGTCGAAGGCCGATTCGTCCTTACCGACGCGCAGGCCACCAAGCTGGATCCAGGCGAAGTTCAGCGAGACGCCTTTGTTGCCAGCCTGCCAGCCATCCGGGTTGTAGCCGACCGGGTAGACGCCATCCTGATCAGCGTAGTCGCCGCTGCTGTTGGCGAAATTGAAGCGGGTCTCGGAGTAGGTCTTCAAGGTGCCGAGTTCGGTTTCCTGGCCGGTCCAGGTCCTCAGGTTGAAGCGGGCCTGCTTGTAGTAGGTGTCGTTGTCGCCATCACCCATGTGGTCCGGAACGTTCTGCACGCCTTCGCGATCACCCACGCCGATGGTGTAGCGGATATAGCCGCCGATGCGCAGGCAGGTCTCGGTGCCGGGGATGTAGAAGTAGCCAGCGCCGTAGACGTCGCAGATCTTGACGTATTCAGCGGGTTCCGGCTCGGCGACGACGACGGCGTCGGCGGCGCGCGCACCGGAAACTGCGATCAGGGCCGCAGCGGAGCCGAGGAGAAGGCTCTTAATGTTCATTTTCTGACCTCCAGTCAGAATCGAACAAAACAGCGGTGTTTCGGGAGCATTTTGGCGCCGAATCGCGCGGCGATGACAGTGGGATATCCAGCTATCAGCCTGTTTTAATGAAGTAATTTTCGGAAGCCCTTCTTCAAGCAGGCAGAAGTGGCGGAGAGGATGGGATTCGAACCCACGAGAAGCTTTTGACCTCTACTCCCTTAGCAGGGGAGCGCCTTCGACCACTCGGCCACCTCTCCGTTGCGCCGCTGGATAGAGAAAAGCATCGGCACAATCAACAAACCCGCGTCACTATATGGAAAAGTCCGAGCGCGCCGAACATCGGCTTTTCCTCGGATGCGGCGGTTCCGCGGCAATTCCCTGGCGGATGACTCGTGGTCTTGTCACGATTCCGTCGGCCGATCGCCGGATTCGGCGGTAAACAAGGGGTTGCGGCGGTCCGGATAGTTAACGAGAGCTTTCTAAGTGAGGCCAAATCGTGACGTTTCTGCAACACAGGCCGGGCATAGCAGCCGAATAGCCCTTTCGCCGGTACGATCGTGGTTGAACGCCGCCGCCTCATGGGTAATGTCGGTTTCGAGGAAGCGGCGCGGTGCGCATCTTTTTCGGTAGTGGGGATGGGGCAGGGAACGCTGTCCTTCAGCAAAGAATACCCAGACCCGTTTTTTAACTTTTGACTGGAGGTCAGAAAATGAACATTAAGAGCCTTCTCCTCGGCTCCGCTGCGGCCCTGATCGCAGTTTCCGGTGCGCGCGCCGCCGACGCCGTCGTCGTCGCCGAGCCGGAACCCGCTGAATACGTCAAGATCTGCGACGTCTACGGCGCTGGCTACTTCTACATCCCCGGCACCGAGACCTGCCTGCGCATCGGCGGCTATGTCCGCTACGACATTGGCGGCGGCGACGTCGGCTCGTTCGACGGCGCTCGCAGCTTCGATCACGAAGACGGTTCCGAAAACGACACCTGGTACAAGAATGCCCGCTTCACGCTGAAGACCTGGACCGGCCAGGAAACCGAGCTCGGCACCTTGAAGACCTACACCGAGACCCGCTGGAACTTCGGCAACCGCAACGGCTACGGCGCCTTCGACGCCGACGGCTTTCCCATTGGCAATACTGCCGGCAACAAGGGCACCTCGCTGAACTTCGCCTGGATCCAGCTCGGTGGCCTGCGCGTCGGTAAGGACGAATCGGCCTTCGATACGTTCATCGGCTACGCCGGCAACGTCATCCAGGATACGCTGGTTCCCTACGGCGATTTCGACACCAACGTCATCCAGTACTATTTCGACGCTGGCAACGGCTTCTCGGCCGTTCTCTCTCTCGAAGAAGGCTCGGGTGTCGTTGGCACCATCGACAGCTACGTTCCGCATGTCGTCGGCGGCGTGAAGTACACGCAGGGCTGGGGCGCCATCACCGGCGTCATTGCCTATGACAGCAACTACGAAGAAGTCGCCGGCAAGGTCCGCTTGGACGTGAACGTCAATGACGCCATACAGCTGTGGGTCATGGGCGGTTACGGCACCGACGACAACCTTGACGACGGCACCTATGCCATTCCGGCTGGCGGTCGCGGCTTCTACAAGCAGTGGGGCGGCAACTGGGCAGTGTGGGGCGGTGGCACCTACAAGTTCAACGAGAAGACCTCGTTCAACGCCCAGATTTCGTATGACGACTGGAAGAACCTCGGCGTCGCGGCGAACATCGCCTACGACATCGTTCCCGGCATGACGATCACGGCCGAAGTCGACTACCTCAATGCAGGCAAGTTCGACGACGCCGACTTCTCCAACTGGACTAATGCTGACAAGAAGAGCAGTGTCGGCGGCCTCCTCCGCTTCCAGCGCTCGTTCTAATAAATTTCGCTTCGGCGAAATTGAAAACCCGGCGGGCAACCGCCGGGTTTTTTGCATCGAAGACAGGCCTCGCGGCAACTTGCGCCCACCCACCCGGCGCGCTAGCAAGAAGCCCCCTTTTCAAGCGAGCTCCCGCCATGCGCCAACGCCCTCCCCTAACGCCGCTTGTCGACGCGCTTCCGTCGACGGTGCCCTTTGTCGGACCCGAAGCGCAGGAGCGCGAGCGCGGCCGCGCTTTTCGCGCCCGCATCGGCGCCAATGAGAGCAGCTTTGGGCCTTCGCCGCGAGTCATCGCCCGCATGGCCGAGATCGCCGGCGACATGTGGATGTATTGCGATCCCGACAATCATGATTTGAAGGTGGCGGTCGCCGCGCATCACCGCGTGAAGGCCGAGAACGTTGTGGTCGGCGAAGGCATAGACGGCCTGCTCAGCCTGGTGGCCCGCATGTATGTGGCGCCAGGCGATGCCGTGGTCACGTCGCTCGGCGCCTATCCGACCTTCAACTTCCACATTGCCGGTGTTGGCGGGCGGCTGGTTACGGTCCCCTATGAGAACGACAGGGAAAGCCTGGACGGCCTGCTGGCGGCGGTGCGCAAGGACAAGGCGCCGCTGGTCTATCTGTCCAACCCGGACAATCCGATGGGCAGCTGGTGGGAGGAGAACGAACTCGTCCGCTTCATCGAGGCATTGCCGGAAACCACCATGCTGGTGCTCGACGAGGCCTATGGCGAACTGGGCCCGGCCTCGGCGCTGCCGCCGATCGATATCTCCAGGCCAAACGTCATCCGCATGCGCACCTTTTCGAAGGCTTATGGGCTCGCCGGCATACGCTGCGGCTATGCGATCGCCGAGGCCCAGGTGATTCGCGACTTCGAGAAGATCCGCAATCATTATGGCGTCAGCCGCATGGCGCAGATCGCCGGCGTCGAGGCGCTTGCCGATCAGGACTATCTCAGGAGCGTGGTGGCGCGGGTGGCTGCCGGCCGCCGGCGCATCGCCGGCATTGCCGAGCAGAACGGGCTGATGCCGCTGGCGTCGGCGACCAACTTCGTCACCATCGATTGTGGTGGCGACGGCGCCTTCGCGCTGAAAGTGCTGCAGGGCCTGCTGTCGCGCGACGTCTTCATCCGCAAGCCGATGGTGCCGGTGCTCGACCGCTGCATCCGCGTCAGCGTCGGCCTCGATCACGAGCTCGATATTTTTGCCGAGGAACTTCCCGGTGCTTTGGCGGCAGCGCGCGGAAACTAGGATCCGCCAGCAGGCAAACCAGATCACAAGGCGCGCGCTTACAAATCCAGTTCCCAGGTCTGGCCGGTCAATTCCTTGCCGAAACTGTGGTGATGCTGCTCGGAAACCAGCCTGAAGCCGGCGCGCTCGTAGATCGCGCGCGCCGCGACGAGAACGTCGTTGGTCCACAGCACCAGCCTGCTATAGCCACAAGCCCGAGCCTGGTTGACGCATTCCGCGACCAGGCGTTTGCCTATGCCAAGGCCGCGCGCCGTCGCCTCGACATGCAGCAGCCTCAGCTTGGCCACCTCGTCATCCTGATGAACAAGGAACACCGCGCCGACCGGCTGTCCACCACGTTCGGCGATCCAGCAGAAATCGCGGCCGGGCTCGAAATTGCGGATGAAATCGGCGCCGATCTCGGCGAGCATGGCCTCGAACTCGATGGTCCAGCCATATTCCTCGGCATAGAGCTGGGCCTGCCGCTGCACGACCCAGCCGACGTCGCCGACGCGGTGCGGCCGCAGCGTCACCTCGCCGTTCTCACAGGCGGGATCACCCAGCAATTCCCCCACCTTGCGCAAGGCGCTGCCCAGTTCCTGCAATCTGTGGTCAGGCAAATTCTCGATAAGCCGCGCCGTATCGCGATCCGCCGCGGCCTGGAGCCCTGAAAGGGCTGCCTCGCCTCTTGCCGTGAGCGACAGAATCCGCCGGCGCTTGTCGGCCGGATCGGTCCGGGTCTCGGTCAGCCCTTCGCCGGCGAACTTGCGCAGAATTCGCGTCAGATAGGCGGCATCGACACGCAGTTGCCTGGCGATATCGGAAGCAGTGGGGCCTATCTCCAGATGAAAAACCTTGGCAAGAAAACCCCGCTCCCCAACGGCTTCAGAAGCCGCCGGACGATTAAGGTGGCCAAGTTCGAAAAGCACGCGCGCCTCGGTCAAGGTGAATGCGCTTTGTGTCAGCGTCTCGTCGAGAAGACCAACGGTGCGCGTATAGAAGCGATTGAAGTGCCTGATATCGGCCACCAGTGCTTTTCGTTCGTCCAACATTTGCGTCCAACTCCCAATAGCCAGCCCCATTTTCCAAAATTAATGGACTGAGTCAATTAAATTTCGAAAGCCAGAGAGCCCAGTTATTGCTTTGTGCGCATAATTCCCAGGTTGCTTTCCCCGGGCCATGCGCCAGATTCCAAGGAGACAGGCTTGGAGACAGTCATGACTGATCCTCGGGAAGTGCGGGCGCGCGTCTACGGCAATGTGCAAGGCGTCGGATTCAGAATCTGGGCCCGGGACGAGGCCACAAGCCTCGGTCTTGCGGGTTGGGTTCGCAATGAAGCGGACGGGTCTGTAACGACCCAGATGTCAGGCCTCGATGAGGCGGTTTCGACAATGATCGAACGACTGTGGAAAGGGCCGTCCGGGGCTTCCGTCTCCAGGGTCGACGTCGAGGAGTTGGCACCCGGAAACACATCTGTCGAGTTCAGGATTGTTGCATGATGGTGGATTTGGTTTAGCGCTCTTGAATTAATTGAACGTTCGTTTTATTATTGTCCCGCGAAGGGGCAGACATGGCGCGTACGACCGGATCAGATGGTGAAAAGACCGAGGCAGCCATCCGCGAGGCGGCGGTCAACCTGATCGCCCGTTTTGGCTACGAGGCGATGTCGATGCGCCAGCTCGCCGCCGAAGTCGGCGTCCAGGCGGCCGCGCTCTACCGCTATTTCCCGACCAAGGAAGAGCTTCTGTTCACCCTGATGCGCGAGCACATGGAAGGTTTGACCGATACGTGGGAAGCAGCCCGCCCTATCAGTGGGGATCCCGTGCAACGGCTGTCAGCCTATGTCGAGAATCACATCGCCTTTCATATCGAGCGCCGGCACGCCACGCATGTGTCGAACATGGAATTGCGCAGCCTGTCGCCAGAAAGGCTGACGCAGATCCTGCGGATGCGTACGGCCTACGAAAAGGAACTGCGAGCCATCCTGCGCGACGGCGCCGAGACGGGCGCCTTCAGCATCGACGACACCGGGCTGACGGCGATGGCGCTGATCCAGATGATGACCGGCGTCATCGTCTGGTTTCGACCGGGCGAGCGGCTGTCGATCACTGAAGTGACGGCGACATATCTTTCGATGACAATGCGGCTCGTCGGCGCGAAGATCGACGCCTACAGCGCCGCGCGTGCCTTCGGACGCGCAAAGGACGCTGTAGCATTTTGATTTCGCGCATGACCCCGACAATCGAAGTCGATTTTCGGGGTCATGCGGCAGGAGGAACCATGTACACGAACACGCTCGGCTTCGGGCATGACGAGGATATCGAGGCGTTGCGCGATCTGGTGCGACGCTTCGCGCAGGACAAGATCGCGCCGATCGCCGCCGATATAGACCGCTCGAACGAATTCCCGGCGCATCTGTGGAGCGAACTCGGCGCACTTGGCCTGCTCGGCATCACCGCCGATCCGGATTTCGGCGGCAGCGGCATGGGCTATCTCGCGCATGTCATCGCCGTCGAGGAGATCTCGCGCGCCTCGGCATCGGTCGGCCTCTCCTACGGCGCCCATTCCAATCTCTGCGTCAACCAGATCAATCGCTGGGCGACGACCGCGCAGAAGGAAAAATTCCTGCCGCCGCTGTGTTCGGGCGAACGCGTCGGCGCGCTGGCGATGTCGGAATCCGGCGCCGGCTCGGATGTCGTCTCGCTCAAGCTGCGCGCTGAAAAGCGTAACGACCGCTACGTGCTGAACGGCACCAAGATGTGGATCACCAACGGGCCGGACGCCGAGACGCTGGTCGTCTATGCCAAGACCGATCCGGAGCGAAACTCGCGCGGCATCACCGCTTTCATCGTCGAGAAGGCGATGGCCGGGTTTTCCGTGGCGCAAAAGCTCGACAAGCTCGGCATGCGCGGCTCCAACACCGGTGAACTGGTATTCGAGGATGTCGAAGTGCCCTTCGACAACGTGCTGCATGAGGAAGGGCGCGGCATTGAAGTGCTGATGTCGGGCCTCGACTATGAGCGCGCCGTGCTGGCCGGCGGCCCGATCGGCCTGATGGCGGCATGCCTCGACGTGGCCATCCCCTATGTGCATGAGCGCAAGCAGTTCGGCCAGGCGATCGGCGAGTTCCAGCTGGTGCAGGGCAAGCTGGCCGACATGTACACGATGATGAATGCCGCGCGGGCCTATGTCTATGCCGTCGCCGCCGCTTGCGATCGCGGCCAGACGACGCGCAAGGATGCCGCCGGCTGCGTGCTGTTTGCCGCCGAGAAGGCGACGCTGATGGCGCTGGACGCCATCCAGCTGCTCGGCGGCAATGGCTATATCAACGACTATCCGACCGGCCGCCTGTTGCGCGACGCCAAGCTCTACGAAATCGGCGCCGGCACCAGCGAGATCCGCCGCTGGCTGATCGGGCGCGAGATCATGGCGGAGGGAGTATAGCATGGCGGTACTCCAAACCCAGATCTCCTCCTCCTCCGAGACCTTCCGCGCCAATGCCGAGCGCATGCGAGCCTTGGTCGCCGACATCGCGGAAAAAGCCGCGACCGTGGAGCGCGGTGGCTCGGACGAAGCGCGTGAGCGCCATGTTTCGCGCGGCAAGCTGTTGCCGCGCGAGCGCCTCGCCCAGCTGCTCGATACCGGCTCGCCCTTCCTCGAGATCGGTCAGTTCGCGGCATGGTCGATGTATGGCGAGGAGATTTCGTCGGCCGGCATGATCGCCGGCATCGGCCGCGTCGAAGGCACCGAGGTGATGGTCGTCGTCAACGACGCCACGGTGAAGGGCGGGACCTATTATCCGCTGACGGTGAAGAAGCATCTGCGCGCGCAGGAGATCGCGCTGCAGAACAATCTGCCTTGCATCTATCTGGTCGACAGCGGCGGCGCCAATCTGCCCAACCAGGATGAGGTGTTTCCCGATCGCGAGCATTTCGGCCGCATCTTCTACAACCAGGCCAACATGTCGGCCGCCGGCATTCCGCAGATCGCCTGCGTCATGGGTTCCTGCACGGCGGGCGGCGCCTATGTGCCGGCGATGTCGGACGAAACGATCATGGTGCGCAACCAGGCGACCATCTTCCTCGGCGGCCCGCCGCTGGTGAAGGCGGCCACCGGCGAGGACGTCAGTGCGGAGGATCTCGGCGGCGCCGATGTGCACACCAGGCTTTCCGGTGTCGCCGATCACTACGCGCTGGACGACGACCATGCGCTCGCCATCTGCCGGCGCATCGTCAAAAACCTGAATCGGAACAAGACTGTAAGCCTGAACTTACAGAAGTCGATTCCGCCGCTTCATCCGGCGGATGAACTCTACGGCATCGTGCCGACCGACCTGCGCCAGCCCTATGACGTGCGCGAGGTGATCGCACGCATCGTCGACGGCTCCGAGTTCGATGAGTTCAAGCAGAACTACGGCATCACGCTGATCACCGGCTTTGCCCATCTCCATGGCATGCCGGTCGGCATCATCGCCAACAATGGCGTGCTGTTTTCCGAAAGCGCGCTGAAGGGCGCGCATTTCATCGAGCTGTGCTGCCAGCGCAAGATCCCGCTGGTCTTCCTGCAGAACATCACCGGCTTCATGGTCGGCAGGAAATACGAAGCCGGCGGCATCGCCAAGGATGGCGCCAAGCTGGTGATGGCTGTCGCCACCGCCAGGGTACCGAAGGTGACCATGATCATCGGCGGCTCGTTCGGCGCCGGCAATTATGGCATGTGCGGCCGCGCCTACTCACCGCGCTTCCTGTGGATGTGGCCGAACGCCCGCATCTCGGTGATGGGCGGTGAACAGGCGGCGACGGTGCTGGCCATGGTCAAGCGCGAGGGCATCGAGCGCAAGGGCGGAGAATGGAGCGCCGAGGAAGAGGCGAAATTCAAGAAGCCGATCCTGATGAAATACGAGCATGAGGGCCATCCGCTCTACTCGTCCGCTCGCCTCTGGGACGACGGCATCATCGACCCGGCGAAGACGCGCGACGTGCTGGCACTCAGCCTGTCAGCCTCGCTCAACGCCGAGATCGAGGAGACGCGCTTCGGCGTGTTCAGGATGTGAGATGAACGAACGCCCGCGAATTCAGGTTCATACCGGCGACATCACCAAGCTAGCGGTCGACGCCATCGTCAATGCCGCCAATACCTCATTGCTCGGCGGCGGCGGGGTCGATGGCGCCATCCACCGCGCCGCAGGCCGCGAGCTTGAGTTCGAATGCCGGATGCTGAACGGATGCAAGGTCGGCGACGCGAAGATCACCAAGGGTTACAAACTGCCGGCTCGACACATCATCCACACAGTCGGCCCAGTCTGGCAGGGCGGCGGCAAGGGCGAAGCCGAGTTGCTGGCCTCCTGCTATATCAGGTCGCTCGAACTCGCCGCCGCCAATGACTGCCGCACAGTGGCGTTCCCGGCGATCTCGACCGGTGTCTACCGCTACCCGAAAGACGAGGCGACCCGTATCGCCGTCAGCACGGTGGCTGACTTCATGAACCAAAACATAGTGCTGGGAACCGTCATCTTCTGCTGCTTCGATGAGCCGATGGCGGAATTATACCGGCAGGTCGTTGCCGCCCTCGGCGGAGGGTAGACTACATGGGCAAGGTGATCCATTTGCGTGGCGAAGTGCGAATTTCGGTTACGGAACTGGCGGCGCCGGGGAAAGGTCGCCGAGTCGCTGCTGATACCCTGTCTGACCATCGGCGAACGCGAGCACGGATAGGCTGGCGGGACAGCGCTCCCCTCTGTCCTGCCGTCGCCAGATTCTCGGTTGTGGAGGCTCCATGTTCGCCAAGATCCTGATCGCCAATCGGGGCGAGATCGCTTGCCGTGTCATCCGTACGGCCCGCAGGCTTGGCGTGCACACCGTCGCCGTCTATTCGGACGCCGACGCCAGGGCCCTGCATGTCGAGATGGCCGACGAGGCCGTGCATATCGGCCCCTCACCCGTCGGCGAAAGCTATCTGCGTGGCGACAAGATCATCGCCGCGGCCCTGGCGACGGGTGCTGAAGCCATTCATCCCGGCTATGGCTTCCTGTCCGAAAACCCCAATTTCGTCGACCAGGTGGTAGCGGCGGGGCTCATCTTCATCGGGCCGGCGGCGGGCTCGATCCGTGCCATGGGGCTGAAGGACGCCGCCAAGCGGCTCATGGAAAAGGCCGGCGTGCCGGTCGTGCCGGGCTACCATGGCGAGGCGCAGGAGATCGTGCTGCTTGCGTCCAAAGCACGCGAGATCGGCTATCCCGTACTGATCAAGGCGCGTGCCGGCGGCGGCGGCAAGGGCATGCGCCGCGTCGAGCATCCCGACGAGTTTTCCGAAGCGCTGTCCAGCGCGCGGCGTGAGGCGAAAGCCGCCTTCGGCGACGACCGCGTGCTGGTCGAGAAATATGTCGACAAGCCGCGCCACATCGAAGTGCAGGTGTTCGGCGATAGCCTCGGCAATGTCGTGCATCTCTACGAGCGCGACTGCTCGGCGCAGCGCCGCCACCAGAAGGTGATCGAGGAGGCGCCCGCCCCCGACATGACACCGGCTTTGCGCAAAGCAATGACGGACGCGGCGGTAAAGGCCGCCAAGGCGATCAATTATTCCGGCGCCGGCACCATCGAATTCATCGTCGATGCCTCGCAGGGCCTGAAGGCCGACCGCTTCTGGTTCATGGAAATGAACACCCGCCTGCAGGTCGAGCACCCGGTCACCGAAATGGTCACCGGCATCGATCTGGTCGAGTGGCAGTTGCGGGTCGTCAGCGGCGAAGAGCTACCGAAGACGCAAAGCGAGATCGCGCTCGCCGGTCATGCCTTCGAAGCGCGCATCTATGCCGAGGATGCGGCAAAGGGATTCCTGCCAGCAACGGGCACCTTGCATCATCTGAAATTTCCGGATGCAGCCCCCGAAGGCGCCACGATGCGCGTCGAGACCGGCGTGCGGGCGGGTGACGCCATCTCGCCCTATTACGACCCGATGATCGCCAAGCTGGTCGTCCATGCGAAGGACAGGCAGGCGGCACTCGAAGCGCTTGGTGCGGTGCTGTCGCGAACCGAGATCGCCGGTTCCACCGTCAACACCGCCTTTCTTGCCGCTCTGGCCGCCGATCCGGACTTTGCCGCAGGCGACGTCGACACCAGCCTGATCGGCCGGCACCAGGAGACATTGACGATCATCCCGCCGCCGACCGGCGAAACCATTGCCGCCGCCGCTGTCGCAGCCTCGGCTGCCGGAGCATCGCCGCCATCCGACGATCCCTGGTCATCCCTTCCCGGCTATGCGCATTTCCACAGCGTGGCGCGGCGCACACGGCTGAAGTTCGGCGAAGACGATATCGCGGCAAGGGTTTCGGTGCGGCCGGATGGACGGTTCCAGGTGGCGCTGGATGCACCCTATGACAGCACAAATTCGCATGATTTTCGTGCTGCACCACGCCTCGCCCGCTGGCCAGGCCACATCACCGTGTTCGAAGACGCCGTCGGCTATACCTTCGCTGTGCCCGACCCGCTGGCGCGGGCGGACGAAGTAGCGGCCGGCTCCGGCAGCCTGCGTGCGCCGATGCCGGGGTTGGTCAAGCTGGTGCGTGTGGCAAAAGGCGACGCGGTAACCAGGGGCCAGCCGCTGCTGATCCTCGAGGCGATGAAGATGGAGCACACCATCGCCGCGCCGCATGACGGCGTGATCGCCGAGATCGCCACGGAGGGCGCGCAGGTCACCGACGGGACGGTGCTGGTGAGGTTCGTCGAGGACCAAAACGCCTCGACCGCGGCGGCGAGATGATTGCTCGGAAGACAAACGACAGGGCATACAAGAAAATGGCCGGGACGAGCCCGGCCATTTGTCTATGCTATTCAGCCACCAGGGCGGCGATTACTGCGCGATCGGCGCGTATTTGCCGTCATGCCACTGGTTGATGTCGTAGCTGGCATTCTTGAGGTCGCCCTTCTCGTCGAAGGTGACATCGCCGACAACAGTGCTGATCGGAGTACCGTTCTTCAACGCTTCGGCAACCTTGGCCGGATCGTCGCTGCCGGCGCGCTTGATGCCTTCAGCGAAAGCCTGGATCACCGCGTAGGAGAACAGTGTGAAGCCTTCCGGCACGAAGCCGCCGGCCTTGATCTTCTCGACGGCTGCCTTGGCTTGCGGCTTTGCCTGGGGATCCGACGGGAACACGAACATGGTGCCCTCGCCGGCCGGGCCGGCAACCTGCCAGAATTCGGGCGAGGCAATGGAGTCCGGCATGATCAGCTGGAACTTGACGCTCTGTTCCGCCGACTGACGCAGGATCAGTCCAGCTTCAGGATGATAACCGCCGAAATAAACGACGTCGGCTTTCAAGTCCTTGAGCTTGGTGACGAGAGCCGAATAGTCCTTCTCGCCGGCGTTGATGCCGTCATAATAGACCTCCTTGAGGCCGCCGGCATTCATGGTTGCCTTGACGGCGTCAGCCACGCCCTGTCCGTAGGCGCTCTTGTCGTGCAGGACGACGACGTTCTTGCCGGCAAACTTCTTGGCGATCCATGGGCCGATGAAGGCGCCCTGCGCATCGTCACGCGTATAAAGGCGCATGATCGTCGGCCAGCCGGCCTTGGCCGCCGCGTCGGTCAGCACCGGGTTTGACGAAGCCGGGCTCATCATCAAAGCGCCGGCTTCGGCATAGACGGCCGAGGCCGGAATGCTGGAGCCCGAGCAGGCATGGCCGTCGATGAACTTGACGCCATCGGCGACGATGCGGTTGGCGACCGACACAGCCTGCTTGGGATCGCACTGGTCGTCTTCCATATCGAGCTTGATCATCGACCCGTTGACACCGCCCGCGGCGTTGATCGCGTCAGCAGCGGCCTGTGCGCCCTGCTTGAACTGATCGCCGATGGTGGCGAGCTGTCCCGTCATCGGGCCGACCACCGCAAAGGTGATGTCGTCGGCGAATGCGACCGGCGTGCTCATCATCAGGCCGAATATGGCCGCGTTCAAAATACTCAATTTTTTCATTGTAGTAGAACTCCTCCACTCACGCGCGGCCGCCCCGGCCGCACTTCTTCCAGAGAGGCGGGACAATTTCACCCTTCCTTGGGCCTGTCTAGGCGCATTGGCGCCGCTCGATTGGGCCTGCAAGACGTCATCCACGCAAAAAAGCCACGCCAGCCTTGTTCCGGCCGGTCGTGGCTTTTTTTGCCCGTCGAGCAATCTCCAGGCGCCCCCGCGCCTAATAATCCCGCTCGCCTTCCCCGTGTCGTGCGCGACTGAACCTTGCGGCCTGCCGCGTTCTCTTTCTTCAGAGCATGCTCTCTGGACAAACGGTTTCCGTTAGTCCGAGAAAACCGAATTCCACACGCTCTGGGTTATCGACCGTCTTGCGCGGCCTTCCAATGTGCCGGGTCTGGCCGTCTGCGCGGTCTTGATCCCGGAGCTTCCCTGTCTTCGGTAGGCCTATCTGCGATCGGCGGATCTCAGTGGATGGTCATCCATTCGCGGGCTTCGCGAAGTGCCTTGGCAATCTCGACTTTCGACATTGCCGCCGACAGTTCGGAGCGCAGTTCCGCGGCGCGGGCCGAGCCCTTGATCGCGGCGATGTTGAACCATTTGTGGGCGGCAACGACATCGGTCTCGCAATCGCGGCCGGTCGCATACATCATGCCCAGTTCGAAAAGAATGTCGGCCTGGGCAGTTGCCCCCATGGCGCCGAAACCTGCTTCAAGCATTTCAAAACGTGCCATTTCAAATCCCCTGTTTCCGGCCCCTGTCAGGCTCCCGAGAGCTGCCTCTTTCGTGCTTGCCGGCTGCTCTTCCGATGCTTTCGAGAATGCCGTGCAGGCTTGAATCTGTCGTTAAATGGCGTGCTTAATTTGAGGAAAACAAAGCTAAAACAAGAGGTAAACGCGGAAATTCGTTAAGGATACAAAGCCAGCAATTCAGCCCGCTTGCGTCAAATTTGACGAAAATTTTAAACTGACAAATCAAGACTCCGCTAACCACGGAAACCAAAGGCACTGCACCGATCGTTTCATTTCCTCGCCGAGGAGGCGCATTCAGGCCTCTTCAAAATCGCAAAGTCTTCCGTCGCGGCACCGCTTTTGTTTTGTCGGGAGCTGGATTAGCTTACGTTTGCGTAAGGGGCAGACCGGCGAGGCGGAGCGTGCGGCCGGACGTCCAAAGGGAGGAAGACATGTTTCGAAAAGCGAGCCTGGCCCTTGCGGCCACATTGATCATGGCGGGCGCGGCGTGGGCCGACCCGATCGAAGGCAATTGGAAGACGCAGGCCGGCGACACCGCGGCCATCGCTGGCGGCGGCTCGTTTTCCATCACGCTCAAGTCCGGCAAATATGCCGGCAAGACCATCGGCTCGCTCAAGGCGGCAGGCGACAACAAATATGCCGGCAACATCACCGATCCGGCAAACGACAGGACCTATTCGGGCAAGGCGACCCTTTCGGGCAGCTCGCTCAAGATGAGCGGCTGCGTGCTCGGCGGACTGATCTGCAAGAGCCAGACCTGGCACAAGCTCTGATCGACCGCATCCTTGTGACATGAAGACGGGGCCCGACGGGCCCCGTTTTCGTTTTGTCGCGGCGCAATGCCGGCACCCTGTCGAAACCGACGCCGGCGCCGCCAAAATCCCGTCAATCATTTTGAACCGCAGATGAACGCCGTCATCAGAGCCGGTTCAGTTGCATCAGGGCATTCTCCGGCGTGCTGAAGGAGACCCGACCCAATGCTTGCTCGCCGCTTCACCATTGTCTGCCTGCTGATGAGCCTGTTTGGAATGTTCTTCGCCATCCTCGTCGCTGAAGCGGGCCGTCCGGCCCGCACCTGGGACGAAGCCAGTTCCAGAACCTGCCGCCTCGCCTGCCCCACCCATCTTCGCAACTGAACAAAGAACCCAAGACCTCGAAAAGAAAAGCTGAAACCCCATGAACCGCTTCGCCGCCAATGCTCTCAAGACCCTTCGGCTTCTGCCGCGGGCGGCGCTTATCCTGACGGTTATTGCCGCTCCGGTTCTGGCCGTGCCGATAATGCGCGCCGATGCCGGCTCGACGATCGAAGCGCCAGCTTTGAAGAAGTCCGGCGTCGGCTTTGTGCTCCTGGTCAGCCTGCGGCGCGGATAAGAGATGTCTTGTGCATGTCGATATCCCGCGAGATGCATCGGAAAGAAACCCGACGCTTTGGCCGCCTTCGGTCGCGATACCCCTCCCAAGTGCCGGTCCAAGTCTCTATATTGAGTCATGGAAAAGCGAATCTACCCTCAAGCCATCGAATCTGTCGTCATGCCGGAGCCTTTTGGCCGGCAAAGCTTTGATAGCGCCGAAAAGGCCGTCGCTGCACTGCGGGTGCTTTACGACCGCAACACCAAGTTCCTGCGCGACTCCTTTGCGGAACTGGCGGCAGCGGGCGGCGATAATGGCAAGCGCTACCGGGCCTTTTATCCGGAGATTGGCGTCACCACCAACTCGTTCACCCAGATCGACTCCCGCCAGGCCTATGGCCATATGCCGACGCCGGGGCATTTTGCCACCACCATCACCCAGCCGGGTCTGTTCGCAAGGTACCTCGTCGAACAGCTGCGCCTGATTATGCGCAATCATGGGGTTGCGGTTACCGTGTCGGAATCGACCACGCCGATCCCGCTGCATTTCGCCTTTCTCGAAGGCACCCATGTCGACGGCGCGGCGGCGGAGCGCATCAAGCGGCCGATCCGAGACCTGTTCGACGTGCCGGATCTCGACGGCACCGACGACCAGATCGCCAACGGCACTTTCGAAGTGGCCTTCGGCGAGCCGAGGCCACTGGCGCCCTTCACGGCGCAGCGCATCGACTATTCGCTCCACCGCCTGTCGCACTATACGGCGACCACGCCGCAGCATTTCCAAAACTTCGTGCTGTTTACCAACTACCAGTTCTACATCGACGAATTCGTCGCCCGTGCCCGCGACCTGATGGCCAATGGCGGCGGCGGGTATACCGAATTCGTCGAGCCGGGCAATGTCGTCACCTTGGCTGGGCAAAGCGCGCCCGGTGCCGGGATCGCGCCGCCGCGCCTGCCGCAGATGCCGGCCTATCACCTGAAAAAGCCGAACCATGGCGGCATCACCATGGTCAATATCGGCGTCGGTCCCTCCAACGCCAAAACGATCACCGACCACATCGCCGTGCTGAGGCCGCATGCCTGGGTGATGCTTGGCCACTGCGCCGGTCTGCGCAACACCCAGGCGCTGGGCGACTATGTGCTGGCGCATGCCTATGTGCGCGAGGACCACGTCCTCGACGACGATCTTCCGGTCTGGGTGCCGATCCCGCCGCTGGCCGAGATCCAGGTGGCGTTGCAGGAAGCCGTCGCCGAAGTCACCGGCCTGTCCGGCTACGACTTGAAGCGCATCATGCGCACGGGCACCGTTGCCACCATCGACAACCGCAACTGGGAGCTGCGCGACCAACGCGGCCCGGTGCAGCGGCTGTCGCAGTCGCGTGCCATCGCGCTCGACATGGAATCGGCGACCATCGCCGCCAACGGCTTCCGCTTCCGCGTTCCCTACGGCACGCTGCTGTGCGTTTCGGACAAGCCACTGCATGGCGAGTTGAAGCTGCCCGGCATGGCGACCGAATTCTACAAGCGCCAGGTGGCGCAGCATCTGACCATCGGCATCAGGGCGATGGAGAAGCTTGCGGAAATGCCGATGGATCGGCTGCATTCGCGTAAACTCAGAAGTTTTTCGGAGACGGCGTTCCAGTAGGACGATCTGCGCGCTGCCGGAGCATCTCATCATCTTGATTGGGCCGCATTTCTGCCGATAAGCAGGCCGGTATTCTCCGGCAACCCGCGCGGACCTGACCCGATGAGACGCAGTCGACACATGGCGGCTTCACTGGCATTTATCGCGATGATGATGTTCTCGGTTGCGCTGGTCGCCGGGTTCTTGGGTACCGTGCATCCGGCCTTCGACTCCTTCTCGCATTTCCGCGTCCACCTTGCCGTGCTGATGGCGCTTTGCGCACTGCCGCTTCTGGCCACGACATTTCGCCTGCAAGCGGCCGTGGCACTGCTTTTTGCCGTGGCGGCCGTTGCCACGACCTTCAACACATTACCTAGTCCATGGCCGGTTCAGGCTGCCTATGAAGCCAAGATCGAAGATCGTGCGATCTACAAGTTGCTGCAGATGAACCTGCGCTACGACAATCCGACGCCGAAGAAGGTGCTGTCGCTGATCGGCCGGACCAATCCGGACGTGATCACCCTCGACGAAGTATCGGCGATGTGGGCGACCGAGCTAGGCTATATCAGCAGCGCGTATCCATACCGGATCCTCTGCCCTTATCCCAACGGCATATTCGGTGTCGCGCTGCTCTCGCGGCGGCCCTTTGCCGCCGGCACCGAGGCGCGTTGCGAACGGCGCGGCGCCATGGCGACAGCGACCGTCGACTTCGGCGGCATCGACGTCGATGTCGCCGCGATCCATCTCAGTTGGCCGTGGCCACGCGAGCAGTACTGGCAGATCGGTGAACTCACCGATCAGCTCTCCGCGCTCGGCGAGACGGTCATCATGGCGGGCGACTGCAACGCCGTATCGTGGAGTGCCGCCGTACGGCGCGTCGCCTCGCTCGGCGGGCTGACCGTCATGCCGTCCGCCGGGCCGACCTGGATCCACATCAAGCTGCCGGATGTCCTGCGGCGCTTCGCCGGCCTGCCGATCGACCAGGTTTTCAGCAAGGGCGGCGTGACCATTCATTCCTCGACACGACTGGAGGACACCGGCTCGGACCACCTGCCGGTCATGGTGGAATTCTCGCTCAGGCTGGCACAACAGAAGCCGGTCGATGAGCATGAAACCGCGACCGCGGCGATAGTCCAGACCGGCAAGACGCCAGGCTAAAAGATCAAGGCTTGATCAAAGCGGTGATGAGATGTTCGACATGCCCACCGTCGCGATGCTCGCGGGCGTCGAAAGCGATCTGCTTCGCCTCATATGCGGCATAGGTGGTCCTGATACGCCGCTGCGCCTCGCGGCGCGTCTTGTAGCAGGACCGGTCGTCGGCAATCCTGAGGCCGGAAATCGATCTTTCAGAGGCCCGCATCATTTCCTTGGCTAGGCGGCCATGGGTTTCTTCGTGGGCGCGGACGCCGGCGAAGAACCGCGTCCATCGCTTCTGGAGCGCCGGCGTGGTGGCCGAGGCGGCACGTGGAAACGTGTAAAAGAGATTGAGCGTGCCGTTGGCGCGCCGCAGACGGCAGGAGCCATTGTCCTGGCCGGCGTCAAGGTCCCAATCCACGGTGTAGCCGGTCTGCGCGATAGCGTGCGTCATGAAGCCGTGCTTCGGCCCCTTGCGGTCCATCGCCTTCATCAGCGCCAGGCCCGTGGTCCCGGTGATGTCATAGGTCCGCGTCTTGACCAGCACCCTGGTGTCGGCCGAGGCCGCCGGAGCGGAACCGCACACCGCGCCGATCGCCACAAGGCATGCCAGAACCGCCACGCGCATTGGCCATCTCCCTATCGTCAGGCAATGGAACCACAAGCGCGTGACAGTTTCAACAGTTCTAATATTTCACATGCCCGGTGGACCGGGCCTTCGCCAACATTTTGCTTGCGGCGGCCGAGATGTCCGGCCAGCGCGTGGCTTACATACCTTGGTAGACCGGGCCTTCGCCGCCTTGTGGCGGCACCCAGTTGATGTTCTGGTTCGGGTCCTTGATGTCGCATGTCTTGCAGTGGACGCAGTTCTGCGCGTTGATGACGAAGCGCACGTCCTTTGCCGCGGGATCGGCGGCGGCGTTGCCGTCCTTGTCGACCCACTCGTAGACACCGGCCGGACAATAGCGTGTCGAGGGCCCCGCAAAGACATCGTGTTCGGACCGTTTCTGCAGTTCCATGTCACCGACAAGCAGGTGGACCGGCTCGTTTTCCTCGTGGTTGGTGTTGGACAGGAACACCGAGGACAGCCGGTCGAAGGTCAAAACGCCATCGGGCTTCGGATAGGCGATCTTCTTGTGTTGGGCGGCAGGCTCAAGTGTTGCGTAGTCGGCTTTGCCATGCTTCAGCGTGCCGAAGGGCGAGAAGCCGAACAGCGTATTCAGCCACATGTCGAGGCCGCCGAGGCCGACACCGACGATGGTGCCGAAGCGCGACCACAGCGGCTTGACGTTGCGCACCCTCTTCAGGTCCTTGCCGATGTCGGTCTCCCGCCATGCCGCCTCGTAGGAGGACAGCTCGTCATTGGCACGGCCGGCGCCGATCGCCTCGGCGACATGCTCGGCCGCCAGCATTCCCGAAAGGACCGCGTTGTGGGAGCCCTTGATGCGCGGCACGTTGACGAAGCCGGCCGCACATCCCATCAGCGCACCACCGGGGAAGGACAGTTTCGGCACCGACTGCCAGCCGCCCTCGGTGATGGCGCGCGAGCCGTAACCCAGGCGCTTGGCGCCCTCGAAGGTGCCCCTGATTGCCGGATGGGTCTTGAAGCGTTGGAATTCGTCGAACGGCGACAGCCAGGGGTTCTTATAATTGAGGTGGAGGACGAAACCGACCGCCACCTGATTGTCTTCGAGATGGTAGAGGAACGAGCCGCCGCCGGTCTTCATGTCGAGCGGCCAGCCGAAGGAATGCTGGACCAGGCCCGGCTTGTGGTTCTCCGGCTTTACCTGCCAGAGCTCCTTGAGGCCGATGCCATATTTGCCGGGCTCGCGGCCATCGGAAAGCTTGTATTTGGCGATCAATTGCTTGGCGAGGGACCCGCGCGCGCCCTCGCCGATCAGCACATATTTGCCCATCAGCGCCATGCCAGGTGCGAAGCCCGGGCCGTGCGTGCCGTCCTTCTCGATGCCCATGTCGCCGGTGACGACGCCGGTGACGGCGCCTCCTTCATTGTACAGCAAGCCGGCGGCGGCAAAGCCTGGATAGATCTCGACGCCAAGCGCCTCGGCCTTACCAGCCAGCCAGCGGCAGACATTGCCGAGCGAGACGATGTAATTGCCGTGATTGTTCATCAGCGGCGGCATCAGGAAGTTAGGCAGACGGAACGAGCCGGCAGGGCCGAGCACCAGGAAATGGTCCGCCGTGACCGGCGTCTTGAAGGGGTGGCCTTCCTCGTCGCGCCAGCCCGGCAGGAGCCGGTCGATGCCGATCGGATCAACGACGGCGCCGGAGAGGATATGGGCACCGACCTCGCCGCCCTTTTCCAGGACGACGACCGAGAGCTCGGGATTGACCTGCTTGAGGCGGATGGCGGCGGCGAGGCCGGCCGGACCGGCGCCGACGATAACCACGTCGAATTCCATGCTTTCGCGTTCGATATCGCTCATCAACCCCTCCGCACTGGCTTATCCCATTCGGGTATCTAGCTGGCTCCTTCGCTGCATAGCGCATCAATCGGCGACAGGAAACCGGCGCATATGTGACAATGCCTTTTTGGCCAAAAAGTCGCGCATTGCGAGGGCTCGGCGGTCGTTTTCGCCCGGCATGGCCCTCGGCGCCGACGTTTTTAATTGTTCGACGGCTTGCTTATCGGCCATACTTCACGCCATGCGCATTCCTGGGCCCGCCGGCTTTTCATCGACGCGCTTTCCTTTCACGCCCGGCCGGGTCCGCCGGGCGCTCCTTTTGAGCCTTCTGGTGCTGGCACCGGGTCGCGCTTTCGCGGACGAAGTGAAAGTCTGGGCGGCTGGCGCCTACTCCTTCTCCGACGAACTTGGCGGCTTCCACATCACCGGCGCTTCGGGCGTCGGAACCAGGGATGATCCGCTGGTCATCACCGAAGAGCTGAATTCCTCAACGCCGGTGACGCTGACCATCCGCACGACAAAGCCGATCCAGGCTTTCGGCCCGTCCGGCGAATTCGCCAATGGCATCATGTATATGCGCATCGAGGTCCTCAACAATAGCGGCCAGGCCTGGATCGAATTCCAGTTCGAGCTGCAGGAGATCCTGAACCGCCCGAGCGTGTTCGGCGACGGGCTTTCGTTCGACCAGCGCAACAAGACCCCCGACAACATCTGGTCGAGCAATTTCGCCGATTTCGATCGCGATTTCGAACCCTATGACCGGCTGCTGTTCAGGAATGGCAAGGTCGACCCGCTGAAAACCGCCAGGTTCGAATTCCTGATGACCGACTATACGCCGCGGTGGACCTTCTATCTGGTGCAGGATCCGCGCATACCAACGGGGTAGGAAGCGGCCAGTCTTGCAAATTGCCGCCACGCGGACGAATGTGCTGGCATGACTGCCGCTTCCCCAAACAACAGACCTGACATCGCCGACCTGCTGGCTTTTTATGCCAGCGTGGGGGTCGACGAGGCGCTTGAAGACCAGCCGGTGAACCGGTTCGCCGAGGTTGCGCCAAAGCCGATGGAACGAGCGCCGACGGCGACGCCTTCGGGCGACACCGCCGCTCCGCAGCGTTCGACGGACATGTCTCGCGCCGAAGCCGGAGAGAGAGCAAATGCGCCACCGGTTGTGCGCGCACCGTCGGCCACGGTTCCCGACGAAGCGCAAGCAGCACGTGCCCGCCAGCTGGCAACGACGGCAACGACCCTGGACGAGCTCCGCCAGCACATGGCGGCGTTCGACGGCTGCAATCTCAAGGCCACCGCCAAGAACCTGGTGTTCGCCGACGGCAACCCGCAAGCCTCCGTGATGCTGGTCGGCGAGGCGCCGGGCCGCGACGAGGATATCGAGGGCTTGCCCTTCGTCGGCCGCTCGGGCCGGCTGCTCGACCGCATACTGGCGGCGATCGGGCTCGACCGCACTTCGGTCTATATCGCCAATGTCATTCCCTGGCGGCCGCCGGGCAATCGCACGCCGACGCCGCACGAAACCGAGATCTGCCGGCCGTTCATCGAGCGGCAGATCGAACTGGTCAATCCGAAGGTGCTGATCAACCTTGGCGGCCCGTCAGCCAAGACCTTGCTCAACACCTCAGAAGGCATCCTGCGGCTGCGCGGCAACTGGCGCGTCCACACGACTGCGTCAGGCATCGCCATACCCGCCATGCCGACGCTGCATCCCGCGTATCTCCTGCGAACCCCGTCGCACAAGAAACTGGCGTGGCGGGATTTTCTTGAGGTGAAGGCGAAATTGCAGGCGCTCACCCAGCGATAACCTCGCAGGTAATTGAAATGCGCCCCTCTCCGGCCTAGTCATCGCTGATGACAACAGCCCAAACCTCCGCTGGCAGTCTCATCCGCGAGTGGCGCACGCGCCGGCGCATGTCGCAGCTCGACCTCGCCATGGAGGCTGAGATCTCGCAGCGGCATCTGAGCTTCGTCGAGAGCGGACGGGCCGCACCCTCGCGCGATATGGTGCTGCATCTGGCCGAACAGCTCTCTATTCCGCTCAGGCAACGCAACCAGTTGCTTCTCGCCGCCGGCTTTGCCCCCAGCTTCGGCGAGCGCTCGCTTGGCGACGCGATGTTGGCGCCGGCGATGGCGGCGGTCGAAATCGTGCTCAAGGGGCATGAGCCGTTCCCCGCACTCGCTGTCGACCGCCACTGGAACCTGGTTTCGGCCAATGCCGCCATCGCTCCCTTCCTTGCCGATGTCAGCGAGGAGGCGCTGCTCAAGCCGCCGGTCAACGTGCTTCGCCTCAGCCTGCACCCCGGCGGCATCGCACCGCGCATCGTCAATCTCCAGGAATGGCGGGCGCATCTGCTTGAGCGCCTCAAACACCAGAACGACGCCAGCGGTGACCCGGTGCTGGTTGACCTGGAGCGCGAGCTGCGGACCTACCCGTCCGGCTTGAAAGGCAGCCGGCCGGCGCCGGTCGAGCCGAATGCCATCGTGCACCCGCTCAGGCTTGCCCACGGCGATCAGGTGCTGTCGTTCATCAGCACCGTCACCGTGTTCGGTACGCCGCTCGACGTGACCTTGTCGGAACTGGCGATTGAATCGTTCTTCCCAGCCGATGAGCAGACGAGGACGGTGCTGGTGCGATTGGCGAAGGAGCGGGCCGAGCTGTCGTAATCACCCTTCAGGCAAAGATGCCTTGCGCGTGCGGGTGCGCTCCAGGCCAAGCTGGCGCTCGCGCCAGATGATGAATATCCCGGCGGCAACGACAATGAGCCCGCCGACAAGCATGTGAACCGTGGCGACGTCGCCGAAAACGAGATAGCCGACGACCAGGCCAAGGATCATCGAGGTGTATTCGAACGGCGCCACCACCGAAGCCTCGGCATGGCGATAGGCCGCCGTCATCAGGATCTGGCCGAGGCCGCCGCAGAAGCCGGCGGCAACCAGAAGAGCTGCCTGGAGCGGCGTCAGCATCTGCCAGCCGAACGGTAGCGACAATAGCGACATGACGCTCGCGGTCACCGAAAACCACAACACGATGGTCGCGGTGCGTTCGCTTTGCACGAGATTGCGCACCAATAGCATGGCGACCGCCGAGATCGCCGCGGCGACCAGGACGGCAATGACGCCAAGCACCTCCTGGTCGTCGAGCGCCTGATCGGAACTGAGCAGCGTCAGTTCAGGCCAGGAGATGATCAGCACGCCGACCAGACCGACCGCAACCGCGCTCCAGCGATAGACGCGGATGGCTTCACCGAGAAAGATCGAGCTGAACACCACCACCAGCAGCGGCTGCGCATAGTTCAGCGTGATCGCTTCCGGCAGCGGCAGCCGGGTCAGCGCGAAAAAGCCGAGCCCCATGGCGCAGACGCCGACAAGGCCCCGGGCGATGTGATTGAGCGGACGCGTGGTGGTGAACGCAGTGCCAAGTTCTCGCCTGAAAGCCAGAAAGGCGATGATCGGGAAGATGGCGAAGAACGAACGGAAGAAGACGATTTGACCCGCCGGCACGGTGCCCGCGGCCTTGATGCAGGTCTGCATGCCGACGAAGACCGCCACCGACACGATCTTGAGCATGATGCCGGTGAGCGTGTTGTGCCCGCCAGCATGATCGCTGGCCGTGGATGAGGGGCTGCCGGGGCTGGCTGTCACGCTCCCATAGCTTCCCGGATCGTTGCCCAGATGCGCGCAGGCGTCGCCGGCATATCGATGTGCTTGACGCCATAGGCACGCCAGAGCGCGTCGGTCACCGCATTGAGCGCCGCCGGGGTCGAGCCGATGGTGCCGGCCTCGCCTGCCCCCTTGATGCCGAGCGCATTGGTGGTCGAAGGCACGTTGCGGGTCTCGAAATGGAAGAACGGGAAATTGTCGGCGCGTGGCATGGCGTAGTCCATGAAGCTCGCCGTCAAAAGCTGTCCATCCTCGCTATAGATCGTGTCTTCGATCAGTGCCTGGCCGATGCCTTGCACGACACCGCCATGCACCTGGCCGGCGAGCAGGATCGGATTCACGGTGACGCCGAAATCGTCGACGATGATATAGCGGACGATCTCGGTGGCGCCGGTATCCGGGTCGATCTCGACCTCGCAGATATGGGTGCCGTTCGGGTAGGTGCATTCGTCCTGCACGAACTCGCCAAAGCCCTTGAGATCATTGGGCGTCTTGGCGGCCTTGGCGATAGTGGAAAAATCGATCCAGCGATCGGTGCCGACGATGCGGGCAACGCCGTCAGACAGTTCGATGTCACCGACTGAGGCCTCCAGCTCGTCGGCGGCGATACGCTTGATCTTGTTGGCCAGATCCTCGCCCGCGCGGGAAGCTGATACACCCCCCAGCGGGATCGAACGCGAGCCGCCGGTGCCGCCGCCTGCCTTCAATTCGTCCGTATCGCCCTGCCGGACATGGATCTTGTCGATATCGAGATTGAGCTTTTCCGACAGGAACTGCGCATAGGCGGTGGCGTGCCCCTGCCCGTTGGTCTGGGTGCCGATCTTCAGCGTCACCGTGCCATCGCCATTGAGTTCGACAAAGGCCGGCTCCGAGCCCGGAAAGGCGCAGGCCTCGATATAGGTCGCCATGCCGAGGCCTCGGATCTTGCCGCCAGCCTTCGACTGCGCCAGCCGCTGCGGAAACGCTTTCCATTCGGACCGTTCAATGGCGCGCTCCATATGGCCCTCGAATTCACCAGTGTCGTAGAGGCGGCCGGTTTGGGTGCGGTAGGGAAACTGTTCCGGCCGAATGAAATTGCGGCGGCGAATCTCTTCGACGGGCAGGCCGAGATCGTGGGCGCAGGCATCGACCAGCTTTTCCAGCAGGAACGCTGCTTCCGGACGGCCGGCGCCGCGATAGGCATCGACCGGGCAGGTGTTGGTGTAGAGACCGGTGACCGAGACGTCGAGCGCCTGGATATCATAGACGCCGGTCGACATGGTGACGCCGATATAGGGAATGAACGGACCGTATTGCGAGATATAGGCGCCGATGTTGGCGAGCAGGTCCACCTTCATGCCAAGGAAGCGGCCGTTCTTGTCCAGCGCCATCTCGGCCGTCACGACATTGTCGCGCCCCTGCGCGTCGGTCAGGAAGTGTTCGGTGCGGTCGCCCGCCCATTTGACCGGGCGGCCAAGCCGCTTTGCCGCCTCCAGCACCAGCGGGTATTCACGATAGACGAAGCTCTTGGGTCCGAAACCGCCGCCGACGTCCGGCGTGATGACGCGCAGCTGGGCCTTCTTGATCTTGAACACGCCGGCCAGGATATACTGCATGGAATGCACGCCCTGCGACCCCGTGGTCAGCACGAAGCGGTTCTCCTCCACGTTCCACTCGCCGATCGCCGAGCGCGGCTCCATGTAGTTGCAGACCAGCCGGTTGTTGACGAATTCGATGCGGGTGACATGGGCGGCCTTGGCAAAAGCCGCTTCGGTCTTTTTCTTGTCGCCCATGTGATAGCTGAAGGCGCGGTTTGAGCCGAGTTCCGGCCAGACCAGCGGCGTGCCTTCGGCAAGAGCCGTTGCCGTCCCGGAGACCGCGTCTTCGCTGTCGTAGTCGACATCGATCAGTTCGGCGGCATCCTGCGCCAGAGCGCGGCTGTCGGCGACGACGAAGGCTACGGCATCGCCGACATAGTGGACCCGATCACGGCACAGGATCGGGATGTCGCGCGTCGGCGCCGTGGTGCCATCCGGCTGCTCCTGCATGACGCCGGATTTCAGATCGCCGAGATGAACAAGGTCCTTGCCGGTCAGGACCAAGTGGACGCCGGGTGCCGCCTTCGCCGCTTCGGTCGAACCGATGGTGAAACTGGCCTTGGCGACCGGCGAGCGCAGGACATAGCCATGCAGGACGCCAGCCGGCTGGATGTCGTCGGTATAGCGGCCCTGCCCCTGGATGAAGGCTGCATCCTCGCGCCGCAGCACGGATGCGCCCATGCCGAATTTCGGTGTGACGACGGTCATGAGTGCCTCGTGATGATGACGGGAGAAGAACGCCTGAAATAGGCATTGCCTTAGTTTTGTCGAGGGGCCGTTTCGTGTAAAGAGCGCGGACTTCAAATTTCTTGGACCAGCGGACACAATCCGCCGCCAACGCAATCGACAGGAAAACCCACGGAATGCGCACGGACACCGGCCAGGTCTTCAAGCTCGAAGACTATCGCCCCAACGACTACCTCATTCCGCAAACCAACCTCACCTTCCGCCTTTCGCCAGACGCAACGCGCGTCATCGCCTTGCTCACGATCGAGCGACGTGACGGCGTCGCCGCGTCGGCACCATTGGTGCTGGACGGTGACGGCCTGACGCTCAAGCGCATCGAGATCGATGGCAAGAAAGTAAAACCGTCGGATTTTCTGGCGAGCCCGGACCAGCTGACCATCCTCAATCCGCCGGCCGCGCATCGCTTCCAGTTGCTGATCGACACCGAGCTGGCGCCGGCGGCCAATGAAGCCCTCATGGGCCTCTACCGCTCGAACAATGTCTACTGCACGCAGTGCGAGGCCGAGGGCTTTCGCCGCATCACCTATTTCCTCGATCGCCCCGACATCCTGTCCGTCTATACGGTGCGGATCGAAGCGCTGCGCGACGAGGCGCCACTGCTTTTGTCCAACGGCAACCCGCTCGACAGAGGCGATCTCGGCGACGGCTGGCACTATGCTAGATGGCACGACCCCTTCCCGAAGCCGTCCTACCTGTTCGCGCTGGTGGCCGGCGATCTCGGCCAGCTCGCCGACAGTTTCGTCACCCTGTCCGGCCGCACCGTCGAGCTCGGCATCTATGTCGAACCGGGCAAGGAGAAGCTGGCCGGCTACGCGATGGACGCCCTGAAGCGGTCGATGAAATGGGACGAGGAGGCGTTCGGCAGGGAATACGATCTCGACGTCTTCAACATCGTCGCGGTGTCCGATTTCAACATGGGCGCGATGGAGAACAAGGGCCTCAACATCTTCAACGACAAATATGTGCTGGCCGATCGGGAGACCGCGACGGACGCCGATTTCGCCAATATCGAGGCGATCATCGCGCATGAGTATTTCCACAATTGGACAGGCAACAGAATCACTTGCCGCGACTGGTTCCAGCTCTGCCTGAAGGAAGGTCTGACGGTTTTCCGCGACCACGAATTCTCCGCCGACCAGCGCTCGCGCGCGGTCAAGCGCATCGCCGAGGTGCGCACGCTGCGTGCCCACCAGTTTCCCGAGGACCAAGGTCCGCTGGCGCATCCGGTGCGGCCGCGCCGCTACCGCGAGATCAACAATTTCTACACGGCGACGGTCTACGAGAAAGGCTCCGAAGTGGTGCGCATGATCCGCACAATTCTCGGGGTCGACGCCTTTCGCGCCGGCATGGACCTCTATTTCGAGCGGCACGACGGTGACGCGGCGACGATCGAGGATTTCGTCAAGGTGTTCGAGGATGCGTCCGGCCGCGACCTGTCGCAGTTCGCGCTCTGGTATCATCAGGCGGGTACCCCCAACCTGACGATCAGTTCGACCTACAATCCGGCCGCGCGGGAGTTCACGCTCGAAATCGAACAGTCGGTACCGCCGACGCCTTCCGAAAGCCGCAAGCGGCTGATGCACATCCCGCTCGCCTTCGGCCTGATCGGCGCCGGCGGCAAGGCGGTGGAGTATAGCGGCGTCGAGGGTGCCAGCGTCGAGGACGGCGTCATCCATGTCCGCAAGCGCCGCCACATGGTGCGGTTTTCAGGCGTCGCCGAACGCCCGGCCGTGTCCCTCAACCGCGGCTTTTCGGCGCCGGTAACGTTGTCGGTCGAGCAGAAAGCCGATGACCAGTTCTTCCTCGCCCGCCATGACAGCGACGCCTTCTCGCGCTGGCAGGCCTTCAACACCTTGCTGACCGACGCACTGATATCAGCCTTCCGCGAGATCCTCGGCGGCAAGCAGCCTGACTTCGCCGCGCGGCTGACCGAGCTTGCCGGCAGCATCGCCGGCGACGAGACGCTGGAGCCGGCCTATCGTGCGCTGGCGCTGGCATTGCCGGGCGAAGCCGACATTGCCCGCGACATCGGCAGGAATATCGACCCCGATGCCATCTATGCGGCTCGCGAGGCGCTGGCGCTGGCGATCGGCGCCGCGAGCCGGGACGCTTTTTCGGTCCTCTACCTCAGCCTCGCCGACACGGGAGCGTTCAGCCCCGACGCGGCGAGCGCCGGACGACGCGCCTTGCGCAACACCCTGCTGGATTATCTGTCGCTGCAGCCGGGCGGAGCAGCACTCGCCGCCGGGCATTTCCAGTCCGCGACCAACATGACCGACCGCGCGGCAGCGCTTGCCGTGCTCGCGCATCGTCACCACGATTCGCCCGAGGCTATCGAGGCGCTGGCGGCTTTCGAGACGATCTATGGGTCCGACCCGCTGGTCATGGACAAATGGTTCCAGATCCAGGCCAGCGTTCCGGGGCCGCAAACCGTCGACACAGTGAGGGCCCTGACCAGCCACCCGGCCTTCTCGATGGGCAATCCGAACCGGGTACGCTCCTTGATCGGCACCTTCTCCAGCGCCAACCAGACCGGCTTCCACCGGGCCGACGGCGAAGGCTACCGGTTTTTTTCGCAAACGGTACTCGAGGTCGAAAAACGCAACCCGCAGGTGGCGGCAAGGTTGGCGACGGCGCTCAGATCCTGGCGTTCGCTCGAACCTTCGCGGCAGGCCAAGGCCAAGGAAGCGCTGCTGTCGATCGCCAACGCCGAAAACCTGTCAGCGGATCTAAGGGATATCGTCGAGCGCACGCTGGCTTGAGGCGAAAGATCTCCCCCTCGTGGGACCCTAGTGGGGGAGATAGGCCGTTTCAGCATTATTTTAGTCGATTTTTAATCTTTTTTGGCCGGACCACTGGACAAGGCGAATCACCTTTGATTCTTTACTGACGATTCGGATGTGCGGCGTTTGCCGGATCACCAAGCAGCATAGGCAAATACGGGGAGTGCCATTTATGGCGAAGGCGGACGCGTGGGGCGCGCCCGAAGGGACGGCTTTTGCGCATCGCGAGACGCGCGGCGACGGCCTTGCGGGGAATACGCGGCTCATCGCCGAACCGGCCTACCGACGGCTTCTGGCCGCCGAGCCGCTGCTGCGCCGATCGATACCCGTCCTCATCATCACCTTCCTGATCGTCATCGCGGCGCTGCGCGTGCTATCGCTGATGAACGAGCGCGACGATGTCGAGCGCAATGCCAAGGCGATCCTGACGCTGGCGGCGGGCCAACTGGCCAGTTCGCTGGCCACCACCTCGGACACGGTGCCTGGCGCCATCCAGGATCTGCTGGAGACCACAAGCCGTCAGGGCGCGATGGGCCGCAGCCATGTGCTCGTCATCACCGACAGTGCTTTCAAGATCGTCGCGGAGACACCGCGTTCGATGCCATGGCAGGGCCATTCGCTCGACAGCCTGGTCGAGGGCGGCCAGCCCTTGTTCATGTTCGGCGATCGCGCCGGCGTCATGGAAGTCAACATCGACGGACGGGACTGGTATGCGGCTGTCAGCCTGGCGAATGGTGGAAAGGGCGCATCGGCGGCCTTGGTGCCGCAGGACGCGGTTTTCGATGCCTGGCGCAAGACTGTTTCGCTGAACGTCACCCTGTTCGTGCTGACGGCCGGCGTGCTGATCGTCATCCTCTATGCCTATTTCGGCCAGGCGGCACGTGCGCAGGCGGCTGACCGCATCTATCTCGAAGCGCATCAGCGCATCGACATGGCACTGGTTCGCGGCCGCTGCGGCCTGTGGGACTGGGATATGGTGCGCGGCAAGATGTACTGGTCGCGATCGATGTACGACATGCTCGGTTACAAGCCCTGCGACACGATGCTGTCCTTCGGCGAGGTCGATCAGATCATCCACCCCGAGGACGGCGACCTGTTCCAGCTCGCCAACAGAATCGTCGCGCGCGAGATCGACCACATCGACCAGGTGTTCCGGATGCGGCATGCCGACGGCCAATGGGTCTGGATGCGCGCACGGGCGCAGGTCATCGATCCGGAAGCGCCGGAAATCCAGCTCATCGGCATCGCCGTCGACGTCACCGAACAGCGTCATCTGGCGCTGCGTTCCGAAGCGGCCGACCTTCGCCTCAGAACAGCGATCGAGAACATCAACGAATCCTTCGTACTGTGGGATTCGGCGCAGCGCCTGATCATGTGCAATTCCAAATATCAGCAGGATAACGGGCTTTCGGACCGTGACGTGATGCCGGGCACCGCGCGCGCGGCATTGGAAGAACGCATGCTGGCCTTTGCCTCCGAACGGCGGCTTGCCAACACCAGCGGCCTGCAAGGCGGCGCCTCTTTCGAGCGGCAGCTGGCCGACGGCCGCTGGCTGCAGGTCAACGAACTGAGGACCCGGGACGGCGGCATCGTCTCGGTCGGCTCCGACATCACCCAGATCAAGCTGCACCAGGAGAAGCTGGTCGACAGCGAGCGCCGGCTGATGGCGACGATCCATGATCTCAGCCTTGCGCGGCGGGCGGAAGAGGAGCGGTCGCGCGAACTGGTCGACCTCAACCGCAAATATATGAAGGAAACCGAACGCGCCGAGGCGGCGAACCGAGCCAAGTCCGAGTTCCTGGCCAACATGTCGCATGAGTTGCGCACGCCGCTGAACGCGATCATCGGCTTCTCCGAACTCATGGAACAGGGGCTGTTCGGCCCGCTCGGATCGGAGCGCTACGAGGAATACGCCACCGACATCAACAGCAGCGGTAAATATCTCCTGGGCGTCATCAACGACATTCTCGATATGTCCAAGATCGAGGCTGGCCAGTTCTCGCTGGACCGCGAAGAGATCGATCTCGGCCCGCTGATCAGCGAAACCGTTCGCGTCGTATCATTGCAGGCGACGCAAAAGGCCATCACCATGGAAACCCGCATCGCCGACGCGCTGACGCTGGTCGCCGACCGCCGTGCGATCAAGCAGATCGTCATCAACCTTTTGTCCAATGCGGTGAAATTCACCGGCCAGGGCGGCCACATATCGGTCAGGGCCCGAAACACATCCGGCGCGCTGGTGCTGACGATCGAGGACAATGGTTGCGGCATCCCCAAGGATGCGCTCGGCAAGCTCGGACGGCCCTTCGAACAGGTGCAGAATCAGTTCTCCAAGAGCCACGCCGGATCCGGCCTTGGCCTAGCCATCTCGCGTTCGCTGGCCGAGCTCCAGGGTGGCGCGCTGAAGATCCGTTCGACCGAAGGTGTCGGCACGATCGTATCGGTGCGCATTCCGTTGAAGAAAGCCTCGCCGGCGATCAGGGTCGCGGCCTGAGCAGCAGGCTCCGACTGACACCGCCGGAGCCTGCCACAGACAGCCTCACTGCATATCGCTGTTGTCGCCGTCGTCACTCCATTGAGGGTGACGGCCGAAGCGGCCGCCCTTCGGCAATTCGCTCTTCTCGATCTTGCCGTCGTTGTTCCTGTCGAGCATGGCAAAGATTTTCTTCTCCCGACCGGTGATGTCGTCTGACGTCAGCGTGCCGTCGTCCTTGGTGTCGTAGCGGGCGATGATGCGTTTGGCCATCTGCTCGAAGCGCGCCTTCTCCAGCGCCTCGGCGAGCTGGGCGACGGTCAGCTTGCCGCCGTTGTCGGCGACGAGTTTCTTCAGCCGCGCGTTCATGGCGTCGGAGAACTGGTCGAAGCTGATGGTCCCGTTCGAATCCTTCATCGCCTTGTTGAGGCGCATCATCGTGCCCTCACGCATTTTTGCGCTGGCATTGTTTTCGGCATAGGCCGTGGTGCCGACGGCGCCGGCCAAGGCAACGAAGGCAAGGGCAAGTTTGGTTGTCTTTCTCATGGTCTTCTCCTGTTGCATCGTCACCCCCGATGCGGTCCGAGATAGCCGCTCGTCGCGGTCATCCCGTACGAAGCAAAAGGTCGAAATCTTTCCTGACCTTTTGCGACGTCTCTTTGAGATGTGCTTCCAGCACACCGAAATCCGGCAGATCGGTCACCGCCAGAAGCAGATCCGACAGCCCCGGTGGAACATCGTCGCGTTCAAAGGCTCCGGTGAGGCACAGCCGCGTCATCTGGGTCAGTGCCAGATAGAGCGAGTAGGCGTCGCCAAGGTCCTGCCTTGTCCCGGCATCGGCGAAGCCCGGCGCGAGACGCGACAGGATCTCGGCCGTGCCGGTGGCACGTGCAACGGCCGGGGCACGTGCCATTGGCGCGGCCGGGGCACGTGCAATTGGCACGGCCGGCGCACGCGGCCCAGCCTCGACCTGCCCGGTGATGACGGCCACCTGAGCGATGAATTCGAGATCGATGAGGCCACCGGGGATCAGCTTGATGTCCCAAAGGTCGCGCGGCGGCTTTTCCTTCTCGATCATGGCGCGCATGTCCGAGGCCTCGGCCATCACCTTTGCGGCGTTGCGAGGCTGGCCAAGCACCGCCGCCACTTCCGCCTCGACGTCGCTGCACAGGCTGGGGTTGCCGGCAATGGTACGCGCCCGTGCCAGCGCCATGTGTTCCCACGTCCAGGCTTCCTGACGCTGATATTTCTTGAAGGCATCGATATGGGTGGCGACCGGGCCCTTGTTGCCGGATGGCCGCAGGCGCAGGTCGAGTTCGTAGAGCACCCCCTCCGCCGTCGGCGCGGACACCGCCGCGATCAGCCGCTGCGTCATGCGGGTGTAGTAATGCGAAGGCGCCAGCGGCTTGGCGCCATCGGATTCCTCGGCATCCGGCGCGTGGTCGTAGAGCAGGATCAGGTCGACATCCGATCCGGCGGTCAACTCTCGGCTGCCGAGTTTGCCTAAGCCGAGCAGGGAAACCAAGCCCCCGGCAATCGTGCCGTGGCGCGCCGCGAATTCGGTTGTCACCGCCTGCAGCGCCGCCTCGATGGTGAGATCCGCCAGATCGGAAAAGGCGCGGCCGGCGCGCGCAGGGTCGATCGAGCCGGCCAGCAGCCTGACGCCGATCAGGAATTTCTGCTCGGAGGCAAATATGCGCAGCCGGTCGAGCACGTCCTCATACAGCCGGTCGCCCTCGACGAAGGCGGAAAGCCGCGCCGACAGATAGGCGCGGTCCGGCAGCTCCGTCAGCAAGGCCGGGTCCAGCAAACCGTCGAAAACATGCGGCCGGCGCGTGATGATCGCCGCCAGCCGGGGTGCCGCACCCATGATTGTCGCCAGAAGCTTCAACAGGGCTGGATTGGATTGCAGCAGGGAAAACAGCTGGATGCCGGCCGGCAGGCCAGCGAGAAACTCGTCGAAGCGCATCAGGGCTTCGTCGGCCCGGCGCGTCTGGCCAAAGGACCGCAACAGCGCCGGTGTCAGTTCCGTCAGCCGCTCGCGTGCCTCCGCCGACTGGGTGACGCGATAGCGGCCGAAATGCCAGCCGCGAATGACGCGGCAGATGTCGCTTGGCCGCTGAAAGCCGAGACCGTGCAAGGTCTGCAACGTATTGGGATCGTCGACATCGCCGGTGAATACCAAATTGCCGATGCCGGTCGAAAGCTCCGGCGCGGTTTCGAAAAGAGCCGCGTAATGGCGTTCGACCTGCTGCAGCGAAGTGCGGAACGCTTGGGAAAAAGCGGAGGCGTCGGCAAAGCCCAACATACGGGCGATTCGCTCCAGCCCCTCATCGTCTTCCGGCAGCGTGTGCGTCTGCTCGTCGGCAACCATCTGCACGGCATGTTCGACGCGGCGCAGGAACCAATACTGACGCGCCAGCGCGTCGCGCGCATCGGCGGTGATCCAGCCGCGCGCCGCAAGCTGGCCGAGCATCGGCACGGTCTCGCGGCCGCGCAGTTCCGGGAAGCGGCCGCCGGCGATGAGCTGCTGGGTCTGGACGAAGAACTCGATCTCGCGGATGCCGCCACGACCGAGCTTGACGTTGTGGCCCTTGACCGCGATCTCGCCATGGCCCTTGTGGGCGTGGATCTGGCGTTTGATCGAATGGACATCGGCAATCGCCGCGTAGTCCATGTATTTGCGCCAGATATAGGGCTGGAGCTCCTTGAGGAAGGCCGCGCCCGCTGCCAGGTCGCCGGCCACCGGACGCGCTTTGATCATGGCGGCACGCTCCCAGTTCTGACCGCGCGCCTCATAGTAGCGCAGTGCGGCCTCGACCGGAATCGCCAGCGGGGTGGAACCCGGATCAGGGCGCAGCCTCAAATCGGTGCGGAAGACATAACCGTGCTCGGTGCGATCCTGCAGGATACGCACCAGGCGGCGCGTTAGGCGCGAAAACAGCTCGGTGGCGTCAAGCGGATCGACGACGGCCGGCGCTTCCGGATCGAAGAAAACCACAAGATCGATGTCCGAGGAGAAATTCAGCTCGTGCGCGCCGAGCTTGCCCATGCCGAGCAGAATCCAGCCCGATTGCTTCGACGGATTGTCGAGATCCGGCAGTTTGAGCTTGCCCTGGCCATGCGCGTCACGCAGCAGGAAGTCGACGGCGGCGCGGGTGCAGGCATCGGCAAGGTCGCTCAGCCGCCGCACCGTCAGCGCCGTTTCGGCTTCACCGGCAAGATCGGCTAGCGCGATCAGGAAATGCGCCTCGGCCTTGCACCGGCGCAGTTCCATCATCAGGCCGGCTTCCGAGACCGCCTCGGCCAGGTGCGCCTGGTCGATGGCAGCACCGATCGCCTTCAGCCGATCCTCGACCGTCTGCTCGAACAGCCCATCGAGCATCCGCGGCCGGCGACGTGCCGTGTCGCGCAGGAAGGGCGACAGATCGAAGATGGCTGCCAGGAAATCCTGGCCCTCCCCTTTGCCGGCCAGGAACCTGGCCAGCCGTGTCAGCCCTTCCTCGTTTGCGGCGGAGGCGATCTCGGCCAGTTCTTGCCGCGAACGGTTCTCGTCAAGTGGAGCAAGGCTGATAGACGGCTTCAGCAGCCATTGCGCCACCGCCCGCTTCGCAGCCGTGCTCATCAGTGATCCTCCCGTACCGGGAAACTCATGACCACGGATAGTCCGGGATTGCCAGGCAAGAGATCAAGCCGGCCATTGTGGAATGTCATGACGGCCTTAGCGAGGCTGAGGCCAAGACCGGAACCCGGCTGCGAACGGCTCTTTTCCAGCCGCACGAAACGTTCCGTCGCGCGAGCGCGGTCGCTATCGTCGGGGATGCCGTGGCCATTGTCGACGACCGACAGCCGAACATCCGTGCCGGTTCGCTCAAGGGCTACGCGCACAGCCGGCTGAGCAGCGACGTCGGTCGAATATTTGATGGCGTTGTCGACGATGTTCGACAGCGCCTGGCCGATCAGTTCGCGGTTACCGTTGACGAAAACCGTCTCCCGCACGTCTGTCTCCAGCGAGACGCCCGCCTCCTCCGCCACCGGCTCGTAGAGTTCGACGACATCGCGCACGGCCCCCGCAAGATCGACGCGGTCGGTGTTCTCCGAGGAGTAGCCAGCCTCCAGCCGGGAGATCATCAGGATGGCATTGAAGGTTTTTATCAGTTGGTCGGACTCGGCGATGGTGCCTTCCAGTGCCTGACGGTAGTCGGCAGTCTTGTGCTTACCCGAAAGCGCCGCTTCTGCCCGGTTGCGCAGCCGCGTCAGCGGCGTCTTCAGATCATGCGCGATGTTGTCGGAAACCTGCTTCAAGCCTTCGTTGAGCGTGGCGATCCTGGCCAGCATCACATTGAGGTTTTCGGAAAGCCGGTCGAACTCGTCGCCGGTCCCGGTCACCGGCAGCCGGCCGGACAGGTCGCCACCCATGATGCGGCGGCTGGCCTCCGACACACTGTCGATGCGCTTCAGCGCCGCGCGGCCGACGAAGAACCAGATCAGCAGCCCGCCAAGCCCCATCATGCCGAGCGCCAGCATCAGGGCGCGACGGATGACGGCGCGAAACCGCTCCGGCTCACCGAGGTCACGGCCGACCAGCATGATCATCTGGTTTGGCAGCCGCAGCACCAGCGCAATGGCGTTGTGGCCCGTTTCGCCCTGGGCCTGCGCGTCGTTCTGCTCGGTTTGGTTGGTACCCTGCTCGGCGGGCAGATTGCGCAGACGCTCGAGTTCTCCTTCGCCAAAGCGCTGGTAGGAGAACGGGCTGCTGGTCCAACCTTCGGTTTCGAGAACGCCCGGTTCAAGGCTCTGCACATTGCCGGTCAGAATCTGGCCGTTGGCATCGGCGATCAGATAGAGGTTTGCGCCGGGCTGGCGCGAGCGCGCCTCGACCACACGGACCAACACCGGCAGGCCGCCGCGTTGATAGGCGCGAGCCAGACCGAGCACCTCGTCGTTGATGGTGTCCTGGGTCTGCCCCGTCAGCATGCGCGCCGACAGGGAGGTCATGTAGAAGACGAGCGCCACCGCGCAGAGCGCGAAGAGCAGGAGGTAGAGCGCCGAAAGCCGCGCTGCCGTCGTCTTCATGATGGCTGGCACGGAAAGAGCCATGCTGCCGCTAACTGCTCTTCAGCATATAGCCGGCGCCGCGAACCGTATGCAGGATGGGCTTGTCGAAGCCCTTCTCGATCTTGCCGCGCAGCCGCGAGACATGGACGTCGATGACATTGGTCTGCGGATCGAAATGATAGTCCCAGACATTTTCGAGCAGCATCGTGCGCGTCACCACCTGGCCGGCATGGCGCATCAGATATTCCAGCAGGCGGAATTCACGTGGCTGCAGCGTGATCTCGCGCGCCGCGCGACGGACCGAATGCGACAGCCTGTCGAGTTCGAGATCGCCGACGCGGTAGACGGTTTCGGCTTCCTTGGCGCTGGCGCGGCGGTTCAGCACCTCGACGCGGGCCAGAAGCTCGGAAAAGGCATAGGGCTTGGTCAGGTAATCGTCGCCGCCGGCGCGCAGGCCGGTGACCCGGTCATCGACCTCGCCCAGCGCCGACAGGATCAGCACCGGGGTCGTGTTGCCCCTGGATCTCAGACCGGCAATGACCGACAGGCCATCACGGCGCGGCATCATCCTGTCGATGACCATCACGTCGTAGTCGCCGGCATCGGCGAGCGCGAAGCCGGTTTCGCCATCACCGGCGACATGCGCGGTGTGACCGGCCTCGGTAAAGGCTTTCTGCAAGTAATCCGCGGCCTCGCGATCGTCCTCTATGATGAGAATCTTCATGGGACGGTTATACGCGATTTCGCCGGAAGGTTGAGTGGCAGACATCTGCATTGTGGCCTTTGCCATCGCGATCAAGATCATCCGAAGCCGTGTGCGATAAAGTCCTTGTCCCCGATGTGGTTGCGCCAAGACCGCCGAAACGCTTTCAGACGACAAGCAGGCTTTCAGACGATAGTGCGGCAGCGGGCGATGGGAGGCCCGCTGCCGCCGGGGGAGAGCACGATGACTGACTAACGCGCGCTCCTCCATGCTTTCCCGTGCGGCGGCTCGGGGGTGTTTGAAACGGCCGCACCGGAAAAGTCGAACAGCGTCAGCCCTTGGCGACGGGCAGTGCGACGAAACGATTGGTATCGTCGCGGGTAATCTGCATCAGCACCGCCTTGCGGCCGGATTTGACTGCGTCGGTCATCGCCTTGGTGACATCGTCTGTGCCGTTCACCTCGGTCGAATTGACTGATGTGATGACGTCGCCTGGCTGGATGCCGCGATCTGCGGCATCGCTGTCGGGGTCGACGTCGGTCACCACCAGCCCCTTGCCACTTTCGGACTTGGTGACGGTCAGTCCGAGATCGGCCAGAGTGTCGGGCTTGGCCGGAGCGGGCGGCTGCGGCTGGTCGGCAGATGCCTGCTTGTCACTGGTGGGTAGAGTGCCGAGATCGACCTGGACCGTCTGGCTCTTGCCGTCGCGCCACACGGTGACGTCGACAGATTTGCCGGGCGAAAAGGCGCCTATCAGGCGTGCCAGTTCCTTCGGCGAAGCAACGTCCTTGCCGTCGACCTGGGTTATCACGTCACCGGCGGTGATGCCGGCCTTCTTGCCGGGGCCATTGTCCTGGGCGCTGGAAACCAGCGCGCCGTTGTTGGACTTCAGACCGAGCGATTCGGCGATGTCGGACGTGACCGGCTGGATTTCGACGCCGAGCCAGCCGCGCTGCACCGAACCACTCTTCATCAGGTCCTGAACGACCTGCTTGGCGGTCGAAGCGGGAATGTCGAAGGCGATGCCAACGCTGCCGCCGGACGGCGAGAAGATCGCGGTGTTGATGCCGACGACCTGACCGTTGAGGTTGAAGGTCGGGCCACCCGAATTGCCGCGGTTGACCGACGCATCGATCTGGATGAAGTCGTCATAGGGGCCGGCGCCAATGTCGCGGCCGCGGGCCGAGACGATGCCGGCGGTGACGGTGCCGCCGAGGCCGAACGGATTGCCGACGGCCACCACCCAGTCGCCAACACGAACCTTGGAATCGTCGGCGAAGTCGACGTAGGTGAACTTGCCGACACCCTCGACCTTGAGCACGGCGAGATCGGTGCGTGGGTCGGTGCCGATCAGCTTGGCGTCGAGTTCCTTGCCGTCATTCATCACCACGGTGAAGGCCGAGCCTTCCGAAACGACGTGGTTGTTGGTGACGAGATAGCCGTCATCGGAGATGAAGAAGCCGGATCCCTGCGCAACCGGCCGCGGCTGGCCGTTATTGTGGTCACGGTGGCTGAAGCGCCTGTTACCGTCCTGACCGTTCTGGTCGCCAAAGCCGCGGAATTCCTTGAAGAAGCGGCGCAGCTGCGGGTTATCGGGCATGTTGTTCATTCCGTCCGGATCGTCGGACTGGTCGGAGCCATCATCGGCCGCCGGGCTGATCTTGGCCTTGACCTTGACGCTGACAACGGCGGGAGAAACGCGCTCGACGACATCGGCGAAGCCCGGCACCTGCGGCGCCTCGACGCGCACGGCGTCGGCCAGAACAGGGCTGGTTCCACTGGTCAGCGCGCCGACGCCGATCGCACCGGCCACGGCGATGGACGCGACGGCAGCCAGCAGATGCTTGCGGGTGAGGGAATATGAATTGGGGGCAATATTCATGGTTCTCGTATCCTCTTTCAAATGGATGCTGCTCGATCGGCATCCTCGGGAAGAGAGAATTAGAGAAGCGCACATTACGGCGCCATTTCCGACACATGAAACTTTGGTAATGTTTGGCAGTGACGGCGGCGTCAATCGCGGCGCAATATGGCATCCAACGATGCCTGCTCTTCGGCGGACAGGGATCTTGTCGCCAGCGTGCGGCGCGACCGCGCGGTCAGCACGATGAAAACGCCTCCCACCAGCAACAGCAGGACAGGCGTGCCCCACAGCAACGCATTGCGCAGATCGAAACGCGGCTTCAGCAGCACGAACTCGCCATAGCGGGAGACGACGTAATCCATCACCTGCTGGTCGGTATCGCCGGCGACGAGGCGCTGGCGCACGAGGATGCGCAGGTCACGGGCAAGGTCGGCGTCGGATTCGTCGATCGACTGGTTCTGGCAGACCATGCAGCGCAGGCCTTCCGACAGCGCCCGCGCCCGCGCCTCGAGCGCCGGATCGGGCAGCATCTCGTCAGGCTTCACCGCCAGGGCCGTGCCGGCGAAAAACAGCGCCAGCAGCAGGACAAGCGAGGTCAGCGAAAATCTTGCGCTCATGGCAGGCCCAAGGACGTCACAGCGCTCGCCTGTCTTTTCCGCCGCGACGGCGCGCCGACGCGCAGGCGCCGGTCCATCAGCGACATCGCCGCGCCCGCCATCATCACCAGGCCGCCGCCCCAGATCAACGTCACCAGCGGTTTCCACCACAGACGCACCACGACGGAACCGTCATTGCCCTCGTCGCCGAGCGAGATGTAGAGCTGGGAGAGGCCGATCGTCTTGATGCCGGATTCCGTCGTCGTCATCTGCCGCACAGGATAAAACCGCTTGGCGGAGCTGATTTCGGCAACAGGACCGCCGCCGACGCCGATCAGTTCGAAGCGGCCGCGATCCTCGCTGTAGTTCGGCCCCTGGGCCGGATAAAGCCCGACGAAACGCACCGTATGGCCGGAGAGTTCGACGGTCTCGCCGGCATGCATCGACAGGATCTTCTCGGTGCCGAAGCAAAGCGTGCCGACGATGCCGAGCGTGGTCAGGCCAAGGCCAAGATGAGCGAAGGCGGTGCCGAAGACCGAGCGCGGTAAGCCGAGCAGGCGCCTGACCACGATCCCCGGCGCGACATTGCCAAAGCCGGATTTGACGGCAAGGTCGGTGAGCGCCCCGAGGATCAGCCAGACGGCGAGGCCGATGCCCAGGGCCGCAAACACCGACGCGCCGTCGATGAACAAAGCGGTGACCAGCGTTGCCAGGAGGGCCGCGGCGAAAGCCACCATCAAGCGCTGGGCGACGGCGAAGACATCGCCGCGCTTCCAGGCCAGCAGCGGCCCGAACGGAACCACCAGCAGCAGCGGCACCATCAAGGGTCCGAACGTGAGGTTGAAGAACGGCGCGCCGACCGAAATCTTGTCGGCGGAAAAGGCCTCGACGGCCAACGGATAGAGCGTGCCGACGAGCACGGTCGCGGTGGCCGTGGTCAGGAACAGATTGTTGAGGACGAGCGCGCCTTCGCGAGAAATCGGATGAAACAGGCCGCCGGCCGTCAGACGCGAGGCGCGCAACGCAAACAGCGCCAGGGAGCCGCCGATGAACAGTGTCAGGATGCACAGGATGAAGACGCCGCGTGTCGGATCGGTGGCGAAGGCGTGCACCGAAGTCAAGACGCCCGAGCGCACCAGGAAGGTGCCGAGCAGCGACAGCGAAAAGGTCAGGATGGCGAGCAGCAGCGTCCAGATCTTCAGCGCCGACCGCTTTTCCATGACGATCGCCGAATGGAGCAGCGCAGTGCCGGACAGCCACGGCATGAAGGAGGCGTTCTCGACCGGATCCCAGAACCAGAAACCGCCCCAACCGAGTTCGTAGTAGGCCCAGTACGATCCCATGGCGATGCCGCCGGTCAGGAACATCCAGGCGACCAGCGTCCACGGCCGCACCCAGCGCGCCCAGGACGCATCGATGCGTCCTTCGATGAGGGCGGCGACCGAAAAGGAAAAGCAGATCGAGAAACCGACATAGCCGAGATAGAGGAAGGGCGGGTGGATGGCGAGGCCGAGATCCTGCAGGATCGGGTTGAGATCGCGGCCCTCGATCGGCGCCGGATTGAGCCGGATGAACGGATTGGATGTCACCAGGATGAACAGGAAGAAGGCGGCGCCGATGGCGCCCTGCACGGCAAGCACGTTGGCGCGCAGCGTCGCCGGCAGATTTGACCCGAAAGCGGCGACAAGGGCGCCGAAGAAGGTCAGGATCAGCACCCAGAGCAGCATCGAGCCTTCGTGATTGCCCCAGGTTCCGGTGATCTTGTAGATCAATGGCTGCAGCGAATGCGAGTTTTCCCACACGCTCGCCACCGAGAAATCGGAGCTTGCATAGGCGGTCGCCAACGCCACGAAGGACAGTGCCGTCAGGGCAAAGCCGGTCACCGCGACTGGCGCACCGACCGCCATCAGGCGCTGGTTGTTCAGGCGTGCGCCAAGCAGCGGCACGAGCGCCTGCACCAGTGACAGCGCAAACGCCAGGACCAAGGCGAAATGTCCGGTTTCAACCATGGCTGCAATTCACTTTGCTCTCCTGCCAGAGCTATTCGCTCTTGCTCTCCTGCCAGACGCCCTTGGCCTTCAGGCCGTCGGCCACCTCCTTGGGCATATAGCGCTCATCATGCTTGGCCAGCACGCTGTCGGCAACGAAGACGCCGTCCGGGCCGAAGGTGCCTTCGGTGATGACGCCTTGCTCTTCGCGGAAAAGGTCGGGCAGGATGCCGGTATAGGTGACCTTGACCGATTTGTGCGTGTCGGTGACCAAAAAGCCGACCGTCGCCCCCTGCCCGCGCTGGATCGTGCCCTTTTCGACCAGCCCGCCCAGCCTGATGCGCTGGCCAGGCTGGACATTGGCGGTTGTGAGATCGGCCGGCATGTAGAAATAGGAGGCCTTCTGGCCAAGCGCGTAGAAGGTCAGCCCGGTGGCGACACCGAGGAAAACCAACCCGCCCGCTATCACCGACAATCGTTTCTGTTTGCGCGTCATGTCTTACTCTACTCCGTCGCCGTCAGACCAAGCGTGGCGGCAAAGGCGGTGATTTTTTTCGCTTCGTCACTGTCGGCCCCAAAGACGGCAATGGCGCGACCGAGCGCCTGACGTGCCAGATCGGCCTTGCCCAGCACGACATAGGAACGAACGAGCCGCATCCAACCTTCCGGATCGCGCGGATTTTGCCGCAGTTTGTCGTCGAGGCGCGCGACCATCGTGCTGATCATGGCTTGCCTATCAGCGGGAGACATCGAGGATGCAGCGTCGATATCGCCGGCATCGGGACCGTTGGTGGCGCCGCCGGAAGCGACTGCGGAACTGCCGGACCTAGCCAGCGCTTGCTCGACCGCACTGCGCCATGGCGACTCCGGCGGCAGCTTGTCCAACATTGCCTGCCAGGCCGTGGCCGCCTCCTTGGTGCGGCCCTCCTGCGCCAGCGCTATGGCCAGGTAGAAGCTCGCCTTCGCATTGGCCGGGTCGAGTTTCAAGGCCGCCTCGAAGGCATTCTGTGCATCGGCCGAGACAATGCCGCCTGCCGCACCGGCGATCGCCTCGCCAAGACCGGCCTGGCGAACGGCGCTGTCGCCATCGAGGCGTATAGCGTTGCGATAGGCCGCCGCCGCATCGGAAAAGCGTTGCATGCGCAGATAGACTGGCGCGAGCACATCCCAGCCCCTGCCATCGGAAGGATTGGCGGCAAGATGGGCTTCGGCCCGCGCCACCAATTCGTCGACCGAACTGTCGGCCGGGTTCTTGGCCAACCGCTCGCTGAGCGGTTGCGACGGCAAATCGGGTGAGCCGAGCTGACTGTAAAGGCCCCAGCTGACCAGCGGCACTACCAGCACGGCCGCGGTTGCCACCAGCCTTGCCGCGACCGAGGCTCGGCCGACGGACGCCTGGCCCGTCGTTGCCGCATTGTCGAGGCGAAGGATGCGGCGAGCGATCTCGGCGCGCGCTTCGGCAGCTTCCGCCGGCTGGATCAAGCCACGCGCAGCGTCGCGGTCAAGCTCGGACAACTGGTCGCGATAGACTTCGAGATCGTGATCGCCGCTCGACGACGCGCCCTTCGAGCTGGCGGCCAGCGGCAGCAGCACCGCCAGGCTTGCACCCAGCGTGAGAATTGCGGCTATGACCCAGAACAGCATGGTTCTTCCAATAGTGGCAGAGTTCTGCCGTGCCAACACAGGCTTCCTGCGACGCTTTGACGGCAGGCGCGCCACATGTCCTTGATCGACATCAACCGACCGGATACCAACCGGACCCGTCTTTGATTAGGTCAGCGGTGTCCAGCTGCCGTCGGTGTTGCGGCAAGCGGTTCCACGCGCCGTCACTCCGGCCCCGCCGGTGAACACCGTCTGCGTGTACTGGCGGCAATCCTGCGAACCGACGCGATAGGGCTGTGCCGGAACCACCTCGCCATAGTGCGAAGCCTGGGCGCCCTTCCACGTTACCTTCTGGCCACTGGTCGTGTACTCGAGCGCCTTGTATTCAGCCTCGAGCGCACTGCGCTTCTCGGTCTCGCTGAGGCCGGCGCCGATCGACCCGCCGATGAGGCCGCCGCCCATCGCCGAAATGATCGTCGTGGTCACCTTGCCGCTGGAAGGAGGCGTCGAGGCCGGTGTCACTGCTACGGTCGGCCCCTTGCCGCTCAAGGTGGTGCAGCCGGAAACGGCCAGCAATGCGGAAACAAGCGCGACGCGAATCTTCATGCCAACAACCGGTTTTCTTGAGTTGGAGCCTGTTATGAATGAGCCGGGGGCCGCGTCATCGGAGAAGCTGACGTGGCCATAGTATTGATATTTGTCGGAAATTTGGCCGCTGCCGGCCAATCCGGGACCAATCGACATGCCGCCATAACATGCCCCATCCATCGATGTCGAATGGCCGTGGCTGAACATCACTGAAGGCTCCGCAATCGCACCACCGCCTTCAATCCGCCCATGCCGGACCGTTCGAGCGCCAGGACGCCTCCATACTCGTTGACGAGGTCGGCGACAATGGCCAGCCCCAGACCTGTTCCGGGCTTTGTCTCGTCCAGACGCCGTCCGCGCTTCAGCGCCTCGCGCGCCTTGTCCTCGGGAATGCCCGGGCCGTCATCCTCGATGCTGATCTCAAACAGGCCGGTCGGATCGTCCTTGCCGGTCAAAGGCACGACCGAGACCAACACCGCGCTTTTTGCCCATTTCATCGCGTTTTCGAGAAGATTACCAAGCAATTCCTCAAGGTCCTCGCGTTCACCGGCGAAGACGATTTCGGTCGCCGGCAATGACAGCGACAGGTTCGTCCGCGGATTGAGCTTCTGTAGAACCCGGACCATGCGCTGCACCAGCGGCGTCACCGGCGTGCGGTAGACGACGCTGTCGCGTTGTGCCGCGACGCGGGCGCGCTGCAGATAGTGCTCGACCTGCTTCTGCATGGAAGCGGCCTGTTCGGTGATCAGCTGTCCCTTGGCGCCGCCAAGCGCCCTGCCCTCGTTGAGCAGCACCGCGAGCGGCGTCTTCAGCGAATGGGCGAGATTGCCGACCTGGGTTCGCGATCGCTCGACGATGCGCCTGTTGTTTTCAATCAACGCATTGGTTTCGTTCGCAAGCGGTTCGATCTCGGCCGGAAACCGGCCGTCGAGCCTCTGCGCTGTGCCCTCGCGCACCATGGCAAGCGCGTTCCTGACCCGGCGCAGCGGCTGCAGGCCGAGCAGAATGGCGATCGCGTTGATGGCGATCATGCCGACGCCGAACAGGCTGAGATAAGTCAGCAGGCGGCGCTGGAAGGTGGCGATTTCCTGTTCGAGCTCGCTCTGGTTGCCCATGACGCGGAAGCGCGCGGCGCGGTTCTTGGAATCGAGAACGAATTCGCTCTCGAATACTTCGAGCTGCTCGCCGTCGATGCCTTCGGCCGCATAGCTGCGCTGGAAGCTGGCGTTGAACGGCACATCGGCAACGCTCGGCGACGGGATTGTCGTGGTCATCGAAGACGAGTGGAGATCGCCATGTACGCCTTCCGAGGCGGGCTCCACCGACCAGTACCAGCCCGAATTCGGCTCCGAGAACCGGAGATCGCCGAGGTCGGGAGCGCCGGTGAGCGCACCGTTGTCGGAAATACCGATGGAGCCGATCAAATTGAACAGGTGCGCCGAAAGCAGGCTGTCGAAGCCGCGCTCGCTGGCCTGGCGGTAGAGGGTAGTGATCAGGGTGAAGATGACGACGAGCGTCACGATCGCCCAGACCGTGGAAAAGGCGATGACGCGGAACGTCAGCGAACGCGGCCACAAACGCAGCGAAAGCGGCGTCCTTGCGATTGATTTGAGCGGTTCCGAGTTACGCCTCCGGCTCACGCATGCGGTAGCCCATGCCGCGCACGGTTTCGATCATGTCGATGCCCATCTTCTTGCGCAGCCGCCCGACAAACACCTCGATAGTGTTGGAATCGCGGTCGAAATCCTGGTCATAGAGATGCTCGACCAGTTCGGTGCGCGAGACGACCTCGCCCATATGGTGCATCAGATAGGCAAGCAGGCGGAATTCGTGCGATGTCAGTTTCAGCGGCACGCCGTCGACATCGGCCTTTGACGCCTTGGTGTCGAGGCGCAGCGGTCCGCAGGTCAGTTCGGACGAGGCATGGCCGGCGGCGCGCCGGATCAGGGCCCGGAGCCTCGCCAGTACCTCCTCGATGTGGAACGGCTTGGTGACATAGTCGTCGGCGCCGGCATCGATGCCGGAGACCTTGTCGCTCCAGCGGTCGCGCGCCGTCAGGATCAGCACCGGCATCTTGCGGCCGCCGCGCCGCCAACGCTCGACCACGCTGATACCGTCCATCTGCGGCAGTCCGATGTCGAGCACGACGGCGTCGTAGGGCTCGGTGTCGCCGAGGAAATGGCCTTCCTCGCCGTCGAAGGCGCGGTCGACGACGTAGCCGGCATCGACCAGCGCATCCGATATCTGCCGGTTGAGATCCTTGTCATCCTCGACGACGAGTACGCGCATGCGGAGTTCGATACCTGTTGAAGAGCTAGGGTCAGGTATAGGCCGATTCCGGCGGCCTGGGAAACGGAGGTCTGTAAAATGGAAGAGTGGGTCAGTTCAGCGGAACGACGATTTCGGAACGGCGCGGACGTTGTCCGTCCTTGCCAGGAACGAGCACGACAATGACACAGACAGGCTGGCCGCCACGTGTCGATTGCGAGGCCTTGGCCAGCGTTCCGCCATTCTGTTCGGCCACCTGCTGACCGATCGCGTAGCAATCGGACGCCGCCAGCAGGATCGGGCTGGCCTGGTCGGGCGCGATGACCGGCATCGCCATCGCCTGCGACGCAAACAGCCCGGCAGCACAGAGCGCCAGTGTCGCGGTTCGGAAGTGGGAGCGAAGCGTTTTCATGGTCGACGTTGTAACGCATCGGTGCTGAACGTGAAATGAACAGTGAACGGCGCCGAAAACATCCTCGCCACACCCCTGCAACGCGAGACAGTCAACCTGGGATTTCACCGCGTCAACCGTGAAATCCCGCGAGAGTCCAGTCTAGACTCCGTTTCGACCATATTGAAAGCGTATCAGGCGTTTTCCTGCGTTATCGCGCGAAAACGCAGCAGCCCGTGATGCACGAGCAGATCCTCGTCGTGGCGAACCTCGCTGAATTCGAGCGACAGTCGTGTCTGGCCGTGGGCGCCAATCTCCAGCGCCGCATTGGCGAGCCGCGCTTTGATAGCGTCCATGATGGCAAGTGTTTCGGCTTCCCCCTGGGCTTTCGACCAGACATGCAGAGTGACCAGCTGATCGTTATTGTTCTCCGCGCCCGTATCCCAGTCAAAGGCAGAGGTCTGGCCACAAGTCACGTAGGGAAAAGCGGCATTGTCGGTTGCCCGTTCGAGCAATCCCGCGCCGCCCAGCAAGGTCGACAGGGCTGCATCGCTTTTGAGCCTCAGAAACAGTGCCTGCTGCAAATCGCCAGGCGCGGTCATCGTCCTCTTCCTCTAGCCTTTGCGCTGCCGACCATTGCCTTTCGGAAGCCTGCCTGCGTTCTGCATATTGTGTCAGATATAACCATTCGACGCGCGGAGGCGATGGCGATTCGTCATAGAACTGATGAATGCTGATACGACTTCGCCAACAACGTCGTCACGGGGCGCCGAGCAGCCTTGCGATCTAGGCAGGATTGGCCGCGTCTCGGTGAGGTTTGTTTTGTCTGACACCATCTGGCCACGCCTCTGGACATCAGTTTTCGGATAGCGGCTTGTTCCAGCCGCATTTAAAGGCCAGTATCTAACGTGCCTTCAAGGCGTCCGCTGCGGTCCCACTGTGACCAAACGCGACACCATTTCCGTCGGGCTTGGTCGATAACCAAGAGCGTCGGAGCTTTTGGGCTGGCCGGCGTACCCCAGTCAGCCACCGCGATCCTCGAAGGCGATGGCGGCTTTTCATCAAGTCGTGAAAGAGTGACGTGGTCCGTCACCCGACGAAAAGGCGAGGCTTTTCCTCGGCAAATTCGCGGAGCGAGCTTGAAGAGGAGGCAGCCCACGAGCGGGGTCTGCCAAAACCAAAGCAAGATGCGAGGTCGAATGCGATGCAGTCCACCCCCCACAAAATCCCAGTTTCCATCATTATTCCGAACTACAATTACGCGCGTTTCCTTGAACGTAGCATCGACAGCGCGCTGGAGCAGGACCACGACGATGTCGAAGTCATCGTCGTCGACGATGCATCGCAGGACAATTCCACGACGATCATGAAATCCTATGGCGACAGGATCCTCGCTTGTCCGCGACGAAAGAATGGCGGGCACGCGGCCGCCTTCAACACCGGCTTTGCCGCGAGCTCGGGCCGAATCGTCCTCTTCCTCGACGCCGACGATTATCTTTATCCGGAAGCCGTCTCCAGGATCGTCGACACCTGGGACGAGGCAACCGCCCAGGTGCAATCCAGATTGCACATCGTCGATGACCGGCAACGCATCAAGGACGTCTTTCCGCCGCCGGAACTGCCCTTCGACAGCGGCGATGTCATGCCGAAACTTCTGCGCAAGGGGCGCTACCAGACGACCGTAACCAGCGGGCTGGCCTTTGACCGGACGACCCTGGAATCGATCATGCCGATTCCGGAATCGGATTTTCGCCAGGGCGCCGACGGCTATCTTGCGACGCTGGCGCCGCTGTATGGTCACGTTCAGTCCATCGATGAATGTGTCGGCGCTTACCGAATCCACGGCGCCAACCATTCGGTTTTCGGTGAAAAGCTCGCCGAACGGGCACGCTGGCGGGTAGAGCACGATTTCCACCGCATGGAGGCGCTGTCGGACCAGGCATCGCAGGCCGGCCTGACCGTCGTGCCGGCAGAAATTGTTCGCCATGATCCGGTCCATCTGGAAGAACGGCTGGCATCGCTCTGCGCGGACAGGCACCGGCACCCCGTGGCCGACGATTCCCGCCTGGCGCTAGCGGCCGCGGGCGCTGTCGCCAGCCTCGAAATGACGGCGTCCCTGCGCCGCCGTGCCGTGCTTGCCGCCTGGTTCCTGTCGGTCGGCATGCTGCCGCGGCAAATGGCCATGGCGGTGCTGTCGTGGAAGCTCGACGCATCGTCCCGACCAACATTCCTTGCCCGCCTGTCCAGGACAATCCGCCGCGCGATGGGGTAGCCCGAAGCCCTTGTGGGCGAGATGTCCGGCGGGATGGGAGGAAAGCTTTGCCCGAAGGTCTTAAGCGGGCCTGCGCCACGCTTTGCCTTCTCACTGCCCCGCGTTCATCCGGTTCACGAAACTGCGCACCGCCAGCACCAGCACCGTGATGATGATCAGGATCACCGAGAGTGCGGCGATCGCCGGGTCGATGTTGTCGCGCAGGCCCATCCACATCAGCCTGGGCAGCGTGATGGCGTTGACCGAGGTGATGAACAGCGTGACGCCGATCTCCTCCCAGGACAGCACGAAGGACAGAAGTGCCGCGGTGACGATGCCGAACTTGATGTTGGGCATGATGATGCGGGTGGCCCGCTCCCACACCGAGGCGCCGAGGCCGCGCGCGGCAAGGTCGATGCGCCGGTCGAGCTGGCTGAGCGAGACCAGCATCAGAACGGTGGCGAACGGCACGGTCATCACCGAGTGGGCCATGGCGACACCCAGCCAGGTGTCATAGCCGAAGAACGAGCTGAAGCCCGAGATCGAGGTGAGCAGGAAGTAGAGCGTGATCGCCGAAACCACGGGCGGCACCACCATCGGCAGCAGCACGAAGCCGACGAGTGCCGCGGTGAAGCGCGGCTGGAACATCCACACGCCGAGGCTGAAGCACAGCGCCAGCACGGTGGAAAAGGCACTGCTGACGATGCCGATGCGGATGCTGAGCAGGATCGATTGGAGCCAGCGCGGATCCTCGACCAGCGACCGGTAGTGGCGCAGCGACAGTTCGCCCGACGGCATCGCCAGCATGCGGCTCGGCGTCAGCGACACCGGGATGACGGCGAGCAGCGGCATCAACAGGAACAGCGCGACGAAGGCGGCGATGATCAGCGAGACGGGACCGGGCCGATAGGTCGGCATCAGATCAGCTGCTTCGGTCTGACATAACGGAACAGCAGCGCCATCAGCGCGCCGACGAACAGCACCAGCACCACGCTGATCGCCGCCCCCAGGCCCCAATCCGGGCTCTGGAAGATGCGCAGATAGATCAGCTCGGCGATCATGACGCTGCGGCCGCCACCAAGGATCGCCGGCGTGACGAAGAAGCCGAGCGAAAACACAAAGACGATCATCGCCGCGCCGATGATGCCGGAGCGCGTCATCGGCACGAACACCGTCCAGAAGGTGCGCATGCGGCTGGAGCCGAGGCCGCGCGCGGCCAGCAGCACGCGGTCGTCGAGGCTGCGCATGGCCGATGCCAGCGGGAAGACGGCGAAAGGAATGAGGAAATGCGTCATGCCGACGATGACGCCGAATTCGTTGCGCACCAGCGCCAGCGGTTCGGAAATGAAGCCGATCGCCTGCAGCCACGTGTTGATCAGGCCGCGATTGGACAGCAGCGCCACCCAGCCGAAGGCACGGGTCAGGACGGAAATCCAGAAGGGTACTAGAATGCAGAACTCGGCGATCAGGCGCTGTGCCGGGGTTCCGCGCACCCAGACGACGGTGATGGCGTAGGCAGCGGCCACCGAAACCACGGTGACGATCGCCGCGATGCGCAGCGTGCGGATGAACACCGACTGCACCAGATCGTCGGTGAGCAGTGCGTTATACTGGCCGAGCCCGGGCGTCGGCAGCGTAAAGCTCCATTTGACGACGCCGAGGAACGGCCAGGCATAGGCGAGGACAAGAAACAGGAGCAGCGGCGCCATCAACAGCGCCGCGCCCATCCTGTCGGAGAGATAGGATCTCATTTCGACCCGATCATCCCGGCCCTGGTCAGGCCGAGATGATCTTGGTGTATTCGTCGAGCGCTGCCCCGTAATTCTTGGCGTACCAGTCCATGTCGAGCGCGATCTGCTTTTTCATGTTCTCGGGATCGACCGGGTTGATGCGCTTCTTGTCGGCGGGGATCAGCGCGTCGGTAGCTGGATTTGCAGGGCCCTGGCCGAGCTTGTCGAACATGACCAACTGCTTTTGCGGGTCTTGGGTGCTGGCGATGAACTTCATGGCCGCGTCCTTGCCGCCAGGATTGCCCTTGAGCACGGCGAGCGCGCCGGGCGAGATCAGGCCCTGGTCCCAGATGAACTTGATCTTGCCGCCCGAGTCCTGCTCGATCAGTGAAGCGCGCGTCGACCAGACGATCGCCATCGAGGCCTCGCCATTGAGCAGCACGCTCTGGCTTTCGGCACCGCCGCCCCAATAGGCAACGACGTTTTCCTTGAAGGCGGCGATCTTGTCATGCGCGCGCTTGAGATCGAGCGGATAGAGCGACGTCGGCGCGATGCCGTCGGCCAGCAGGGCGGCTTCCCAGCTCGACACGCCCCATTTGTAGAGCGAGCGCTTGCCGGGGAATTTCTTCACGTCGAAGAAATCGGCCATGCCGGTCGGCGCGTCCTTGCCGTACTTCTCGGAGTCGTAGGCGATGACATAGGAGAAGAAATAGGTCGAGGCGGCGTATTCCCAGCCAAAGCCTTCGCGCATCTTCTTCTTGTCGACGATCGCATAGTCGATCGGCTCGAGGGCGCCCTGAGCGCCGAGCGTGATGGCGGAGAACGGGTCGACGTCGACGAGGTCCCAGGTCGGCGCGCCGCTCTTGAACTGCGCAGCGATGGCGCCTTCGGTCGGCCCCGAGCCATCCATCTTGACGGTGATGCCGGTTTCCTTGGTGAAGGGCTGGCCGTAGGCGGCGTCGTAAGCCGTGATGGCGTCACCGCCCCAGTTGACCAGCACCAGTTCCTTGGCCGCGGCAAAGGCACCGGTCGAGCGCAGCATCATCGGCGTGCCGGCCAGCACGAATGCTGCCAGCTGCGTGAATTGGCGGCGCGAGATTTCGCCGCGACCTGCCCTGGCGGACAGGCTCTCGATGGCTTGTTTCTTGGTATCGTGTGTCATGTCAGTTCCCCTTTTTTGTCGTTGATGGTACCGCAAAGTGGTGGGCAGGTGTCTCGCCACACCGTTCGTCATTGTCCTCCATGCGGAAGGAGGAAACCCTTTTCAGCCGGCCAGGTGAGCCAGACGGCGTTGCCCTTGCTGAGCGCGGCCGCCGCTATCTCGTTGGGCACGGAGACCGTGACCTTGGCGCCTTGCCGCGTCGTCAGGTCAAGCCGCGTTGCCGCGCCGAGATAGGTGGAGTTGGTCGCTGTCGCGGCGATGCCGTTCTCACCGGCCGCCGCCTCCCCTGATATCGACATGTACTCGGGCCGGATCGCCAGGATCGCATCGCCGCGCACCGCCTCGGCCTTGCAACGCACGGAGACCGCACGGTCTTCGCAGAGGCCGGTCAAGCCATTGTCGGCTGGGCGGACCCCCTTCAGCGGCAGCATGTTGATCTCGCCGAGGAACTCGGCGACGAAGCGATTGTCCGGCCGGTCGTAGACCTCGTCGGGCGCTCCGACCTGCAGCAGTTTGCCATGGTTGAAGATGGCGACGCGCGACGACAGCGCCAGTGCCTCGCTCTGGTCGTGGGTGACGAAGACGAAGGTGGTGCCGGTCTCCTGGTGCAGCCGCTTCATCTCGGCCTGCATCTGGCCGCGCAGACCCTTGTCGAGTGCCGAGAACGGCTCATCGAGCAACAGCACGCCAGGCTCGAACACCAGCGCGCGCGCCAGCGCCACGCGCTGCTGCTGACCGCCTGACAGCTGCGCCGGCAGCTTCTTCTCGTGGCCCTTGAGGCCGACGCGTTCGATCATCTCGCCGACCCGGCGCTTGATCTCGGCCGCCGATTTCTTGCGCACCTTGAGTGGGAAGGCGATGTTGGCATCGACGCTCATGTGCGGGAACAGCGCGTAGCCCTGGAACACCATGCCGGCGGCGCGTTGTTCGGCCGGCCGGTCGGTGATGTCGACGCCGTCGCTGAACAGCCGGCCCTCGCTCGGCTGCACGAAGCCGGCAAGGATCATCAGGAATGTGGTCTTGCCCGAACCGGACGGTCCGAGCAGGGTCAGGAACTCGCCGCGGCCGATATCGAGCGACAGATTGTCCAATGCACGGAACGAGCCGAAGCTCTTGCCGATCCCAATTGCCTTGATCTCTGCGGCCCGGCCGGGTTGCTGCATCCTGCCTGTTTCCTCGGTTCAGGAGAAATCGTAGGGCAGCGCGCGGCCTCACCGCAACCGAATAGTTTTCGCCTGATCGGCAAATTTGATTCATCTATCCAATCGATGGCGGCCGTGGTCGGCTATACCCGGGCGTGGCGCCCGTGGTCCGCCATGCCCTTGGCATTGCTCTCCGCGAGCTTCGACCGCAACCATCTGGCAAAGGCGTCGAGCACCGGATGCGCGGCCTTGGCGTGTTCGGAGACCAGGAAGTACGACCGCGGTGATTTGATCGCGATATCGAATGGACGCACCAGCCTGCCTTCGGCCAGCGCTTTGCCACTGGTCAGTTCGTCGCCCATAGCCATGCCCTGGCCGGCGATCGCGGCCGAGAAGACGAGATTCATGTCCGAAAAGAATATGCCGCCCTCCGGGTCGGGGTTCTCGACCTTCGACAATGCCAGCCAGCGCGCCCAGTCCTCGGTATCGCCGAGATGCAGGAGGTTGGCGCGCAAAACGTCGGCTGGCTTTGAGAATCCACCGACCTTGTTGAGCAGCGTCGGGCTGCACAGCGGCGTGAAGGAGATCTCGCACAGAAGCTCGACCGCGCGGTTCGGCCAGTTGCCGACGCCAAATGCGATGAAGGCATCGGCGTCGGCATTGCTGACATCATCCAGCCGGCGTGGCGTCAGGACGCGCAGCGCCACGTCAGGGTACATCTGCCGGAACTCGCCGATATGGGTGCACAGGAACAACGAGGCGAAGCCAGGCGTGCAACTGACGCTGAACGAGCCGCCAACGCCGGTGCCGGCATGGCGCGTCACCGCGTCGCCCAGCACGGTCAACGCCTTGCGCACATCGCTGGCGTAGCGCTGGCCGCGCGGCGTCAGCGCCACGCCCTTGCCGATGCGTTCGAGCAGGTCGAAGCCGAGGTCGCGCTCCAGCAGCCGAAGCTGGTGGCTGACGGCGCTGCGGGTCAGGTGCAACTCGTCGGCGGCGCGCCAGACGCTGCCGTGACGAGCGAAGCTGTCGAGCGCACGCAGTGCTTGTGTCGATGGTATGCGCAAGAGACCTCAGGTGAACCGAATTTGCATGAGCCGGAAAAACATATCACTTTTTGGCGGACCGCTTCACTGCTTTCTTCTGAGGCCATGGAGAAAGCGGTCACCACTTCGGCGCAAGCAACAGCGCTTGCCTGTCTTGACGACATCCGGCCGCTGCTGTCGGCGTGGACGCGCACCATTTTCGACTTCGGCGAGACTGCATGGCGCGAGTATCAATCCTCTGCCTGGTATGTGGAGAGACTGAAGCGCGAAGGCTTTTCCGTCGAGGAAGGTTCCGGCGGCATGCCCACAGCCTTCTGCGCGCATTGGACAAACGGCGCCGGTCCGACCATCGGCATGTATGCCGAATACGACGCCGTGCCGGGCAATTGCCAGGACGCGGCGACCGTCAGGCGCCCTCGCCCGGGCCTTGGCGAACATGCGGGTGGCCACACCGATCCGCATTCCGGGTTGGGCATTTCGAGTCTCGGCGGGCTGCTTGCGACCAAGGCGGCGATGCAGCGCCACGGCATACCGGGCACGCTGCGCTTCACCGGCGAACCGGCCGAGAAGGTGCGCGGATCAAAGCCGATCCATGCCGCCAGGGGTTATTATGACGGCCTTGCCGGCATGATCTCCTTCCATCCGTTTTACATGCTGCCGCTCTGCAACACGGCGCGCTGGGACACGCATTGCGGCGCGGCTTACGCGATGATCTATCGCTTTGTCTGCGACCAGCCGGAGCGCTGGCTGCGGTTGGCGGGCGGCGCAGCGCCCATTCCGCAGGCGCATTCGGCGGTGCGCGCGCCCGGCGCCAACGATGCGCTCATGATGATGTACATGGCGTCCAAGGCGCTGCGCGATTCCATGCTGCCGCACCAGGGTGGCTGGTCGATCAGTGAGGCGATCCTGACCGCCGGCCAGGCGACCGCCGACAACCTGCCGGCAGGATTGGCCGAGATCCAGTACATGATCCGCGTGCCGACCTTGGCGATGGCCGAGCAGATCACCGCCGTGCTCGACCGCAATGCCGAGGCCGCTGCCAGCATGAGCGGCTGCCGCCATGAGCGGTACTGGGTGTCGAAGTCGCGGCCGGGGCTGGCCAATCACACCATGGCCGAAATCGCTTATGAAGCGCTGTCGACCGTCGGGCCGCCGCGCTGGGACCAGGACGCCAAGGCAGTCGCGCGCGACATACAGGTCAATGCCGGGCGCATGGCGAGTGACGAGCCGTTCATCGAAGAACTCGAACGCCTGATCGAGCCGCGGGCGGCGGAGGCGATCCTGCGCCGCGATCTGCCGCCCTCGCAGGTGAATTCGACCTCGGACGATTACACCGATATGAGCTGGCATGCGCCGACTGCGCGCTTCTATGTCGCCCGCCCGGCGCTGCGCTCGGAGACCGGCTACCCCTATCCGTCATGGGTAATGAATGCGCTGGGCGGCATTCCTGCCACCATCGACCCAATGGTCGTCTGCGCGTCGAAGACCATCGCGTTGGCAGCCCTTCGCCTGCTGGAGGACAAAACCGCCCGCGGTGCGGCGATGGACGAGTTCGTCACCCGCACCGGCGGCGGCATCGGCGGTTCGAACTGGATCGCGCCGCTCTGCGACTACGAGCCGCCGATTGGATTCCGCTGGCCGGAATATGTCACCACCCCACGCGGGCGGGACTGGTGGATCCCGAACAATCAGTCACCCCAAGCCACCTCACGAGGAGCACCCCATGACCGTTCATGACCGTATTGTCGCCGAGCCGTTTTCGCTGCAGCGCCGCAATCCGGCCGGCGGCACCAAGCCGCTGACCGCCTGGGGCTTCGCCAACGAGACCGACGTCCTGACCGATGTCTTGCTCGGCTCGCCCAATTTCCTGCGTCACCTGTCGACCAGCTCGCTGTCGCGCAAGCATCTGCGCGAGGCGCCCTGCAACGTCCAGATCGCGCAAGCGCAGCACAAGGACCTCGTCGCCGCCTACGAACATTTCGGCGTCAACATCCACTGGCACGAACCGACACCCGAACTGCCGATGCAGGTCTATTCCCGTGATTCCAGTGTGATGACGCCTTATGGCGCCGTCATCACCGCGATGGCCAATTGGTGGCGGCGCGGCGAGAACTACGCCGCAATCCGCACCTACGAAAAGCTCGGCATCCCGATCTACGACATGGTCACGGCAGGTACTTTCGAGGGCGGCGACTTCAACGTCATCGAGGATGGCGTCGTGCTGATCGGCTGCGGCGGCGCCCGCACGCAAGAGGAAGGCGCTCGCCAGGTGCAGGCCTGGTTCGACAAGGAAGGCTGGGAGACCCGCATCGCCTTTATCGACGAGTACTATGTGCATATCGACCTGATGGTGGTGCCGATCGCCGAAAAACTGACCGCCGTTTGCCTCGCCTGCACTGAACCCGGCATCGTCGACTGGCTGAAGGGCAAGGGGCACGAGATCATCGACGTGCCGTTCCAGGACACGATGGCGCTCGGCTGCAACTTCATGTCGCTGGGCAAGGACCGAGTGATCGCGCCGACCTCCAGCCAGACGCTGATAGGCCAGCTCAAGGCACGCGGCTTCGAGGTCGCGGCCGTCGACATGAGCGAGATCTCCAAGACCGGCGGCGGCATCCACTGCATGGCACAGGCGCTGAAGCGCGAACCGGCCTGAGGGGCGGACCCCCATTCGCGAGCATTGAAACGGCGGGCCCAGCGCTTGCCATGGACGGGTCCGTGATTGCGACCCTGCGCATTCCTTCATTTTTCATAGGATGGACATCGCATAGGATCAGTTTTACGAGTCAGCCCAACCAGCGGAGATGTTCGCGCCCCCAGATGAACAAGATCGATACCCACAACAGCAAGGGCGACGAGCGCTCGACCGCCACCAGCCTCTTGCGGCTCGGCACGCGGTTGAAACTTTCCCGGCAGACGCGCGGGCTGACCTTGAAGGCGCTCGCTGCTGCCGCGAATTGCTCAGAAAGCCTGCTTTCCAAGGTCGAGAACGGCAAGGTCTCGCCCTCGCTTCCCATGCTTCACCGGCTTGTCGAGGTGCTCGGCACGAACATCGGCTGGATGTTCGAGGAGTCGGATGGCGAGGAAGGCATCGTCTTTCGGGCTGGATCGCGACCGTTGATAGCGCTCGATCCGCTTCGGCGCGGCGAAGGTATTTCGCTCGAGCGTGTCATCCCGTATTCGCCCGGCCATCTCCTGCAGTGCAACATCCATCATATCGAAGCGGGCGGTGAGAGCGCCGGCCCGATCCAGCATGCCGGCGAGGAAGTCGGCTATCTCCTGGAAGGTGCGATCGAATTGATGGTCGGCGAAAAAACGTTTCGCCTGTCTGCCGGCGATTCCTTCGTCTTCAACTCCGAACTGCCGCACTGGTACCGCAATGTCGGAGATGAACGCGCCAGCATTTTCTGGGTGAACACGCCAGCGACATTCTGATCCGGCGCATCCGCCCATTTCTTTTCGTTGGCGCTAATTCAAGTCACTTGACAAGAAATCAAGTACCTTGAATTATGCCTCTGCGCTCAGTCGCCAGGTGAGCCCGATCAAGGGCCTTTTCCGTAAAACCAAGGGGAACCGGAATGCGTCTTACCAAGATCCTTTCAGGCTGCACCGCAGCCATCGCCATGACCCTCGCCCTCGGCTCTGCTTCCGCCATAGCCGAGACCTATGCGCTGGTGACCATCAACCAGCAGGCCCTGTTCTTCAACCAGATCAATGACGGTGCAACAGCTGCTGCAAAGGCCGCTGGCGTCGACCTCGTCATCTTCAACGCCAACAATGTACCGAGCGCGCAGAACGACGCGATCGAGAATTACATCACCCAAAAGGTCGACGGCATCATTCTCGTCGCCATCGATGTCAACGGTGTAAAGCCGGCCATCACCGCGGCCAAGGCGGCCGGCATTCCGGTCATTGCCATCGACGCGCAGATCCCGAATGGCGACAACGTCGCCTTCGTCGGCGTCGACAACACCAAGGCGGGCGAGGATATCGGCAAGTTCTACGCCGAATACGTCAAGACCAAGCTGAACGGAACCGCCAAGATCGGCGTTGTCGGCGCGCTCAATTCGTTCATCCAGAACCAGCGGCTCGACGGCTTCAAGAAGGCCGTCACCGACAGCGGCCAGAAAGTCACCTTCCTCGACACGGTCGACGGCCAGAACGTGCAGGACGTAGCCCTGTCCGCCGCCGAGAACCTTATGACCGCCAATCCCGACATGACGACGCTTTACGCAACCGGCGAGCCGGCTCTGCTCGGTGCGGTTTCCGCCGTCACCAGCCAAGGCCGTACCGGCGATGTCAAGGTGTTCGGCTGGGACCTGACCAAGTCGGCGGTGCAAGGTCTCGAAGAGGGCTGGGTGGTCGCCGTCGTCCAGCAGGATCCGGCTGGTGAAGGCAAGGCAGCGGTTGAAGCCTTCGGCAAGCTCAAGAAGGGTGAGAAGATCGATCCGATCATCAATGTTCCGATCACCATCGTGACCAAGGAAAATGTCGGCCAGTTCAAGGACATGTTCAAGTAGTATCCTCCCCGGACCGCCGGGCCGCGCAATGACTTCAGGGTTGCCTGCGCGGCCTGGCGACCGATTGAACTTGTTACCTTGAGAACTGGAACCGTGATGAGCGATGGCGAATCCTACCGCGTCAGGATGACCGGTATTTCCAAACGATACGGCCCTATCCAGACGCTGGACGATGTTTCGCTGAACCTGAAGCCTGGCGAGGTGCTCGGCCTGGTCGGCGACAATGGAGCCGGTAAATCCACCTTGAGCAAGGTTCTGTCCGGTGCGGTCATTCCGGATTCCGGCACCATCGAGATCGACGGCAAGGCTGTCTCCTTTTCCTCACCGGCCGATGCCCGCGCCGCACGGGTGGAAATGGTCTACCAGGACCTTTCGCTCTGCGACACGATTGATGTGGCGGGCAATCTCTTCCTCGGCCGCGAGCCGCGGCGCCGCGTTCTCGGCGTCCCCTTTCTCGACAACAAGCGTATGCATGATCAGACGCGTGAGATGCTCGACCGGCTCGGCATCGTCATAGCCGATACCAGGCTCAAGGTCGAAAACCTCTCCGGTGGGCAGCGCCAGTCGATCGCCATCGGCCGCGCCGCCTCTTTCGATCCGTCGGTGCTGATCATGGACGAACCGACAGCGGCTCTTGCGGTGGCGGAAGTCGAAGCGGTTCTGGAGCTCATCCGCGCCGTCAGCGCCCGCGGCGTCAGCGTTATCCTCATCACCCATCGGCTGCAGGATCTGTTCCTGGTCTGCGATCGCATCCAGGTCATGTATGAGGGTTGCAATGTCGCCGAACGCAAGATCGGCGACACCAGCATCGAAGAGGTCGTCAACCTCATCGTCGGCCGCAAATTCACGGCGCGTTCGGCCCGCGCCAGCCGTGATGAGGCAGCGCAGCCATGAATGTCACGTCATCACCCAGGGATATCAGCGCCTCGCCGCCCAAACGCGGCCACAACACCACCTGGAAGGATGTGGCGATAGCCAATGGCAGCGTCGTCTCGATAGCGCTGTTCTTCCTCGTCGTCTGCGTGGTCTTCTCGCTGACCACCGGCTCTTTCCTGACGACGCCCAATCTGCTCAATATCGTGCGCCAGTCGGCGCCGCTGCTGATCGTTGCGGCAGCCATGACCTTCGTCATCACAACCGGCGGTATCGACCTTTCGGTCGGGTCCGTGCTGGCGCTGACGGCGACGCTGTCGGCTGTCTTGCTGCAGTCCGGCCTGCCGTGGCCGCTCGTCGTCGCCGCCATGCTGGCACTCGGCGCGGCGATCGGTGCTTTACAAGGCTTCTTCATCGCCTATGAGCGGATACCGGCCTTCATCGTCACACTTGCCGGACTCTCGATCATCCGCGGCGTGGCGTTGCTGATCACCGGCGGCTATTCGATCCCGGTTGAGCCGACCAGCTTCTTCGTCAACATCGGCAGGGCCTGGTTTCTCGGTGTGCCGGTACCGGCACTGCTCGCCCTTGTCGTTCTGATCGTTGCCTATCTCGCATTCAACCAGACGCCATTCGGCCGCTATGTCACCGGCATCGGGGCCAATGCCGAAGCCGTGCGCCGCGCCGGTGTCGATACGCGCTTCATGACGCTGTTCGTCTATGTCCTGTCGGGCATGGCGGCGGCGGTGGCCGGCGTTGTTCTTGCCGCCCGGCTCGGTTCCGGCTCGTCGAATTCCGGCCAGGGTTTCGAACTCGATGTCATTGCCGCCGTGGTGCTTGGCGGCACCAGCCTGTTCGGCGGGCGCGGCACGATCATCGGCACCGTGCTCGGCGCGTTGACCGTCGCCGTTATCGGCAACGGCCTGATCCTGTCGCACATGTCGCCCTTCCTGACGCCGATCGTCACCGGCACAATCATCCTCGTTGCCATCTGGCTGAATTTCCGGCTGTTCAAGGGCGCAACGCGGAGCCGCTGACATGGATCATCTGTTCGAAGACAAACCAAGGGAACGGGCGCCCATCGGTGTCCGCTCCGGCACCGTGATGACTGTTACCGGCCCGGTCGCGATCGCCGACATGGGCGTGACGCTTATGCATGAGCATATCCTGCTCGACGGCGCGAAATCGTGGAAATGCCCCTGCCATCCCGACGAGAGGAAGATCGCCGAGCAGCCGGTCAGCATGGAGATCATCGGCGAGTTGCGGATGAACCCCTACATGAACCGCGACAACGTCTCGCTCGACGACAGCGACCTGGCGCTTTCGGAGCTGGCGAAATACCGGGCGCTCGGCGGCCACACCGTGGTCGATGCGACCAATATCGGCATTGGCCGCGATCCGGTGAAGCTGGCGCGCATTGCCCGCGCCTCGGGATTGCGGATCGTGATGGGGACAGGCTTCTACCTGCAGCACACCCACCCCGACTGGCTGAAAGCGATGGACGTCGACGACGTCACCGAATTCCTCGTCAACGATGTCGGCGGCGGGTCGACCCAACCCGAAATCATGGCCGGCATCATCGGCGAGGTCGGCGTCAGCAAGGATTTCACCGACGAGGAACGCAAATCACTGCGGGCTTCGGCCCGCGCGGCCAAGATCACCGGCGTGCCGCTGACCATTCATCTGCCCGGCTGGGAGCGGCTGGCGCATGACGTGCTCGATGTGGTCGAGGCGGAAGGCGCCGATCTCCGGCATACGGTGCTTTGCCACATGAACCCGAGCCACAACGATCTTGCCTATCAGCAAAGCCTCGCCGCGCGCGGTGCCTTCCTGGAATACGACATGATCGGCATGGATTTCTATTATGCCGACCAGGATGCTCAGTCGCCGTCCGACGAGCAGAATGCACGGGCGATCCGCTCGCTGATCGACATGGGGCTACTCGACCGGATTCTGCTGTCGCAGGACGTTTTTCTCAAGATCATGCTGACCCGCTTCGGCGGTTTCGGCTACGGCTTCATCCTCAAGCATTTCGTGCCGAGACTGAAGCGCCATGGTGTCGAGCAATCGGCAATCGGCACTATGCTCATCGACAATCCAAAGACTGTGTTCGCCGAGGGCCTCTGAGCCGCGGCTCCAAACAAAATAGGGAGTCTACATGTCCAGGAAGAAGGTTCTTCTCGCAGGCGAGTCCTGGGTCTCGACCGCGACCCACATCAAAGGCTTCGACCAGTTTCCGACCGTGACCTATCACACCGGTGCCGATGAGCTGCTGGCCGCGCTGAAGGACGGTCCGTTCGACGTCACCTTCATGCCGGCGCATGAGGCGCAGCGAAATTTCCCGCAGACCATGGAAACGCTTTCGGCCTACGACGTGGTCGTGCTTTCCGATCTTGGTGCCAACACGCTGTTGCTCCACCCGGACACCTGGGTCCACTCCAAACCGACGCCGAACCGGCTGCGCCTGTTGCGCGACTATGTCGGCAATGGCGGCGGCCTGTTGATGTTCGGCGGCTATTACAGCTTCCAGGGCATCAATGGGGGCGCGCGCTATCACAAGACGCCGGTCGAGGACGTTCTGCCGGTCACCTGCCTGCCGGTGGACGACCGCGTCGAGGTTCCCGAAGGCTATGCGCCGGTCGTTGTCGGCCCGCAGAACCATCCGATCCTTAAGGGCCTCGGCAAGGATTGGCCGATCCTGCTCGGCTTTAACGAGGTCGCGGTAAAGGACGGTGCGGAAGTCCTCGCCACCGTTTCCTCCGACTACCGTTCGCTGCCACTGCTGGTGACCGGCAAATATGGCCAGGGCCGCACCGTCGCCTGGACCTCGGATGTCGGCCCGCACTGGCTGCCGCCCGGCTTCATCGCCTGGGATGGCTACAAGACACTGTTCGAACAGATGCTGGGCTGGGCAACGGCCAGGGATTAGCCATGCGCGTCCATGTCGTCGGCAATGTCTGCGTCGATACGACGTTTCGGCTGGACCGGTTTCCGGCGGCGGGCGAGACGCTGAACGCATCGGAACATGCCGATGGACTTGGCGGCAAGGGTGCGAACCAGGCGGTGGCCGCGGCGCGCACCGGAGCCGATGTTCGCTTCCGTGCGGCGATCGGCAACGATGCCGCCGGAGCCTGGATCACAGAGCAGCTGAGCCGCGAGCTCGATGCCAGCCATCTGATGATGCTGCAACTGCCCAGCGACCGGTCGACGATCATGGTCGATGCGCGAGGCGAGAATCTCATCGTTACCGGCGCCAGTTGCGCCGCAGCCTTCGATCCCCTGGCCGACGGCGATTTTATCCGATCGCTCGAACGCGGCGACATCGTCGTGGTTCAGGGTAATCTGGACCCTGATATAACGACCGCTTGCCTAAAGGTGGCGCGGGGCGCGGGGGCAACGACGGTCTTCAATCCAAGCCCGCTTGCGGCCGGCCATAGAGCGGGTTTGAGCGACGTCAGTCTCGCCATCGCCAATGCAGGCGAAGCGGCGCAGCTGACCGGAATGAGCAATCCTGACGAGGCAGCCCGCGAAATAATCCGTCAAGGCGCGGGAACCGCCGTCGTGACGCTTGGCGCGCTCGGCTGCCTAGTCGCCGATGGCGAAGGACGGATCGACCGGTTCGTGGCGCCGAGGGTAGCCGTGGTAGACACAAGCGGCGCGGGCGATGTCTTTTGCGGTTGCCTCGCCGGCTGTCTTGCAGCCGGCATGGACCGCGCCGCGGCCGCGCGGACCGCGGCCCGCGCCGCAGCCATCTCGGTCGGGCGTGCCGGCACGCTCGGCTCCTGCCCCGACAGGCGGGAGATGAAACTGCTCATGGAAACGACGGAAGCGGAAACCGCATGACAAAATCCTCAAAACCGGTCGGCCAGGCGACGAATGATGCGCTGCAGTCGATCTTCGGCAGAAGCAAGGTGGTGATCGGCGTTGTTCATCTGGCGCCTCTTCCAGGTGCGCCGCGCTATGATGGTGAAGCGGTCGAGGCCATCTATCAACGTGGCCTCGACGACGCCAAAGCCTATTTGCACGGCGGTTGCGATGGCGTGATCGTCGAGAACCACGGCGACGTTCCGTTTGCCAAGCCCGATGATATCGGGCCGGAAACCTCCGCCTACATGTCCGTCGTCTCAGACCGGATCCGCAGGGAACTCGGCCGGCCGATCGGCATCAACGTGCTTGCCAATGCTTCCATTCCCGCGCTGTCGATCGCCAGTGCCTCCGGCGCTTCCTTCGTCCGCGTCAATCAGTGGGCCAACGCCTATGTCGCCAATGAGGGCCTTATCGAAGGTGAAGCGGCGCGCGCCATGCGCTTCCGCGCCAGGCTTAGGGCCAATGGCATCCGCATCTTCGCCGATGCGCATGTCAAGCATGGCGCCCACGCCATCGTCGGCGACCGGCCGGTCGAGGAACAGGTCAAGGATCTGGTGTTCTTCGATGCCGACGCGGTGATTGCCACTGGCCAGCGCACTGGCCACGCCGCTGATCTCGGCTACATCAGGATGATCAAGGACGCCGCCGGACTGCCGACCCTTGTCGGCAGCGGGGTGACGCCCGACAACGCCAACGATATCCTCGCCATCGTCGACGGCGTCATTGTCGCCAGTTCGCTTAAGCACGATGGCGTGTGGTGGAACCAAGTCGACCCGCAACGGGTGAACGGCTTTATCCGAGGCCTCAAGCGGTGACTTTGGTGCCGGAGATCGACGGCGAGCGGCTGCTGGGCCGCCTCGATGCCTTCGCCCGGATCGGCGCGACACCAGCCGGCGGCGTAAACCGACAGGCGTTCAGCATTGAGGATCGCAGCGCCCGGCGCCTGCTGGCGGAATTGGCGCTCGAGCGCGGCTTCGCGGTTTTTCAGGACGCAATGGCGAACCTCTTCATCCGCCGCGAGGGCACGGATGCCACGCTGCCGCCGCTGCTGATCGGCAGCCACCTCGACAGCCAGCCGACCGGCGGGCGCTTCGATGGAGCGCTCGGCACGCTTTCCGCCTTCGAGACGCTCGAAGCCGTGGAGGACGCGAAGGTCGAAACTCGAATGCCGATCGAGGTCGTCGCCTGGGCCAATGAAGAAGGTAGCCGGTTCGCGCCGGGTGTCATGGGCTCCATGGCCTTCACCGGCGCCGATATTTCCGCATGGCAATCCATAGTCGGCAGCGACGGTGCGTCCCTCGCAGAGGAGCTCGCGGCAACCATCTCCGCCCTGCCAGAGGCAACCCTTCGCCCCCTCGGCATGCCGATCTCCGGCTATATCGAGCTCCATATCGAACAGGGACCATCGCTGGAAAAGGAGCGGTTGCCGATCGGTGTCGTCACCGCCGTGCAAGGTACGCGCTGGCTGGAAGTCTCCATTGAGGGCGCTGCCGGTCACGCTGGTACAACTGGCCTTGCCTACCGCAGGGATCCCATGGTCGCGGCCGTTGCCGCAATGCACAGGCTGCAGACGACGGTCATGCCGCTCGACAGCAGCGCAAGGCTGACGGTGGGCCGGGTCACCGCCAAGCCGGGATCGATCAACGCCATACCGCAGTCGGTGGCCTTCGCCGTCGACATCAGACACCCGCGGGTAGAGCGGCTCGATGCCATCGAAGCCGAAACGCGCCAGGTCTGCGCGGCGGAGGCAGGGGCACAGCATTGCACTGCAATGATCAGGCGGTCGTTCGACATGCCCGGGGCGGCATTCTCTCCCGATATGGTCAAAACCGTCGAGGAGGCCGTCAATTCCCTGCGGCTGCCGCACAAGCAGATGATATCGGGGGCATTCCATGACGCGCTGTTCCTCGCCCGGGTGGCGCCTGCCGCGATGATTTTTGTGCCGTGCCGTGAGGGGCTGAGCCACAACGAGGCGGAATATGTGGAGCCCGCCTACGCGGTCACCGGCGCGCGGGTTCTGCTCAAGGCGGCTATCGCGGCAGCCTCGCTTGATGATTCAAGGCACTGCTCTGGCAGGCTGATTGCGATGCGCTCGGTTTCGAGCGGCGGCGGTCGCCATTCATGCCTGCCCCCCTGCCCTTGCACCAACAAACCGTGCAGCTGTGTCCTCACCGCCCTTGTGGGTGTCCGCAAAATGGATGAATAGTCGGGACGGTGCATCGCCCTGAATTTGCCGGTTTGCGGTCCTCAGGTCGTGCAATCGCTAGCCGGATTTCCGAATGGCCAGTCCTGAACCACGCAAGAGAAGAGGGCCGATCGCCACCCGGCTGCTGGCGCTCGACGCGTGGATCGATTCCTCGCTCTACGAGATCGGTTTCAAGGCGCGCCAATTCTGGGAATCCGCGACGATTTTTTCGCGGCGCTTCCGCGTCAGCGGCTGGCGCCGCGGCATCATCGAACTGTTGAGCGAAGGTTTCACGCTGGGCGCCGGCGGCATTGTGGTGATGCTGGCGCTCGCCGTACCAGCTTTCCAGGACACGGCCGGCGACTGGCGCGCCCAGGGCGATTTCGCGGTTACCTTCCTCGACCGCTACGGCAACGAGATCGGCCAGCGCGGCATCATCCAGCGCGATTCCGTCCCAGTCGACGAGATGCCCGATCATGTCATCAAGGCGGTTCTCGCCACGGAGGACCGCCGCTTCTTCGATCACTACGGCATCGATGTATTGGGCCTTTCACGCGCGATCTTCGAGAATGTGCGGGCGAATTCCGTCGTCCAGGGCGGCTCAAGCATCACCCAGCAGCTGGCCAAGAACCTGTTCCTGACCAATGAGCGCACATTGGAGCGCAAGATCAAGGAAGCTTTCCTGTCTCTGTGGCTCGAGGCCAATCTGTCGAAGAAGGAAATCCTGCAGCTCTATCTCGACCGCGCCTATATGGGCGGCGGCACATTCGGCATCGAGGCGGCCGCCGACTTCTATTTCGGCAAAAGCGTCAAGGACCTGAACCTCGCCGAGGCGGCGATGCTGGCCGGGCTGTTCAAGGCGCCGACCAAATATGCGCCGCACATCAACCTGCCGGCGGCGCGTGCGCGCGCCAATGTGGTGCTGTCCAACCTTGTCGATTCCGGTTTCATGACCGAAGGCCAGGTTCTGCAGGCAAGGCTGCACCCGGCCGATGTCGTCGATCGCGGCGAACAGAAGAGCCCGGATTATTACCTCGACTGGGCGTTCGACGAGGTCAAGAAGATCGCCAAACCGGGTCAGCACTCACTCGTTGCCCACACCACCTTCGACGCCAACATCCAGAAGGCGGCGGAAGAATCGGTGGAGTTCCACCTGCGCCAGTTCGGGAAGGAATATAACGTCACCGAGGGCGCGGTGGTCGTCATCGAAACCAACGGCGCCGTCAGAGCCATCGTCGGCGGCCGCGACTATGGCGCCAGCCAGTTCAACCGCGCCACCAAGGCGCTTCGCCAAACCGGATCATCGTTCAAGCCCTATGTCTATGCCACGGCGATGGAGCACGGTTTCACGCCCAATTCCATCATTTCCGGCGGCCCGATCAGCTGGGGCAGCTGGTCACCGCACAATTACAGCGGCGGCTCGGCGGGCAATGTCACACTGATCATGGCAATGGCCAAGTCGATCAACACCGTGCCGGTGCGGCTGGCCAAGGACCATCTCGGCATCGGCCCGATCAAGGCCATGGCCGAGGCTATGGGCGTGGAGTCGCCGCTCGAATCGCACAAGACGATGGTGCTCGGCACTTCCGGCATGACGGTGATGGACCAGGCGACGGGCTACAGCGTGTTCGCGCAGAATGGCTTCGTCGGCTCGCGGCACGGCATCACCCAGTTGGTGACCCGCACCGGCGACGTGGTCTATGATTTCGCCAAGGATGCGCCGCCGCCACACCGGGTGCTGTCGGAGCAGGCGCTGAAATCGATGAATACGATGCTGGCGGCGGTGCCGGTGATGGGCACGGCGCGGCGGGCCCAACTTCCCAACATCGTCGTCGCCGGCAAGACCGGCACGACGCAATCCTACCGCGACGCCTGGTTTGTCGGCTTCACCGGCAACTACACGGCGGCGGTATGGATGGGCAACGACGACTTCACGCCGACCAAGAACATGACGGGTGGCTCGCTGCCGGCGATGGTGTGGCAGCGACTGATGGTCTACGCGCACCAGAACATCGACCTCAAGCCGATCCCGGGCATCGACAAACCCTTTGTCGACGAGGAGATCGCGGCCAAGGCCGAGGAAGCGCAGAAGAAGAGCGACGCGCAGGCGGCGGCCGATGCCGCGGCTGAACGGCCGGCGGTGCTGTCCAGCCGGACCACGCAGACGCTGCGGGACATGACCAAACTGTTCCAGTCGCCGCTGGCCCTCGATGCGCCTCAATCGCCGGAGACGCTGTCGGCACTGTGATCCTTTCCGACTGGGCGGATCATTCCGACTGGCTTGGGCGGGCAAATCCATCGGCCCGCTTGCCACAGGGCCCCACGCCGCGATATCCCCGAGCGCAACTCTTCGTGTCCCCGGCCCTTCATGCTCAAGAATGCCTTCCTGACACTGCTTTCGCTTGCCATAGCCATCGTCGGCGGTGGCGGCAGCGTCTGGTATGCGCTGAAAGTCCAGGATGGTGCCGGCGCCATCCGGATCGGCCAATGGACGGCCTTTCCCGACATCGGCACGCCGTCCGCCGATCCTTATTCCAAGGCCCGCGTGGCGCGCGAGGGCGTGCTTGCGCTCGGCCGCGCCGAAGGGCTGTCCTTCGTGGCCGCGCGCGACGCGGGCGGCGCCGAGCTCAGGCGCGAATGCACCTACACGATCGCGGGTGGTTTTCCGACGGCACGGTTCTGGACGCTCTATGCCGCCGACCAGTCGCTCGGCGTGGTCGAAACCGGCAAAACCCGGCTAGCCGCACTACAATCCTATGGAGTTGTGCGCCAGCCCGACAATTCGGTCATCATTTCCGCCGGCCATTATCCGATGCCGGGCAACTGGCTGCTGACCGACGGCTACGGCAGGATGTATTTCGTGCTGACCTTCTACGACACGCCGATCGCCAGCAGCACCGGCCTGTCGGACGTTTCGCTGCCGCGGATCGTAAAGGTCGGCTGCGATGCGTAGTTTCCATGCGGCGATGCGCAGGCTTTTTCATGCGGTCCTGCTCGGCCTGCTCGGCGCCGGCATCGTGCACATCGTCGTGCTGTTTCTGGTGCCTGAATTTTCCGAACGCGATGCTTGGTCGCGTCTGTCCATGGCGTCGGATCTCTACAAGATGACCCGGCTCGATGCCGAGGCTGGTGGCGCGCCCGTGGTGAAATCCGTCGATCCGCTGTTTTATGCTACGGCATGTCGGTTCGACCTGGGCGAAGGCATGGTCCGCATCAAGGCGCCTGGACATGTTCCGTTCTGGTCGGTGTCGGTTTATGACCGCAGCGGCCACAACATCTATTCCTTCAACGACCACACCACGACTGAGGGCGCGCTGGATGCCGTCGTGCTGACGCCGGCGCAGATGATCGACGTGCGCAAGGACCTTCCCGAGGAGCTTCAGGGAGCGATCTTCGTCGAAGCGCCGATCGAGGAAGGCATCTTCGTCATCCGTGCCTTCGTACCCGATGACAGCTGGAAGCCGATCGTGTCGCGCTTCTTCGAGCAGAGTTCCTGCGAGTTGCAGGACTTCTAGTGGTGCGGAACCGGCTTGGTCCCTGGCGACCCTGGCTTGCCGGGATCGACCGGCCGCACGTCGCCCCCATGAGACCGCTCGTAGCGGATGCCGGGAAAGATGATCACCGCCGCCGGAATTTCGGCGGTTTGCTTTGTCCGATTGCTAGGTGCCGTTCTCGGCACGAAAGACAGTACCATGCCCATGATTCGCGCATTCCTCTCGGTTTCCCCGGAGCACAACGCAACGCCTCCAAATATCATTAAGGCCGGCAGAGGGTTAACGGAGCGCTAACGGATCGTCGCTAATTTGACCTTTGTCTTGAGGTCAGGACGTCCTGACCGGACACTCGCGAAACCGACATAGTCCCGGTGGAGCGTGGTCGAGATTGTGTCGAGTACGGGCGTATCCTTCGTGTCATCTTCGGACTTCAGGCAAATCGCGGTACGCAAAGACTCAGGAAAGGCCGAAAGGCTGTTCCGCGCCGCGGTGTCGGCATTCTGCTCGCTCACCCGCCCTTCACGCCGTGAGATCGGCCAGCTCGAAGACTTGACGCTGCCGCTGTTCAACGATGTCTCCGTCGAGTCTCGCCGTTACGTGGCAGCCGCCCTTTCCGAATGCGAATATGCCCCCGCCGCTTTGGTGCGCCGTCTCTGCGAGGAACCGGTCGACATTGCCGCTCCCTTGCTCATCCGCTCACGCGCCGTCAGCAACATCGATCTCATCGCGCTGATCGGGCGGCACGGACTGCCGCATGCACGCGCCATCGCGCGCCGCAAGGACCTGAACCCGACCATAGCCGACCTGATCCGGGCCCTCGAAAGGCCAACTCTGGTGCGAATGCGGGAGCCGGAAGCGAACGTCATCGCGGCAGACAAGATTGCGCCTGCGAGCACCGAAGCTGCCGTCGACGAGCCCAGCAGAGAACAGGTGGCCGGCGCTGCCGCCGAAAGTGCACGGCGCAGGCTGCGTTCCATGATGCGCATTGGCGACGAAGCGGCAGCGACGAACGCCGATCCCTTCACGGGCGCGGACACCTATGTGAAATTGCGCGAGACGGCGCTGACCGGAAACGCCGCGTTCTTCCAGACCGCACTCGCCGATGCGCTCGATATCGATTTCTCGATCGCGCGCGCGCTCACCGCCAATCAGAATTATGCCTCGCTGCTTGCCGCACTGCGCTCGCTCGACCTCAGCGAGGACAGGGCATTCCTGATCACGGTTGCGGTCTATCCCGGCCAGTTCCCGCACCCGCAGGCAATCCGCAACTTCCTCGACCGCTACCGGCTCCTGCATCGCGAAGCAGCCGCCGACAAGGTGCGGCTCTGGAAAGCCGAAACCCTTTCAAGGGTGGCTCGCGACGCAGCACCCGCAAACAGCGATACCCGCACGGCATCGAACAGTGACGATGCGGCGGCTTCCTCCGGCTTCAGGGCGTCTTCACGGAAATAAGCTCCTCGACGGGCACAGTGCCCGCCTCGATCTCGACTACCCAGATGTCGGGATCGAATTTTTTCTCCCTTTCCAGCCTGGCATCGAGCACGGCGGCATCGTCGCCGGCCCCGAGCAGAGTGAAAAACCGGTCGTCGGGCTTGGCCGAATCGTAGCTCGTCTGCGGCGCCGGGCCGAACAGGGCAACCTCGCCCAGCCTGCCCCGCGTCACGACGAACACAGCACCGGCCTCGGTCGCGCCGCGCTTGACCACGGCTGCAAATCCGCCGGCGCTGAACACCCGGCGCAACAGGGCCGAGACCCATAGATCCGATGTGACGCGCATGAGAGAACTCCGCTAATGCATGTCGCCTAAATGTGCCCCGGTTTTGGAACAACGACATGCATGGAAACAAGGGGCTCTATCGATATTTCAGCCGTTCGGCGAGCCGTCGTTTCAGCCGTCAGTTGGTCAGGCCGATCTCACGCATCTTGACGTAGACGATCTCGTCGGGCTCGCCCGTCTGCGGCAGCCCGAACAGCGACTGGAATTCCTTGATTGCCGCCTTGGTGCGCGCGCCGACGACGCCGTCCAACTGCATGTCGTCATTGCCGAACGCCTTGAGCCCGGCCTGGATCTTGACGATGCGGGCATCGGGCGCCTGGTCGGCATTCGTCTGCCCGGAATTCGTCTGTAACGACACCGGAACGGCGACCGGCGTATCCGGGCGCGGGCGCGGCCTGGGTACGACGGAGGCGGTTTTCGGCGTCGCGCCCAGTTGATCCAGCAGCAGCGCGTCGATCTCGCCGGACGTGTTGAGCCCGACCTTCTGCTGATAGGCCTGGATGGCCTTGCGCGTGTTGGGTCCGGAAATGCCGTCGACCGTTCCGGAATAGAAATCGAGATCCTTGAGTATGCCTTGCACCTGCTCGACCACCGGATCGCCTTTGATCGGTGCCGGCGCGCCGGATGGCCGCAGGATGTTGAATGTCGTCTCCGGTTCGTCGGACGCCGCGTGCGGAAAGCCCTCGATGCTGCGGGTCGCGAAGAACGCGCCAGCATGCGGGAAAGGCTGGTACCACAAGGCATTCGCGGAAACGTAGAACAGCGTCACCAGGAATGCCGTCGAGCCACCCACCAGGACGGGATTGCGCGAGATCATGCCGCCGACGGCGACGGCGCCATCCTGAAGGGCATTGCTGGGGCGCTTGACCGGCTTCTTAGGCTGTCTTGCGGAGCGAGCCATTTCTGTCCCCTTTCGCCATAGCCACAGGCATGGTCAGCACGCCGGCTTTCTCCGCCTGGCGTCCCTTCGGTCCGTTCACCGGCAGGCTGATGGTCACCGTGGTGCCCTCGCCCGGCATGCTTTCGATGGACATCGTGCCTTCGTGCAAGGCCACTAGGCCCTTGACCAGCGAAAGGCCAAGACCTGTCCCTTCGAAACGGCGGGTATAGTCGTTCTGGATCTGCATGAAGGGCTTGCCGAGATTGGCAAAATCCTCCTCGGCTATGCCGATGCCGGTGTCCCTGACCCAGAAATGCAGACGCGAACCGATCCGCTTGGCGCCGACGACGACATCGCCGCCATCGGGGGTGAATTTGATCGCATTGGAGACAAGGTTGATGAGCATCTGCTGCACGGCACGCCGATCGGCATTGATGTCGCCAGCGTCCGGCGCGATCTGCGTCCGCAGATCGATGTTCTTGGCCTGCGCCTGCAGCTGCATCATGGACTGGCACATGTCGACCGCTTCGGCGAACCGGAATGGCTCCGGTTCAGTCGCATAGACGCCCGATTCGATCCTGGACACGTCGAGTATCGAGGTCACGACGGCCAGCAGATGCTGGCCCGAATCCCTCACCAGGCCGACATATTCTTTCTGGCGCGGATCCTTGAAGGCGCCGAACATCTCATGCAGCAGCATGTCCGAGAAGCCGATGATGGCATTCAGCGGCGTGCGCAGTTCATGGCTGACCACCGCTAGGAAGCGCCCCTTCGCCACCTCGGCGGACGCGGCCGCCTCATTGGCCGCCGCGAGATCCTCGCGCAGCCGGGCAATCTCGTCATTCTCGCGCAGGACAAGCGTGAAGACGTCGCCCTGTTCCTCACTCCGCACCAGATCGAGCGAGAACGGCCGATAATTGTCGGCCGCCACGCGATTGTCATTTTGGCCATTGCCGTTCTGAGGCAGCCTGACGCGCAATTCGAGCCGGCGCGACCGCGCGCCATCGCGCATGTCGGCCAGGGCGCTGAGATAGGAGACGCGATCCGAGAGATGAATGCGATCGAAGAAGCCATTTCCTGATAGCAGTTCGGCTGGCAATTTCAAAAGCGTGCGCGCCTTTGGCGAAGCGTCCAGAACCTCGCCATGACGGGCGACGCGCAAGACCACCGCATCGATGATGTCTTCGAGCCGATCGGCCGTGTCCACGACATCGGCCGCGGCGGTCGTGTCGCGAAACACCGACGCGCGCGGGATCAGTGTGAGCGCCCAGGCCAATGGCACCAGCCAGTGCCAGGTAGCAATCTGCGCTCCTGCGAACGGGAACACGGTTGCAGCCAGAGGCTGTGCCAAAATGGCGGCGGCGGCCGATACGGCTCCCCAAAGTGCCGCACGCCGCGAGGCACCGATCCACCAGGCTTCGAATGGCAATGCCACGACCAGCATGGCGACAGGTGAACTCAGCCCGCCCGCGGCGGCAATGAGACTGCCGAGAGAAACGCCCGCCACTGCCAGGGCGAGCTGACTTGCGATCGCCATCTTGCCGGTCGCCGCCACCAGCAAGGCGACGAACCAGCACAGGCCAAAGGCCGCGAAGATGGCGGCCATGGTGACGGCGGCGCCCATGCCTGAAGTGACCAGCGTGACCGCGGCGCCAGCGGCAAAGAAAGGAGCGGCGAGCATGACCCCGATGAAGCGGCGCTGGCGCTCGCGGTCGCTCCGCCCAAGGATGGACGGATGGACCATACGTTCGCAACCGGCGGCAATCGCGCCAGGCAATTCAACGTATCTGGCCTTGATTGAACTCAACTCAACGCACCCGTAATCGTTGTGGACAGCTCTGCTTTGCAGATCGTTCTGGTTGGCTCTGAAACTCGCATCCAGCGTTTAAGGAATGGATAAGGCAGGGCCGACCAAGGCCCCGGCCTGCGGCAAATATCGGGATGCCGGCAGCCGAAAGCCCGGGCAAATGCAGCCATAGTAAACGGAGGGTTATTCGGCGACCCGTGCCCATTGGCAGAGCGCGGACTCCCAGCTTTCAGGAAAAAGCAGGAAAAGCATGGAGATAGATGGTTATTTCGCGTTAAGAAAAATCATTCGGATTTGAGACAAATCGATTGCGCAACGGCGCGTTTCGAATTTGCCTAAAATTTGAGGAAAATTCTCACTTAGCCCGCAAGCCGTCCTTTGCGCATGTGTGCCAACATCCTGCCTACAAAAGAGGTCATGCCATATGGATGCATGATCCGGTCACGACGAGAGGACAAGGGCATGGTCTTCCTGATAAGAATGGCTTTCTGGTTTTCGCTGGTGCTGCTGGCGCTGCCGCTGACTGTTGGCCCCGATGAAACCGGCCGCGAAAGTGTTGGCCCGATCCAGGCCTTGTTTGCGGCGCGCGAAGCGGTTGGCGACATCGCCGGCATTTGCGAACGCAAGCCCGATGTCTGCGAGACCGGCAAGTCGGCGATGCACACCATCACCGCCCGCGCCAGGGAGACCGCCAAGATCGCGGCAGCGATGCTGGACGACAAGTCCGCCGCCGGCCCTGACACATCGACGATGACCGGCAGCGTGCCGGAGGAAGTCGTCTTGCCCGAGACAGTCACCCTGCCGGCGCGGAATTAAGCCGTTTCGACGGCGCACCGCGGGCTATCTGCCCTCTCGACGCCCGGGGTGTCCTTGTTTTTTCCGTGACGCGGCGCCGCCGCGTAACTATATCCGGGCCATGACCACCACGATCCAGACGATCCGCGACGATTTTTCGTTCCTTGAGGAATGGGAAGACCGCTATCGTTACGTCATCGAACTCGGCGAGGCACTGCCGCCGTTTCCGGACGAGGAGCGCAGCGCCGCCAACAAGGTGCCGGGCTGCGTCAGTCAGGTCTGGCTGACCACCGAACAGGGGCCTGGAGCTGATCCGGTCATCACCTTCACCGGCGATTCGGACGCTCATATCGTGCGTGGACTGGTCGCGATCATGCTGGCGCTGTTTTCCGGCAGGGCCGCCAGCGAAATCCAGAAGACCGACGCGGAAGCGACATTGAAAGAGCTCGGCCTCGACGAGCATCTGTCGCCGCAGCGCGCCAATGGCCTCCGCTCGATGGTCAAGCGCATCAAGCGCGACGCCGAGGCGGCGCTCAAGCAAACCGCCTGAAAGCGTTTCACACGCTCTTGCTGGAATTGCTCCGCTCGATCAGCGCTACCGCCCAGCAAGATCAAACGGCGCCCGAAGGCGCCGTTTGGGTCGATAAGTCTGCTGGCAGCGATTACCGCGCCTTGCGCTTGCGGCCGAGGCCCATCTTCTTGGCCAACTGGGACCGGGCAGCGGCATAGTTGGGTGCAACCATCGGATAGGTCGGGTCGAGGTTCCACTTTTCGCGATACTGATCCGGCGTCAGGTCATAGTGGGTCATCAGGTGGCGCTTCAGCGACTTGAACTTCTTGCCGTCTTCAAGGCAGACAATGTAGTCGTCATGAACCGAGCGCTTCGGGTTGACCGCCGGCTTTTGCTTGTCGGCAGGCGGCTGTTCGGCGGTTCCGCCCACACGGCCGAGCGCGGCATGGACGTCGGATATCAAGCTCGGCAATTCGCCGACCGGCACGGGATTGTTGCTGACATAGGCGGCCACCACATCGGCGGTCAACTCGATCAGCGCATCGCTGTTTCTGGAAGGTGTTTCGACAATATCCATGGTCTTCAGGCCCCAACAAGAGTTACTTCGATCTGCGCCCTTTTTACAGCCAGGGCATTGCACGAATTTTGTGCAGCTAGAGCTTCTGCGATTCGTGTCACAGGCACATCAATGACCCTGCGGACCAAGTAAGTCAATTCACCCTTTGCGCTATATTGAACGATGCTGGTCAATCATTCCCCGATCAGCTTCAATCTTTCGTGCATCGTGTAATTTATCGATATTTCTCGCGCCAACGAGCAACGGCTGACGCCACGTCAGCTCTCCATTACATTCGCGGTAACTCACAAATCAGGTTTCAATGCTTGATTTTTCTTGGCTATTGCACGCGCAAACTTGGTTGTTCACGCCCGCACTCAAAACCACAGGTTGCCACCGTCGCGAAAGCAATCACGCGACACGCCGTGCATCGTCCGGTCATCCGCAGAACAGTCCCATTTGGGTATGCCGCCTGGTTCTGGGACGTGCCCGAAGGGTATTTGCGCACATTGAGCGTGTCGCCAAACGGCACATTGGCCACTTGCCAAGCCGCGAATACGGTCGCATGAGACTGGCCGGCTAAGGCCAGAGTTACCGAAGCAACGGCGAAAGCCGCGGCAGTCCGGGACCAAATAGTCATCATCTCTCCTCCCGGTTCATCTTCTGGAGCCGACACAACCTATACGCCACGGCTCTTGAACCCGCCCTGATCGACGTGTTCATTCCCATTCAAGATACTTCCCCAATCAACATACCGGCAAAGCGAGACGCAATGACCAAGACATCCGCATTTCCGATCGTAAGCCCGCCAACGCCCGAGAAGCGGCCGGTTTTCGACACGCATCACGGCATCACACGAACCGACGACTATGCCTGGCTGCGGGCAGACAACTGGCAGGAGATGTTCCGGGATCCGTCATTGCTCGATGCGGGGATACGCGCCGAACTCGAGGCGGAGAACGCCTACCAGTCAAAGCTGATGGCCGACACGGTCGAGCTGCAAAAGCAGCTTTTCCAGGAGATGAAGGGCCGCATCAAGGAAGACGATTCTTCCGTGCCGATGAAGGATGGGCCCTATGCCTATGGTTCGTCCTTCAAGCTTGGCGGCGAGCAGCCGCGCTATTTCCGCATGCCGCGCGACGGTGGCGCCGAGCATATCCTGCTCGATGGCGACGCGGAGGCCGAAGGCAAGCCCTATTTCCGTCTTGGCGGCGTCGATCACTCGGCCGACCACGCCAAGCTTTTGTGGGCATTCGACGACAAGGGCTCCGAATTCTACACGCTTCGCGTGCGCGACCTTGCCGATGGCAAGGAGCTTGCCGACCAGATTTCCGACACCGGCGGTTCCGGCGTCTGGAACGCCCGCAATGACGGCTTCTTCTACACCCGTCTCGACCCCAACCATCGCCCGTCCAAGGTGCTGTTCCATGCGCTGGGCACCAGCCCGGAAAGCGACCGGCTGGTCTATGAGGAAACCGATCCCGGTTTCTTCATGAATGTCGACGGCACCCGCAACAACGAATGGATCATGATCGGCATCAACGATCACGAGACGTCGGAATACCGCCTGATGCGCGCCAATGATCCGTTTGCCGAACCGAAACTAGTCTCGCCGCGCGAGATTGGCCTCCAGTATGATCTGGAAGAAGGCGGCGACATCTTCTTCATCCTGACCAATGCCGACGGCGCCAAGGACTTCAAGATCATGACGGCGCCGGCAAGCGATCCGGTGCGCGCCAACTGGCAGGAACTGGTGCCGCACGAGCCCGGCCGGCTGATCCTGTCGGTAATCGGCTTCAGGGATCACATGGTCCGGCTCGAACGCAAGGAAGGCCTGCCACGCATCGTCGTGCGCGACCGCACCAGCGGCGAAGAGCATCTTTTGTCCCTGGACGAGGAGGCTTTCTCGCTCGGCCTGTCGGGTTCCTATGAGTACGACACCGAGATCATGCGCTTTTCCTATTCGTCGATGACGACGCCGGCCCAGGTGTTCGACTACAATATGCGCACTCGCGAGCGGGTGCTGCTCAAGACCCAGGAAGTGCCGTCCGGCCATGATGCGGACCACTATGTCACGCGGCGGCTTATGGCGCCGGCCAGCGATGGCGAACTGGTGCCGATCTCGCTCTTGCACCACCGCGACACGCCGCTGGATGGATCCGCGCCTTGCCTGCTCTACGGCTACGGCTCCTATGGCATCGCCGTGCCGGCCGCTTTCAACACCAACTGGTTTTCACTGGTCGACCGCGGCTTTGTCTTCGCCATCGCCCACGTCCGCGGCGGCAAGGACAAGGGCTATGGCTGGTACGACGACGGCAAGCGGGCGCACAAGATGAACACGTTCACGGATTTCATCGCCTGTGCGCGCCACCTTGTTGCCGAGCGCTACACCGCGCATGACCGCATCGTCGCGCAAGGCGGTTCGGCCGGCGGCATGCTGATGGGCGCCGTCGCCAACATGGCGCCGGACTGTTTCGGCGGCATCGTCGCCGAGGTTCCGTTCGTCGATGTGCTGACGACGATGCTCGACGCCAGCCTGCCACTGACGCCGCCGGAATGGCCTGAATGGGGCAATCCGATCGCGTCGGCAGACGATTACCGGACCATTGCCGCCTATTCGCCTTATGACAATGTCGCCGCGCTCAACTATCCGCCGATCCTGGCGCTGGCCGGACTCACCGATCCGCGGGTCACCTATTGGGAACCGGCCAAATGGGTGGCGCGGCTGCGCGACCGCAAGAGCGGGGACAATCCGGTGCTGTTCAAGATCAACATGGATTCCGGACACGCCGGTGCCTCCGGCCGGTTTTCGCGACTGGAGGAAATCGCCTATACCTATTCGTTTGCACTGAAGGTGATGGGCAAGCTGCAGCTTACGGGAGAAATCGACCGATGATCGATCTCGCTACATTGATCGCTTATGTCGCGGTTGTGCTCGGCTTCGTCTTTATTCCGGGCCCAGCCACGCTCCTTACCATAGCGCGGGCAACGAGCTCCGGAACCAAGGTTGGCATCGCCACCGGCGCGGGGATCGCGGCCGGCGATGTGTTTCACACCGTCATGGCGATGGTCGGCATCTCGGCGATCATCGCCACGTCGGCGACGCTGTTCAGCCTCATAAAATACATGGGCGCGGCCTACCTGGTTTATCTCGGCATTCGCGCGATCACTGAGAAGACACCGGCCAACCCGGCTGCAGGCGCGCTCGCGATCTCCGCCGGCAAGGCGTTTCGACAGGCTGTCCTGACCGAAGTGCTCAACCCCAAGACAGCGCTTTTCTTTCTCGCTTTCCTGCCTCAGTTCGTGCGGCCTGAAAACGGATCGATAATACTTCAGTTGGCCACATTGGGGGTTATCTTCGTCTTACTCGGCCTTTTCAGCACGGTCGTCTTTGCAGTGAGTGCCGGTCGGCTCGGCGTGTTCCTCCGCCGAAATCCGACGGTGCTGAAATGGCAAGGCAAGGTTGTTGGCGGCATCTACTGTGCTCTGGGTGTTCGGCTCGCGCTGCAGCAGCGCTGACGGGGAAGCGGCGTGGTCCGCCAGTCGCCCTGGCGATCATGACTTTTTGAATTCCGCGCTGCTCATTTTACTCGCAATTGCGATGGCCGCGCGCTACCCAGTGCGCGGCTTTTCCTAGGCCCGACAGCCCCAATCGCGTAAAGGTCCATCATGCTGCTCGTCGACGTCTATCTCGACAAATCGCCCATCCAGGGCATCGGCGTCTTTGCCAAGAACGCCATTCCCCGCGGCACGCTGATCTGGAAGCTGGATCCAAGGTTCGACCGGCTCATCGAGGTCGAAACTTATGAGCGCGAAGCCGGGCCGGTGAAGAACTATCTCGACCGCTACTCCTATCCCGACCGGCGCGACCCGAACTACATCGTCTTCGAAGCCGACGACGCGCGCTACATGAACCATGCCGATGAGCCGAATTGCGACGTCTCCTCGCCCGAGGAGACCTTTGCGCTGCGCGACATCGCTCCCGGCGAGGAGTTGACCTGCAACTACAACCATTTCTTCGAAACAGGCTTCGACTTTCTCGGCGACCGCCACCTGTCATCCGAAGACTAGTTCGCCGTCTTCTTGCGCGCCGGATAGCCGTTGGGATGTGGCGGTATCGCCTTGAGATAGGCGGCGATGGCCGCACGGTCCTCCGGCGTCAATTGGGCCATGTTGCGCTGCACGTCGACCATGGCGCCGCCGACGGAATCGAAGTCAGGCGTAAAACCGGTTTCGAGGTAGTTGGCGACGTCGGCTTCCGACCAGTTGCCGATACCGCCCTCGCCCGATGTGATGTTGGACACGATGCCCTTGCCTTCGGCAGCCACGGCACCTGCCAGCCACTCGCTCTTTTTCGTGCCGCCGGCTAAGTCGCGCGGCGTGTGGCATTCGCCGCAGTGGCCCGGCCCTTCGACCAGGTAACGGCCCGCCATCACTGGGCCAGCCGTACCTTCGGGAAATGCCACGACCGGCTGGTTACGGAGGTAGAGCAGTTTCCACAGGGCGATGCCGCGACGAATGTTGAAGGGGAAACCGAGGGAATTCGCGGGCGCCTTGCCGGCGACGGCAGGCAACGTCTTCAGGAAGGCGTAGAGATCAGCGATGTCGGCTGGGTTCATGCGCGCGTAGGAGGCATAGGGAAACGCCGGATAGAAATGTTCGCCAGAGGGCGAGACACCCTTCAGCATGGCGTTGGCGAGGTCCTCGACCGACCACGTGCCGATGCCGTCCTTGGGGTCTTGCGAAATGTTGGGCGGAACGAAGGTTCCGAATGGCGTCTTGAGTTCGAGACCACCCACGAGTTGAAGCCGCGCACCCCCTTGCGAACCCGGCTTTGCGTGGCAGGAAGTACAGCCACCGGCATAAAAGATGCGCTTGCCCTTGACCACGTCGCCCGGCCCCAGCTTGGCCAGCGTCTCACTGTTGAGCTTCACCGGCGCCGACAGGACCCACCCGGCAGCCGCGCCGACGCCGCCCAGAACGACGAGGGCGCCAACGAGTTTTTTCGGCCAGGGCATCGCCCGCTATCAGCTCTTTTTCACCCGGTACGTCTGGTGGCAGGTGCCGCAATTGGACGCGATGGTGCCAAACTGCACCTTCAACGCATCGACGTCGGCGGGAGCGGCGGCGGCCGCTGCCTTGATGTCGGCGAGATATTTGTCCTCGGTCGTCTTGAAGCCTGCCATGTCTTGCCAGATCTTCGGCGCCGCTGTCGTATCGCCAGTATCGCTGCCTGCCGGGAACAGCGCATCGGCGTCGAATTTCTCGGCATTCGCCTGCAGCGCCTGCAATTGCGTCAGCACAGCCGCGGCATCAAAAGGCTCCTCGCCCTTGACCACCTTCGAAATGCCGCCGACGATCTTTCCACGCTCCTTCATCAGAGCCTGCCGGTCGAGGATCGGGTCGGCAAAGGCCGCCGACGCCGCGAGGGCGAGCATTGAGATGGCGATGACAAGCTTTCTCATTCATTTGGCTCCATGATGAAGGCATTTCGGGACAGGACGTTAACGGATGCCACAGGGAAAAAATTCCCTTCCCCGGATGATTTTTGCTGCGACCCCGCAAAAGAAAAGCCCCGGATGCCGGGGCTTTTCTGGAGATCGGTCAGGCCTTCGCTTTTTCGTAGAGTTCGAGCACGTGATCCCAGTTGATCAGGCTGTCGACGAACGCCTCGAGATATTTCGGCCGGGCGTTGCGATAGTCGATGTAATAGGAGTGTTCCCAGACATCGACGCCGAGGATCGGTGACGCGCCATGGACGAGCGGGTTCTCGCCATTCGGCGTCTTCGAGATCGCCAGCTTGCCGTCCTTGACCGAGACCCAGGCCCAGCCGGAGCCGAACTGCGTCGTGCCGGCGGCAATGAAGTCGGCCTTGAACTTGTCGTAGCCGCCGAGATCGCTGTCGACCGCCTTCTGCAGGGCGCCCGGCAGCTTGTTGCCGCCACCGCCCTTTTTCATCCACTTCCAGAAATGGATGTGGTTGTAGTGCTGGGCGGCATTGTTGAAGAGGCCGGCATTCTTGCCGAACGACTGCTTGACCACCTCTTCGACCGACAGATCACCCATGCCCGCCTCCGCGGCGAGTTTGTTGCCGTTGTCGACATAGGCCTTGTGGTGCTTGTCGTGGTGATATTCCAGCGTCTCTTTCGACATGTAAGGCTGCAACGCCTCATAGTCGTAAGGCAGAGCGGGCAATTCAAAAGCCATGGATGATACTCCCTCGTGGAAAAATCCGGTGTGGATACCGGACTAAGATAGGTCTGGGATGGGTTGGGGCAACTCCGGAATGAAGCGCCGATCGCCTTTTTATCCGCTCAGGCGGCGGAAGTCGAATGCGCCCAATCCCAATAGAGTTCGCGCGCCTTCTTGGCCACCGGCCCAGGCTGCAGATTGCGATCCTCGATACGGGTGATCGGCACCACCTTGGAATGGTTCCCGGTCGAGAATATCTCATCCGCCTCGAGGAAATCGCGCACCGACAGCGTCTTTTCGGTGGTCTTGAAGCCATACTCGCCAAGCAGCGTCATGGTCCGCGACCGGGTGATGCCGGACAGGAAGGTGCCATTCGGCGCCGGCGTCAGCACATGGCCGTCCTTGACCAGGAAGATGTTCGAGGTTCCGGTCTCGGCGACGTTGCCCAGCATGTCGAGCACCATTGCGTTGTCGAAGCCGCGCATCTTGGCTTCGAGAATGGCACGGCCGTTGTTGGGGTAGAGGCAGCCGGCCTTGGCGTTGGTCGGCATGGTCTCGATGGTCGGGCGGCGGAACGGCGACACGGTCACCGAAAAGCCGGTCGGCGGGATCATCGGCGATTCATAGAGGCAAAGGCAGAAGCGGGTCGAGGCGGGATCGGCCGGCACGCCCATATAGCCGCCATGCTCGGCCCAGTACATCGGCCTGATATAGACCGCCGTCTTGCCGTCGAACTTCTTCAGCCCATCCCATGTCAGCCCGACGATCTTGTCGGCGCTCATCGACGGCTTGAGGCCGAGTGCGATCGCCGAAGAATTCACCCTGGCGGCATGAAGCTCAAGGTCCGGCGCCACGCCCTCGAACCAACGGCCACCGTCGAACACGCTGGTGCCGAGCCACATGGCGTGGCTGCGCGGTCCCAGAATGGCGACATTGCCCTCGTGCCAATCACCATCGACGAAAGTCCATGTCGCGGATTGCGCCGCAGCCGCCAGTGTCATCGTGTTTGTCCCGTCTCAATCGGTGTCGTGTGACAGCCATTGGAAGATGCTTTGGCGGGCGCCGTCAATCGGCATCGAAGAGTTTTGTTGAGGCCAGCGACGGGGCACAATGCAATCAAAGCTTGCACCTTGCCGCGCCTGCCCTCAAAACTGTCGTCATGCAATACGCCGCCTACGTCTTCGACGCCTATGGCACGCTGTTCGACGTGCATGCCGCCGTGCGCCGCCATGCCGATCGGATCGGGCCGGACGGCCAATTGCTGTCCGAGATCTGGCGCGCCAAGCAACTCGAATACTCCTGGGTGCGCACGCTGATGGGCGCCTATGCCGATTTCTGGCAGTTGACCGAACAGGCGCTCGATTTCGCCTTGCGCAAGGTTCCCTCGGCCGATCCCGGTCTCAAGGCGACATTACTCGACGCCTACTGGCGGCTGGATTGCTATCCGGAAGTGCCGGCCGTGCTCAAGGCGCTCAAGGCTTCGGGAGCAAGACTGGCGATCCTGTCCAACGGTTCGCCCGAAATGCTGCGGGCCGCGGTCAAGTCCGCCGCGCTCGATCAGGTTCTGGACCATATCTATTCCGTCGATACGGTGCGGCGCTTCAAGACCGATCCGGCGGTCTACGACATGGTCGCCACCGGTTGGCGCCTCTACCCCGGCGCGGTTTCCTTCCAGTCCTCCAATCGCTGGGACATCGCAGGCGCCACCAAATTCGGTTTTCGCACGGTGTGGATCAACCGTTCCAACCAGCCCGAAGAGTACCGGGACTTTCCACCTGCGCTGATCCTGCCGTCGCTCGAAGCTTTGGTGCCAGGTACCTAGCACGCGGACGTGTGTCCCCAGCGCCACAGTGGCGGCGCGGTCACAGCTTCGCCTTTGTTTGTCCACCTTCAGGCCAGAATCGGAACCGCCTATCGCCGCAGGTGTTGTCAGGCACCCGCGCAACGATCGGCGCATTGACGCTTTGTTGCGATTTGAGACTTAAAGAAGGCAACCATGTCCAAAACCGAAATCGAATCCTATCGCCTGAGCCGTCGCGGCTTTCTCAACGCCGCAGCCTTAGGCGCTGCTTCGATCGCGGTTTCCGCATGCGCGACCACCGGACCGGGGCCGGTCGAACCACCGCCGCCAGCCTATATCGAGCCGCCGCTAGCCGACTATGTGACGATGTACGGAGCGGTCAGTGATGGCGGCTTCGATCTGCCGGCGATCCCGGTCGACAGGATCGATCCGCAGTTCCTGCGCCAGATCGTTCCCGATCCGACCGGGCAGAAGCCGGGAACGATCGTCGTCGATACCACCGGCCATTTCCTCTATCTGGTTCGCCCGGGCGGTCAGGCAATCCGTTATGGTGTCGGCCTAGGCCGCGCCGGTTTCGAATGGTCCGGCGATGCCGTCGTCCAGTGGAAGCAGAAATGGCCGAAATGGACGCCGCCCGATGAAATGATTGCCCGGCAGCCGGAATTGAAGCCATACAGCGCCGACAATGGCGGCATGCCCGGCGGCTTGAAGAACCCACTCGGCGCGCGCGCGCTCTATCTCTTCCAGGGCAACGTGGACACGCTCTACCGCCTGCACGGCTCGCCGGAATGGAAGTCGATCGGCAAGTCGGTCTCGTCGGGCTGCGTGCGCCTGATGAACCAGGACATCATCGATCTCTATGATCGCGTGCCCATGAAGACACCAGTTGTCGTCACCAGCGATGCCAGCCAGCCAGTGGTGGCGACGGCCAATCGCCGGGCTATCCCGATCGACGCCGGCGTGCCGGACGGATCGGTGCTGCTCGGCCCGTTGACAGAGATCACCAACTCGATTTTCTGAGCCGACGAGGCAGCGGCAACGCCGCTGCCTCAAGTCCTAACGTCCCCGCGACAGGCTGCCCAGGATGCCGCGCACGATTGCCCGGCCGACGGACGAGCCGACGGATCGCACCACCGACTTGATCGCCGCCTCGGCCACGGTCTGGCGATTGGACGGGCGCGGTGCAGGCGCGCGCCTGCCACCGGATTGCGGCGCGGGATCGTCGTTGCCGAAGCCCGGAATGGTCCAACGTGAGCCGCCGCTGCCGGCCTGCTGCGCCTGCTCTTCGGCATCCTGCGCGTCCTTGGCCTTTTTCTGCAGCATCTCGAAGGCCGATTCGCGATCGATGAGCTGATCGTACTGGCCAGCGACCGGGCTTTCTTGGATCAGCTTTTGTCGCTCGGCAGCCGTTATGGGCCCAAGCCGCGAGGATGGCGGCCGGATCAGTGTCCGCTGCACAATCGACGGAACACCCTTGGCCTCAAGCGTCGAGACCAGCGCCTCGCCGGTGGCGAGCTGGGTAATGGCGGTCATGCAGTCGAAATCGGGATTCGGCCGGAACGTCTCGGCCGCCGTCCTCACCGCCTGCTGCTCACGCGGCGTATAGGCGCGCAGCGCATGCTGGACGCGATTGCCGAGCTGGGCCAGAACCTTTTCAGGGATATCCAAAGGGTTTTGCGTGACGAAATAGACGCCGACGCCTTTCGAGCGGATCAGGCGGACCACTTGTTCGACGCGATCGATCAGCACTTTGGGCGCTTCGTCGAACAGAAGATGCGCCTCGTCGAAGAAGAACACCAGCTTCGGCTTATCCGGGTCGCCGACTTCCGGCAGCACCTCGAACAGTTCCGACATCAGCCACAATAGGAACGTCGCGTAGAGCCGTGGGTTCATCATCAGCTTGTCGGCGGCAAGCACGCTGATGGCGCCGCGTCCGTCGCGGGTGGTGCGCATGATGTCGGCGATGCGCAGTGCCGGCTCACCGAAGAAATTTGCCGCGCCCTGCTGCTCCAGGACCAGCAGCGTGCGCTGGATCGCCCCGACCGAGGGCTTCGTGACATTGCCGTAGCGCGAGCCGATCTCATCGGCGCGCTCGGCGATGTTGGCCAGCAGCGCCTGCAGGTCCTTCATGTCGAGCAGCAGCAGGCCTTCTTCGTCCGCCAGGCGGAAGGCGATGTTCATGATGCCTTCCTGCGCCTCGCTCAGGTTCATCAGGCGCGACAGCAACAACGGCCCCATTTCCGAAACCGTGGCGCGGATCGGATGGCCCTGTTCGCCGAACAGGTCCCAGAAGATGACCGGAAATTCCTGGAAGTCATAGGGGTCGAGCTTGACCTGCTCGGCCCGCTTGACGAGGAAATCCTGCGCCGTGCCCATCATGGCGATGCCGGACAGGTCACCCTTGATGTCGGCGCAGAAGACCGGCACGCCGGCGTTGGAAAAACCTTCGGCCAGTATCTGCAAGGTGACGGTCTTGCCGGTACCGGTGGCGCCGGTCACCAGGCCGTGACGATTGCCATATTGCAGCAACAGCTGCTCGGCACGCTGATAGCTGTCGTCGGGCTTGCGGCTGGCGCCGATGAAAATACTGGTGTCGTCAGCCATATGTCCGGTCTCCGCAAACTGATGTGTTTAAAGCCAGTGGCCTTGCCGCAGGTATAGTGAGGCCGTTGCACAGCGACAATGCCATTCATTCAAGTCGGGACCATTCATCCAATGGTGGCAATCGTTCAAATCAGGCCAATCGTTCAATCGGGGGCAACCCTCCAAATCGATTTTTTGAAGCTTGCGGATTTTGCCGGTGTTTGGCAATCGTTCATGGTTCGTGCACGCAGGCCGACCTATATCTGTTGGATCGAATTCGGCCGCTGAAAGCGCATTACATTGCGATATCGGACCGAGGACCGTAGACTGAACCGCTCGAGGCTGGTGCGGCCGCATAAAGCGAGGAAGACGGATGGGCGCCGAAGCCTTGACCAGGGATGTCGAACCAGAGAACGCCGAGCGCCAGCGATGGCTGGCCCTGGCGGAAAAGGCACTGGCCGGCGCATCCTTCGAAGAGAAGCTGGTCTCGCATACCGACGACAACATCCGCATCGAACCGCTCTACGACCGCAGCACCGCTGCGGAACCGACCGTGCGCGCCAACCCGAAATCGCCCTGGATCGTCAGCCAGCGCATCGACGATCCGGATATCGACCGCGCCAGAACCCAGGCTCAAGACGACATAGCGCAAGGCGCCACGGGATTATCGCTTGTCTTCGAAGGAGCGCCGAACGCGTTCGGCTACGGCTTGCCGAGAACGGCGGAAGCGCTGGAGACGGTACTGGACGGCATACCGCTGAACCGCGTCCAGGTTCGCATCGACGCCCATCCCTGGAGCCGCGCCGTGGCCGACTGGCTGGTGGCGTTCCTGAGCAAGCGCCGGTCCGACCCGGCAAAGCTCAACCTCTCCTTCGGCATCGATCCGGCGGCGATCTTCGCCGGAACCGGCCGGCTGCGCATGTCGATCGAGGCATTGCAGGCCTCGATGCCGCAATCGCTGGCGCACTTCTTCTCGATGGGCGTTCCGGGCGTGCTTCTGGAGGCGGACGGGCGTGTGTTCCACAACGCCGGCGCGACGGAAGCGCAGGAACTTGGCATCATGCTGGCTTCGGCGGTCTCCTATCTCAGAATGTTCGAGACGGCGCGGCAGCCGCTCGTCTATGCCGCGCCCCATATCGGCTTTGCGCTCAGCGTCGACCAGGACCAGTTGCTGTCGATGGCCAAGGTGCGGGCGCTGCGCAGGCTCTGGACGCGGGTGCAGGAAGCCTGCTCGATCCCCAATTCCACGGCCAACATCCATGCCGAGACGTCGTTTCGGATGATGACGGCCATGGATCCGGAGACCAACATCCTGCGCACCACGATTGCCTGCTTTGCCGCGGCGTCCGGAGGCGCCGATTCGATCTCGATCTTGCCGCACACGATCGCGCATGGCTTGCCAGCGGGGTTTGCGCGTCGTGTCGCCCGCAACACGCAGCTGATCATGGCTAATGAAAGCCATATCGATCATGTCGCCGATCCTGCCTATGGTTCCGGCGCGGTCGAAGCGCTGACCGCCAAACTCTGCGAGATGGCTTGGACGGAATTGCAGACAATCGAGGCCGAGGGCGGCGTCTTGTCCAGCCTTCAGGACGGACATATCCAGAAGCGCGTTCACGCTGCGGCAGCGCAGCGCAACGCAGCCTACCGGGCAGGCGAACGGACCATCATCGGCACCACGCTTTACCCGCTGAAAAGCGAACCTCCGGTCGAGACGCTCGCGGCGGAACGGCGGCCCGCCTTCACCGAAGGCGTTGCCGTCTGTGAGCCGCTGTTTCCGGTCCGCATCGACCAATCCATCGGAGCCGCCTCTTGATCCCCGATTTCAGCCAGATCGGCTGGGTCCCGCCACGCCGCGCACCCGTCGAGGTCAAAGGCCAGCGAACGACGCCGGAAGGACTTGTCGCGAAGCATCTGTACAATCAGAGCGACCTCAAGGGCTTGCCGTATCTCGACACCTACCCGGGCCTGCCGCCCTTCGTGCGCGGCCCCTACCCGACCATGTATGTCCAGCAGCCCTGGACCATCCGGCAATATGCCGGCTTCTCGACGGCCGAAGAATCCAACGCCTTTTACCGGCGCAATCTGGCCGCCGGCCAGAAGGGGCTGTCGGTCGCCTTCGATCTTGCCACGCATCGCGGCTATGACAGCGACCATCCGCGCGTTGCCGGCGATGTCGGCATGGCGGGCGTCGCCATCGATTCCATTCTCGACATGCGGCAACTGTTCGACGGCATTCCGCTCGGCGAGATGACGGTGTCGATGACGATGAACGGCGCGGTGCTGCCGATCATGGCGCTCTACATCGTCGCGGCGGAAGAACAGGGCGTTGAGCAGAAGGATCTTGCCGGCACCATTCAGAACGACATCCTGAAGGAGTTCATGGTCCGCAACACTTATATCTATCCGCCGAAACCCTCGATGCGGATCGTGTCGGACATCTTCTCCTACACGTCTAAGAACATGCCGAAGTTCAATTCGATATCGATCTCCGGCTACCACATGCAGGAGGCCGGCGCGACGGCCGACCTTGAGCTCGCCTACACGATCGCCGACGGCATCGAATATGCCCGCGCCGGCGTTGCGGCGGGCCTCGATATCGACCGCTTCGCGCCGCGCCTGTCCTTCTTCTGGGCGATCGGCATGAACTTCTTCATGGAAGTCGCCAAACTGCGGGCCGCGCGCCTGTTGTGGGCGACCCTGATGGAGAAGAATTTTTCGCCGAAGGACGAGCGCTCGCTGTCGCTGCGCACCCATTGCCAGACCTCGGGCTGGTCGCTGACGGCGCAGGATCCCTACAACAACATTATCCGCACCATGATCGAGGCGATGGCCGCGACGCAGGGGCACACGCAGTCGCTGCACACCAATTCCTTCGACGAGGCGATGGCGCTGCCGACCGACCACTCGGCGCGCATCGCCCGCAACACACAGCTCATCCTGCAAAAGGAATCCGGCACCACGCGCGTCATCGATCCGTGGGGCGGCTCGGCCTATCTCGAACGGCTGACGCATGATCTCGCGGCGCGCGCGCTTGCCCACATCGAGGAGGTCGAGGCACTTGGCGGTATGGCCGCCGCGACCGAACAGGGCATTCCCAAGCTGCGCATAGAGGAAGCCGCCGCACGCACGCAGGCGCGCATCGATTCCGGCGAACAAATGCTGGTCGGCGTCAACGCGCATCGGCCCGAGACCGACATCGAGGTCGACGTGCTGAAGATCGACAATGCCGAAGTCAGGGCCCGGCAATTGTCGAAGCTGCAACGGCTGAAGGGCACGCGCGATGTCGCCGCCGTCGAAAGCGCGCTCGATGCGCTGACCCATGCCGCGCAAGGCAATGAAAACTTGCTGGAGTTCGCCATCCGCGCCGCGCGCGCCAATGCCACGGTCGGCGAGATTTCATTTGCGTTGGAAAGGGTCTTTGGTCGCCACGTCGCCACGGTGCAGACCATTTCCGGCGTCTATCGCAAGGCCCTTGGCGACCATCCCGTGGTCGACGGGCTGCAGGACAAGCTCGACGCCTTTGAAAAGAAAACTGGCGGCAAGCCGCGCATTCTCGTCGCCAAGATGGGACAGGACGGCCACGATCGTGGGCAGAAGGTTATCGCCACGGCCTTCGCCGATCTCGGCTTCGACGTCACCGTCGGAGCGATGTTCCAGACACCCGATGAGATCGCCAGGTTGGCGGTTGCGCAGGATGTTCATATCGTCGGCGCCTCGTCGCTGGCGGCGGGGCATCTGACGTTGATCCCCGAGCTGCGCGACGCGCTGAAAAAGCTCGGTCGCGGCGACATGCTGATCGTCGCCGGCGGCGTCATCCCGCCGCAGGACTATGACGCGGTGCTGCAAGCAGGCGCGGCGGAAATCTTCCCGCCGGGCACCGTCATTCCGGAAGCGGCGGATCGCCTGCTGGACCGGCTGCTGGCCTAACCTGTTATAATACCTGTGTCGATAGCGAATTAAGTTGTCCGGTTTAGGTAGCACACGAGTTGTCCGCTGCTTCTGGTTTTGTTCTGCTGGCCGCCGAGCGGGTTCAAGCGGCTTTTTGTGTATGTAGGGCTATTCCATTGTGGTCGTAGCGGCCCAGACAACGAGGCCCGTGGAAGATTGCATAGGCGCCGTCATGATAGCGGCGCACCTTGACTGTCGCCTTGACGAAATGGGGCCGCAGCGGGCTTTCGGGAATTTGCAGCTTCAGTCGATTGAACGAGACGCAATTGTCGTTGCCGACCTGGCGCTCCTCCTGAATGCACAGGATCTCGCCCAGATCGACGCCGGGAATGGCGACGAAGGCTGAGCCTTCCTGTTCGGGCTTGACGGCGAAGCGCTTGTTGTGGGCCGGAATATAAACGTCGCGCAGAAAGCTGTTGGCCTCCTCTATGGTGGCGATCCCGGCCAACGCCAGTTCTTTTGTCAGCCGGTCTTGCAAGGTTTGGAAAACCCGCTCCGAACGACCGCGTGCCTGCGGCGAATAGGCCGCGATATGCTCGACGCCAAGGTGGGCCAACGCGCGGCCGACCTGGGTCAGGTTTGTCCTGTCGATTTTTCCACCAGCCTGCGGCGTATGGAAATAGTGGCTGCCTCGATCAGTATAGAGGCTCAACGCCAGACCATGGCCGCCAAACACCTCCTCCAAAGCCCGAAACGTCGAAGCCGTCCCTTCTTCCTTGGTCAGAAAGCCCGAATAGATGGTGTTCGTCGCATCGTCCATCGTGACGATGAGGTCGAGCGCCGGTTGGCCGCCGAGCCAGATGTGGCGCGAGCCATCCTGATGCAGCATCATCCCCGGCAAGGGTCGGCGCGGCCGCTTGCGCCGGTGTGCTCCGCGCCTGGATGCCTTGGCCAAAAGGCCTTTCGAATGCAGGAACGCCTTCGTCCAGGTGTAACTCCAGCTGAACCGATGATCGCGCACCAGAAGTTCGTGGAAATGCTTGGCCGTGAACCCGCTGTAGCGCGTCCGGTAGAGGGTCTCGACCTCAAACTCCCGGTCCAGCGGAACCCGTTTGCCAGACGCCTTGCCAAGACGGCGGTCCAATAAGCCGGCCTCCCCAGCCTCTTCATACCGGCAGCACCAGCGCCGGAAGGTTCGCTCGCTCAGACCCAGCAACTGCGCAGCCTCCATCTGGTTGAACTCCAAAGCCTCATAGCGGCTCAATACGTCTCGGAACTTGATCATTCGCACACCTTGATTGGCTTCCGACCGGCGCATCCAGACCCCGTTTAAAAGGTCGAGACTTACCGGACAGATCGTGTGCTACCTAAACCGGACATATCGTGTGCTACCGACACCTGTTATAATACCTGTTGCAACAGCGCGCCAATCCAGTTATAATTGGTGTTGCAACAGGATGATCCATCATGAACACGACCATTCGCAAGATAGGCAATTCCGAAGGTGTTATCCTGCCCAAGGAGCTGCTCGACCGTTTGAACATGAAGACCGGCGATCAGCTTCAGATCGTCGAAACGGACAAGGGTATTGCTCTTGAGCCGATGGATGACAGTTTCGAACGGCAGATGGAAGCTGCTCGCCAGGTCATGGACAAATACAAGGTCGCACTTCAGAAGCTCGCTGAATGAGCTGGGAGTTTCTGTCACGTCGCGCGGTCGAAGCGATGCATGCCGAGCAGTTGCGCAGGCATGGTGGAGCGCCAGGTTTGAGAGATGAAAATGCTCTTGAATCGGCGCTCGCCCGTGCCGAGAACAAGGCGAACTACGAAGACCCTTCGGTCGAAGATCTCGCAGCCGCCTACCTCTTCGGCATTGCAAGAAATCATGCCTTTGTCGACGGCAACAAGCGCACCGCCATCGTTGCAGCCGGTGCATTTTTGATCGTGAACGGCCATATCCTGACAGCCGATAACGGCACGCTTTACGAATTCGTGATGGCAGTTGCTTCAGGAGAAATTGACGAAGCCGGAGCCGCAGCCTTCTTCCGCGATCATGTCGTCAAGCTAGAGGATTAGCCTTCGGAGAGCTTGACGATTTCCCATTCCTTGCCGTTGACGCTTGCCACGTCGCCGACCTTCTTGCCGAACAGGGCGACGGCCATCGGCGAGACGTGGGAAATGGTGCCCTTGGCCGGGTCGGCTTCGTCCTCGCCGACGATTTTCCAGTGCACCTTCCTGCCGTCATCGCCCTCGAGCGTGACGCCCATGCCGAAGCGTACAAGGTCGCTGCCCGGTTCCGGCACCGACAACTCGGCGCTTTCGCGCCGGGCGGTCCAATAGCGGAGGTCGCGCGACACCACCGCGATGCGCTCGCGGTCGGCCTTCCTCTCGGCTTTCGCCAGTATGTCGCGCAGATCGGCGAGATTCTCCTCGATCATCGCCATGCCGCGCTCCGTCACAAGATTGCGGTGATGGCTGATTGGCCGCTCGCCGACACCGGCAATGGCGTTTTCGCTGTCTTCCTCGCGCGTGAAAGCTCTGCTCATCCTCTGAACTTAGGCGCGGAAAGGCTGCTCGACAAGCCATTGTCGTTGCCCTCGACGGAAGAGGCAGACCGGCTGGCACGATTCCTGCGGTGCCAGGGTTGAAAGCCAGGACCTGTGCCGATGTTGAACAGACGAACGCTGCTGACCGGAACCGCCGGCTTTGCCGTCATGGGCCTCTCGCTTGGCAAGGCGGCGGCCGCCAGCCTGACCGACATCGAGAAAGCCTCGATGCGCGGCTCGATCAATGCCACCGAACTCGGCGTACAGCCCGGTACCTTCGACGATCAGAGCAAGGCCTTCGCCAAGCTGCTGCGCGACGCAAACGACCGCGACATGCCGGTGTTCCTGCCGCCGGGCGCCTATGTGGTGTCGAACCTCTCGTTACCCGGCCGCGTGCGTCTTTCCGGTGTGCCTGGGGCAACGCGCATCGTTTACGGCGGCGACGGTCATTTCTTCATGGCAGAACAGGCCGACCATATCGAACTCAGCGGACTGGTCTTCGACGGCGCAAACCGCACGATGGGCGACTACGCGCAAGGGCTGCTCGATCTGCGCCGGGTCGCGCATTTGGTCGTCGACAATTGCCAGATCACCGGCAGCGGCAAGAACGGACTGGCGCTGGAACACGCGGCGGGCCGTGTCGAGCGCTCGCAGATATCGGGAGCTGCCGATGCCGGCATCTATTCGGTCGAGGCCGGCGGGCTGGCAATCACGGGCAACACCGTCTCCGACTGCGCCAATGGCGGCATTCTCGTGCACCGCTGGCAGGCGGCGGAAGACGGCACCATGGTCACCGGCAACCGCGTCGAACGGATCCAGGCGCGCAACGGCGGGACCGGCCAAAACGGCAATGGCATCAATGCCTTCCGGGCCGGCAATGTGATTATTTCAGGCAACATCGTCTCGGACTGCGCCTTCTCGGCAATCCGCGCCAACAGCGCCAGCAATCTGCAGATATCGGGCAACACCTGCTCGCGCTCGGGCGAAACAGCAGTTTACTCCGAGTTCTCGTTCGAAGGCGCCGTCATCAGCAACAACATCGTCGATGGAGCCGCCAACGGCATCTCGATCGTCAACTTCAACGAAGGCGGCCGTATGGGTGTGTGCTCGGGCAACATCGTGCGCAATCTGTCGACCAGCGGCCCCTACCCCGCCGACTCGCCTGGATTCGGCGTCGGCATTGGCGTCGAGGCCGACACGACCGTTTCCAACAATGTCATCGAGAACGCGCCGCTCTACGGCATGCAGATCGGCTGGGGTCCGTACCTGCGCAATGTCGTCGCCACCGGTAACATCATCCGCAAGGCTGGAACCGGCATCGTCGTGTCCGTGGTCGAGGGCGCCGGTACGGCCGTCATATCAGACAATGTCATCGACGGCGCGTTGAACGGAGCCGTTGTCGGCCAGCGCTGGGCCGAGCCGGCGACGGGTGACCTGGCGTCATCGGACAATAGCGGCTACGCGCATCTGACCGTCGAGCGCAATCACGTCAGTTGAGGGCGGTTTAATTCAAGGCCGCGGTGGGCCTCAGCGCCCCAACCTTGGCGCCGTTCCGGCTTTGGATTGGCGCTTTCGCCAGGTCGGTTAGCTTAGCTGCCAAGGCCTCGTCAGCGCGCAACAATTTGGCAAGAACGGCGGCAACCATGGCTTCGCCGGAGCGGCCGGCGCCATCATCGCATTTGAGTGCGATACCAAGACCAAGTTCCGGAATTGCGGCACAATGGACGCCTTCGGCGCCGCCTTTCGTGAAAATGCGCCCTGGTGCGGCCACCATCAGGGCGACGTCTTCGCGGCCGGTTCCGGCAACGAAGAAGGGCTCGGCCATGCAGGCGGCCAGCAGGCGCTTCGCGGCCTTGGCTCGCTCGGGACCAAAACCATTTGTCGTTGCCATACGTGCAAAGCCGAGCGCGAAGCTCCGGAGCGGCACCGCATAGGTCGGGATCGAGCAGCCATCGGTCGCTCGCTCGTCCGCGCCATGGACAGCGCCCGTGACCGATTGCATGGCGTCGCGCACCATCTCCTGCAGGCCGTGTCCTGGCTTGACATAGTCGCGATGCGCAATGCCGGCGTGGACGCATGTACAGAGGAAGCCGGAATGCTTGCCGGAACAATTGTTGTGCAATGCGTTCGGCGAGCCGCCGGAGCGGGCGAGCGCAATCTCGGCTTCATGACTGGACGGCCAATGCGTGCCGCATTCGAGCGCCGACCCGTCCAGCCCGGCCCTTGCCAGCATGGACCGCGCCAGTTCGACATGTGCCGGCTCGCCCGAATGGGACGCGCAGGCAAGCGCCAGCTCGCGGTTGCCGAAGCCATAGGCGTCGGCCGCGCCGCTTTCGACCAGCGGCAATGCCTGGATCGCCTTGACCGCCGAGCGCGGGAACACCGGCTTGGCCGTATCGCCGATCTCCCAAACCGGTTTGCCATCGGCATCGAAGACCGCGACCGCGCCACGATGCGCGCTCTCGACGATCGCGCCGCGCAAGACCTCGATCAGAACCGGATTTGTCATGGCTACCCCGCAAAAATACGGGCTGCTTCTACCTGATCCGGTCCAATATTGAAACGTAGTTGGCGACCGCCGCACCGCCCATGTTGAAGATGCCGCCGAGTTTTGCACCGGGGACCTGGATGCCGCCGGCCTCGCCGACGAGCTGCATGGCGGTCAAGACATGCATGGACACGCCCGTGGCGCCGATCGGGTGGCCCTTGGCCTTCAGCCCGCCTGACGGATTGACCGGCAGGCGGCCGTCCTTGGCCGTTGTGCCGTCCAGTGCCAGTCTGGCGCCCTCGCCCGGCTTGGCCAGGCCCATCGCCTCATATTCGATCAGTTCGGCAATGGTGAAGCAGTCATGCGTTTCGACGAAGGAAAGATCCTCGAGTGTCACGCCGGCGTTCTTAAGCGCCCGAGTCCAGGCCTGTTCGCAGCCTTCGAAGGTCAGGATGTCGCGCTTCGACATCGGCAGGAAATCCTGCACATGCTCGTTGGCGCGGAAGGCAACGGCACGCCGCATCTTCAGTGCCGTCGCGGTGTCGGCAAGGATAAGGGCAGCGGCGCCGTCGGAGACCAGCGAGCAGTCGGTGCGCTTCAGCGGGCCGGCAACGAACGGGTTCTTCTCGCTCTCCTGGCGGCAGAACTCATAGCCGAAATCCTTGCGCATCTGCGCATAAGGGTTGTCGACGCCGTTCTTGTGGTTCTTGGCGGCAATCATCGCCAGCGCGTCCGACTGGTCGCCATAGCGCTGGAAATAGGCCTGCGCGATCTTGCCGAAGACGCCGGCGAAACCCGCGGGCGTGTCGCCATCCTCGGGCAGATAGGACGCCTTGAGCAGGTTCTTGCCGATCTCCGGCCCGGGCGTCGTCGTCATCTGCTCGGCGCCTACCACCAGCACGATGCGGGCGGCATTCGCGTCGATGGCGCGGATGCCTTGCCGGACCGCCGCCGACCCGGTGGCGCAAGCGTTTTCGACGCGCGTCGCCGGCTTGAAGCGCAGCCGGTCGTCGGCCTGAAGCACCAGGCTGGCGGTGAAATCCTGCGCCGAAAAGCCGGCGTTGAAGTGGCCGAGCACGATCTCGTCGACCTCGTCCGGGCCGATGCCGGCATGGTCGAGCGCGTCCGTTGCCACCTTGACGATCAGGTTTTCGAGCGTTTCGCCCTCGAGCTTTCCGAAGCGCGAATGCGCCCAGCCAACGATGCATGCGGTCATGGCGGTCTCCATCCTTGGCGCCAGCCTAGCATGTGGGCTCAAGGCGCACGTCATATTTATTGTTCAAAGATAAACAATCCGACCCGCTTCGTGAAGGGCTGGAATCGGACAATCGCTTGGTACAAACAAAGCCAGTGCTGATTTTTTTGTTGATTGACCCGTCAATAAAAAATAATCCTGCTTCAAAGGATCATAGCGAGATGCCGAAAGTCGGAATGGAACCGCTGCGCCGCAAGGCGCTCATCAATGCGACGATCTCGGCGATCGGCGAGCGCGGTTCACTCGACGTGACCATGTCCGAGATCGCCGGGCGCGCCGGCGTGTCGTCCGCCCTTGCCCATCATTATTTCGGCGCCAAGGACGAATTGTTGCTGGCGACGATGCGGCACATCCTGGCCGAACTGACCATCGACATGCGACGCGCCCTGCAATCCGCCAACACCGCGCGCGAGCGCGTCTCGGCCGTGGTGGCCGTCAACTTCTCCGACATTCAGTTCCAGCCGCAAACCATCGCCGCCTGGCTTGCCTTCTATGTCGAGGCACAGAAATCCTCAGCCTTGCGCCGGTTGCTCAGGGTCTACGCGCGGCGCCTGCACTCCAATTTGATGAGCGGCCTGACCGGCATCCTGCCCAAAGCCGAAGCCGACCGCGCCGCCGAAGCGACAGCGGCGATGATTGACGGGCTCTATATCAGGCGGGCGTTGAAGGACGGCGTGCCTGATGCCGCGACCGCGATCGCGCTGGTCGAGGACTATCTCGAAACCAAACTTGGCGAGCGGCGCAAACAGTGACAACGAAGCAACCCAATTTCCTGATCGTCATGGTCGATCAGCTCAACGGGACCCTGTTTCCGGACGGCCCGGCGGAGTTTCTGCACACACCACATCTAAAAGCGTTGGCCGCACGTTCGGCGCGCTTTGCCAACAACTACACGGCGTCGCCGCTCTGCGCGCCGGGCCGTGCCTCGTTCATGAGCGGGCAGTTGCCGTCGCGCACCGGTGTCTATGACAATGCGGCCGAATTCGTCTCATCGGTCCCGACCTTCGCCCATCATCTGCGCGCCGCCGGCTACTACACCTGCCTGTCGGGCAAGATGCATTTCGTCGGGCCTGATCAACTGCACGGTTTCGAGGAGCGGCTGACCACCGACATCTACCCGGCCGATTTCGGCTGGACGCCGGATTATCGCAAGCCCGGCGAGCGCATCGAGTGGTGGTACCACAATCTAGGCTCGGTCACCGGCGCCGGCGTCGCCGAGACCACCAACCAGATGGAGTATGACGACGAGGTCGTGTTCCTCGCCACGCAGAAGCTCTATCAGCTTTCGCGCGAACAGGACGATGCAAACCATCGGCCCTGGTGCCTCACTGTCTCGCTGTCGCACCCGCACGATCCCTATGTCGCGCGTAAGCAGTATTGGGATCTCTATGAGCATTGCCAGGCGCTGGATCCGGAAACCGGGTTCATCGCGCATGACGAACAGGATACGCATTCCCGGCGGCTGTACCACGCCAGCGACTATTCCTCTTTCGAGATCACGCCAGAGCAGGTCCGTCGCTCGCGGCGCGGCTATTTCGCCAACATCTCCTATGTCGACGACAAGCTCGGCGAGCTTCTGGACGTGCTTGAGCGCACCCGCATGGCCGACGACACCATCGTCCTGTTCTGCTCGGACCACGGCGACATGCTCGGCGAGCGCGGCCTGTGGTTCAAGATGAGCTTCTTCGAAGGCTCGGCGCGGGTGCCGCTGATGATTGCCGGCAAGGGGGTGCCAGCCGGGCTGATCGAGGCGCCGGTCTCCAATCTTGATGTGACACCGACGCTTTGCGACCTCGCCGGCATCGACATTGAGGCGATCGCGCCGTGGACCGACGGCCAGTCGCTGCTGCCGCTCACCCAGGGCATTGAGCGCACCGCGCCTGTGCTGATGGAGTATGCGGCGGAAGGCTCCTGCGCGCCCTTGGTGGCAATCCGCGACGGCAGATACAAATTCGTCCATTGCGAGCTCGATCCACCGCAGTTGTTCGATCTCGAAACCGATCCGCTCGAGCGAAACAATCTGGCGGAGAGCCCGGCCTATGCGGGCCTGGTGGCTGATTTCATGGACAAGGTTCGGGCGCGCTGGGACATGGTAGGCTTCGATGCCGCCGTCCGCGAAAGCCAGGCGCGCCGCTGGGTCGTCTATCCGGCGCTGCGCAACGGCGCCTACTACCCCTGGGATTTCCAGCCGCTGCAAAAGGCGTCCGAGCGTTTCATGCGCAACCACATGAACCTCGACAATCTCGAAGAGAGCAAAAGGTATCCGCGAGGCGAATGATGGCAGACCTTCTCGTCCCCTCGCTCGACCATCTCAGACAGGCCTATGCCGTCACCTCACGGGCGACGCAGATCACGCCGCTACTCGAATCGACGGCACTGGCCCGTGAGACGGGTGCGGCACGCGTCTTCATCAAGCCGGAATCGCTGCAATGGGCAGGCTCGTTCAAGGTGCGCGGCGCCTACTGGCGTCTAAAGCAGCTTTCGGCTGACGAAGCCAGGAAAGGCGTCGTCGCCTATTCCTCCGGCAATTTCGCGCAAGGGCTGGCGGCTGCCGGCCAGGCGCTTGGCATTCCCGTCACCATCGTCATGCCGATCGACGCACCGGCCGCCAAGCGCGACGCCACGGCAGGCTATGGCGCTCGTGTCGTGCTCACCGACCATGGCGAGCGTGCGCGAGAAGAGGTCGCCGCCGCCAAGGCACGCGAGATCGCCGAGACCGAAGGTCTGGCCTTGCTGCATCCGTTCGACGACCCGGAGATCGTCGCCGGCCAGGCGGGCGCCGGTCTCGAAGCGCTCGACCAGCTTGAGGCCAAGGGTGCCAGCGCCGACCTTTTGTTCTGCTCGGTCGGTGGCGGTGGGTTGATCGGCGGCGTTTCGCTTGCCTTCCACTATCTCTCGCCGGCCACTGAAATCATCGGCGTCGAGCCGGAAGGTTTCAACGGTATGGGCGCGTCGCTGGCGCGTGGCAGCATCGAGACGATGCCGATCGGGCCGAAGTCGATCTGCGATGGGCTGATGTCGCGTCGGCCGGGCGACGCGCCCTTTGCCGCGGTCAAGACCGCTGGTGTTCGCGGCATCACCGTCGACGATTCCTCGGTGCGGCGCGCCATGCGGATCGCCTTCGAGCGCATGAAGCTAGTGCTCGAACCATCGGGAGCGGCGTCGCTCGCGGCACTGCTCGGCGGCAAGGTGGATGTGAAGGACAAGACCGTCCTTGTCGTGGCTACCGGCGGCAATGTCTCGCTCGCCGATTTTATGGCGCATATGAACCATGCTTGAAGCGGATTTCGTCATCATCGGCTCCGGCTCGGCCGGCTCGGCCATGGCCTATCGCCTGTCCGAGGACGGCAAGCATTCGGTCATCGTCATCGAATTCGGCGGCAATGATATCGGGCCGCTGATCCAGATGCCGTCGGCGCTGTCGATCCCGCTCAACATGAGCCTGTATGATTGGGGCTTTGCCAGCGAGCCGGAACCGCATCTCGGCGGCCGCGTGCTGGCGACACCGCGCGGCAAGGTGATCGGCGGCTCGTCCTCGATCAACGGCATGGTCTATGTGCGCGGCCATGCGCGCGACTTCGACCATTGGGCCGAAGAGGGTGCGGCTGGCTGGAGCTTTGCCGACGTGCTCCCCTATTTCAAGCGCATGGAGGACTCCGACGGCGGCGAGGACGGCTGGCGCGGTCACGGTGGGCCGCTGCATGTGCAGCGCGGCTCGCGCCGCAATCCGCTCTACGGCGCCTTTGTCGAGGCCGGCCGCCAGGCCGGGTTCGAACTGACCGACGACTACAACGGTTCCAAGCAAGAAGGTTTTGGGCCGATGGAGCAAACCATCAGCGGCGGCCGTCGCTGGTCGGCGGCATCGGCCTATCTGAAGCCGGCGCTTGGGCGCAAAAATGTGAGCCTGGTCAAGGGCTTTGCTCGGCGGGTGATCATCGAGAATCAACGCGCCATCGGCGTTGAGATCGAAGCTCGCAAACAGATTCAGGTCGTTAAGGCACGACGTGAGGTGATCGTCGCCGCATCGTCGATCAATTCGCCCAAGATCCTGATGCTTTCCGGTATCGGCCCAGCCGAGCATCTGCGCGAAAACGGCATTGCCGTGGTGGCCGACCGGCCCGGCGTCGGCCGCAATTTGCAGGACCATATGGAGCTCTACATCCAGCAGGAATCATTGCTGCCGATCACGCTCAATTCCGTGCTCAACCCGTTTTCGAAAGCGCTCATCGGCGCGCAGTGGCTGTTCTTCAAGACCGGCCTTGGCGCCACCAACCATTTCGAAGCGGCGGCCTTCGTGCGCTCACGTGCCGGCGTCGACTACCCCGATATCCAGTACCACTTCATCCCGGCAGCTGTCCGCTATGACGGCAAGGCGGCGGCGAAGGCGCACGGCTTCCAGGCGCATGTCGGGCCGATGCGTTCGAAGTCGCGCGGCTCGGTGACGCTGCGCTCGCCGGACCCGAAATCGCAGCCGATGATCCGCTTCAACTACATGTCGCACCCAGACGACTGGGCGGAGTTCCGCCATTGCATAAGGCTGACGCGCGAAATCTTCGGCCAGTCGGCGTTCGATCCCTATCGGGGCAAGGAAATCTCGCCGGGCTCGCACGTACAGTCGGACGATGATCTCGACGTCTTCATTCGCGACCACGCCGAGAGCGCCTACCATCCTTGCGGCACCTGCAAGATGGGCCGCGCCGACGACATGATGAGCGTCGTCGATCCGGAGTGCCGGGTCATCGGTGTCGAAGGCTTGCGGGTCGCAGATTCCTCGATCTTCCCGCGCGTCACCAACGGCAACCTCAACGCGCCCTCGATCATGACCGGTGAGAAGGCATCCGACCACATCCTTGGCCGCACGCCGCTGGCGCCGTCCAATCAGGAACCATGGATCAATCCGCGCTGGCAGGCGTCGGACAGATAGAGCATGATCCACCCGACAGATTGAGCTGCCCGATAGATTGAGCCGCCCATTTGGGGGAGCAGACCATTTGGAGACCACCCATGCGCGCCCAGCCCACGGCATCGCACTATGTCAACGGACGTTACATCGAGGACGAAGGTGGCGCGCCGCTGCCGGTCATCTATCCGGCAACCGGTGAGACCATCGCCATGCTGCGTTCGGCGACGCCGAACGTGCTGGAACTGGCCGTCGAAGCGGCGCGTGCCGCACAGCCCGCCTGGGCGCGGCTGAAGCCGGTCGAGCGCGGGCGTATCCTGCGCCGCGCCGCCGACATCCTGCGCGCTCGCAATGCCGACCTCGCCCGCATCGAGACGCTGGATACCGGCAAGGCGATCCAGGAAACGTTGGTGGCGGACGCCCTTTCGGCAGCGGACTGCCTCGAATATTTCGGCGGTGCGGTCGCCGCGTACAATGGCGAGTCGGTCGATCTCGGCGGGCCCTTCGCCTACACAAGGCGAGAAGCGCTCGGCGTCTGTGTCGGCATCGGCGCCTGGAACTACCCGATCCAGATCGCCGGCTGGAAATCCGCACCGGCGCTCGCCATGGGCAACGCGATGGTGTTCAAGCCGTCGGAAAACACGCCGCTGTCAGCGCTGGCGCTGGCCGAGATCTACAGCGAGGCGGGGCTGCCCGACGGACTGTTCAATGTCGTGCAGGGCTATGGCGATGTCGGCGCCAGCCTCGTCGGACACGATGTCGTCGCCAAGGTCTCGGTGACCGGCTCGGTGCCGACCGGCCGCAAGGTGCTGTCGCTCGCCGGTTCGAAGATGAAGCACGCGACGATGGAACTCGGCGGCAAGTCGCCGCTGATCGTCTTCGACGATGCCGACATCGAGAACGCCATCGGCGGCGCCATGCTCGGCAATTTCTATTCGAGCGGGCAGATCTGCTCCAATGGCACACGGGTCTTCGTGCAGAGCGGCATCCACGACCGTTTCGTCGAACGGCTGGTCGAGCGGACCAAGAAAATCCGCATCGGCGACCCGCTCGACCCAGAAACCCAGATGGGTCCGCTGGTCTCCAAGGCGCAGCACGAGAAGGTGGTCGGCTATATCGAAATCGGTAAGCAGGACGGCGCGACACTTGCCTGCGGCGGCAACGTGCCTTCACTTCAGGGTTTCCAGGGCGGCTTCTTCGTCGAACCGACGGTGTTCACCGACGTCACCGATGGCATGCGTATCGCCCGTGAAGAGATTTTCGGGCCGGTCATGAGCGTGCTGAAATTCGACGGCGAGGAAGAGGTGATCGACCGCGCCAACGACACCGAATTCGGCCTTGCCGCAGGCGTGTTCACGCGCGACCTGCCGCGCGCCCATCGCGTCATTGCCGAGCTGCAAGCCGGCACCTGCTGGATCAACGCTTATAATCTGACGCCGGTGGAAATCCCGTTCGGCGGCTTCAAGCAGTCCGGCATCGGGCGCGAGAATTCTCTGGCGGCACTGGCGCTGTATTCGCAGCTGAAGTCGGTTTATGTCGAGATCGGGGATGTGGCGAGCCCGTACTGATTGGCGATAGGCGAAAGCCGAGGGATAGCCGATCTCCCCCTTGCGGGGCAGATGTCCGGCAGGACAGAGGGGGGTGTGACGGATCGCCAACCTTTGGTCTGATCCATTCACCCTGAACATGCATGGTGATCGTGAATAGCTGAGAGGCCGGCGGGACAGCACCCCCCTCTGCCTTGCCAGGCATCTCCCCCGCAAGGGGGGAGATTGGCAGCTTCAGCGTCTCACCCCTTCTCCACCGTGCTGTCCAGATACTGCGTCAGCGCACAGACCAGATGATAGAAGATACTGGCGGGCACGTCGGTCGCCAGCGAGCGGCCGCGCTCGTCGATGCGGTCGATCCACAGGCCGAGCGGCGCTGGGTCGATGTGCCAGCGAAACAGCCGGCCGACGCGGGCTTCGACCTCCGGCTTGAGATCAGGACCGCCTGAGCCATCCAGCGCGATCGCCGCCTTGATCGCCTCGGCCTGAGGCCAGCTGCGTGATATCTGGTCAAGCGGCAGGCCCTGCCGCGAGACGGCGCCATAGGCAAGTCCGGTAGCGCGGTTGAGGCCATTGGCGATGGCCGAGGCATAGAGTTTTCGGGCAAAGCCGCTCAGCTCGGCCTGGCCGCTGCGCCCGGCGAAATCGATCAGCAGCGAGGCCCATTCGAAGTGATGGCCGGGCTCGGTCCACGAGCCTTTCTCGCCGGCGGACGGCTTCCATTCGGCATCGAAATACTCGCCAAGCGTCCAGCTTTCCGAATCGAAGAAATGGCTACGGAACAGGTCGATGATGCGCGCTGCGCGGCGCAGATGGGCGCGCTCGCCGGTGGCCTGGTACCAAGCCAGGAAGGCCTCGAGCAGGTGCATATGCGGGTTGGAGCGGCGCTCGCCTTCGCCGTCCGACGTTTCGAGGAAGCCGGTCATACGGCTGTCCTCGAGATGCGCATCGAGAAAGGCGAAGGTTTCCTCACCGAGGCTTAAGGCGTCGGCATTGCCCGACATATGCGCATGCGCCAGCGCCAGCAGCACACAGGAATGATCGTAGGCATCCTCGGTGGCATCGGCGACCGAACCATCGACATTCAGCGTGCGAACCCAGCCACCCCTGTCGGTGCGGCCCTTCCCGGCCATGAACGCGATGCCGTGGCTGATCAACCGGTCGGCCGGGCCGTCCCAGCCGCGCGCCCGGGCAACGGCGAAGGCATAGACCTGCCTAGCCGTGGTGCGCATGCGCTTGGGCTTCATCAGCGGCGAGGCGTCCAGGCCCAGCGCTTCATGAAAACCGCCATGGCGTTCGTCGACGCCCGATGTCGACCACAACGGCAAGGTCTCCTGAAACAGCCAATGGTGCACGCGCCGCCGCCAGGCGCCGCTTTCGATGACGCGGTCTTGCGCCGGCGTGAACCTGGTTTCCAGCCGTCCCGACTTTTCGAGCTGCTCGACGATCTTCTTGACGTGCTGGCTGTGGCTGACCGGGGCGACGAAGGTGGCGTCCGATGTCGAGACGATGGCGACGTCCTTCATGCCGATCGCCGACAGCAGGCGGCCGTCACTGCGGATGTAGGAGTTTTCGCAGTCAATGGCGACGACATCGCCGATGATGACATTGCCCTGGTCGTCGGCGGGGCCGACATCGAGCAGCGACTGCCACGAGCCGAGATCGTTCCAGCGGAAGCCGGCCGGCACCATGGCGATGTCTTTTGCCCGCTCCATGATGGCGTAGTCGATCGAATTCGACGGGATGGCGGCATAGAGTTCAAGCGGCATGTAGAGGCCGGAGAGATCCGATGTCGCGGCCTTGTAGGCTGCTTCTGTGGCCTGCCAGATATCAGGCTGGAACGCCATAAAGGCATCGCGCATGGCGCCGGCGCGAAACAGGAAGATACCGGTGTTCCAGTAGAAATTTCCGGCCTGGAGATAGCTCTGCGCAGTCGCCAGATCCGGCTTCTCGACGAAGCGCGACACGTCGAAGGTGCCGCCGCCTTCGGCAGCGACCTCGATATAGCCGTAGCCGGTCTCAGGCTGCGTCGGCTTGATGCCGAACACAACCAACCGGCCACTGCGCGCCGCCTCGGCGCCAGCTTCGACGCTCTGCCAGAATTGGCGCGGGGTCGATATCTCATGGTCCGACGGCACCACCAGCACCAGGCTGTCGCCGAATTCGGATAAAGTGCGCAATGTCGCCAGTGCGACAGCTGCGGCTGTGTTGCGCCCGGTCGGCTCGAACAGCGGACCGCCACCAGCGAGATCGAGGCCGGCGAGGTCAGCGTGGACACGGTTGGCATGACGCTCCGCGGCGATCAGGAAGATCGGCGTTTCGCCTTCCTGCCGGGCCATCAGCCGGCGTAAGGTCTTGGCCAGCATCGAGCCGTCGCCCGACAGATCGTGGAACTGCTTGGGATTGTCCTCGCGCGACAGCGGCCACAACCGCGAGCCGACGCCGCCGCTCATGACAAAACTCACAATCCGCTCGGTCATTGAACTACCATTTCAAAAAGTCTGGTTGTAGGCGCCCACCTCGGGGCTGCGGCGCAGCACGGCGTCGACGGCGTCGAACATCTGCCGGCGGCGCTGCGATGATACCGGGCTTTCGACGACCACGACCAGTTCCGGCTTGTTCGACGAGGCGCGCACCAGCCCCCAGGTGCCGTCCTCGGCGACAACGCGCACGCCGTTGACGGTGATGAGGTCCGCGATCTTCTGGCAGGCGAAGGTGGCGCCACCCTGCTTCATGGCCTGAAAGTCGGCAACCACCCGATCGACTACGCCATACTTCACATCGTCCGCGCAGTGCGGGGACATGGTCGGTGTGCCAAAGGTCAGCGGCAGCGCGCGGTAGAGATCGGCCATCGAACTGCCGGGGCTGCGATCCAGCATCTGGCAGATGGCGATGGCGGTGACCAGGCCGTCGTCGTAACCGCGGCCGATCGGCGGGTTGAAGAAGAAATGGCCCGACTTTTCGAAACCGGCGACCGCGCCAAGCTCGGCGACGCGGCGCTTGATGTAGGAGTGGCCGGTCTTCCAGTAATCGGTGACGGCGCCATTCGCGCGCAGAACTGCGTCGGTGTTGAACAGGCCTGTCGACTTGACGTCGACGACGAAGGTCGAGCCCGGATACTGGCTCGAAATATCCCGCGCCAGCATCACGCCAACCTTGTCGGCGAAGATCTCGTTGCCTTCATTGTCGACGACGCCGCAACGGTCGCCGTCGCCGTCGAAGCCAAGGCCGACATCGGCCCCGGTCTCGAGCACCTTGTCCCTGATGGCATGCAGCATCCGCATATCCTCGGGATTGGGGTTGTAGCGTGGGAAGGTGTGGTCAAGCTCGACATCGAGTGGGATCACCTCGCAGCCGATGCGTTCCAACGCTTGCGGGGCAAAGGCGCCGGCGGTGCCGTTGCCGCACGCGGCGACCACTTTCAGCTTTCGCGCAATGCGCTTGTCGCGGGTCAGATCGTCGAGATATGTCGCGCGAAAATCGCGGACGAAATCATAGGAGCCGCCGCCGGCGAGGTCGAAATCGCCGGCCAGCACGATCGCCTTCAGCGCGCTCATCTCCTCGGGGCCAAAGGTCAGCGGCCGCGCCGCGCCCATCTTGACGCCGGTCCAGCCATTTTCGTTGTGCGAGGCCGTGACCATGGCGACGGATTGGGTATCCAACGCGAACTGGGCGAAATAGGCCATGGGCGACAAGGCCAGGCCGATATCCTTCACCCGCGCTCCGGCGGCCATCAGGCCCGACACCAGCGCCAGCTTGATCGACAGCGAATAGGAACGGAAATCATGCCCGGTGACGATATCGGGGGCGGCGCCGAGACGGCGAATCAGCGTGCCAAGCCCCATGCCGAGCGCCTGGACGCCGATCAGATTGAGCTCCGGCGACTGCGCGGAGCCGGGATGGCCGAACCACCAGCGCGCATCGTATTCGCGAAAGCCGGACGCCTTGATCAGCGCTTCGGTTTCGAATTCGAAACTATTGGGCCGGGCGTCGCCAACGATTTTTGGGGGCAAGACAGCAGAACTCCAGGCGGCAGAAAATACGATCTATCGAGAGCTGCGGCTTAGCACACAAGGCTTTAAGCCACGTTTATCCCGGACCGAAATCCGGGCCTTGGCGGAAATGCCCGACGAAAGCGAACGAAATGCGACAGAAGCGCTGCCATTGCCGCTTGCAGGAACGAAGTGTGGCGGCTATAAGCCCGCGGTCTGGTCACGGAGTGTAGCGCAGCCTGGTAGCGCACCTCGTTCGGGACGAGGGGGTCGCAGGTTCAAATCCTGCCACTCCGACCAGAAAAAACAAAGTGTTAGCGCATCCCGACTTTGGCGCTCAAACATACATCCCGCCTGAAAATGGAGCGAGATAGCTCTCCCGTTGGCGAGACGGGCCAAGAGTCTTGCCCCTCGTCGTCAGTATGATGCCTGTCGATCTTCGGCCGACCCGTTTGCGGCGCTTCCGCGGTGTCGGCTTCGACTGATCCCATTCAGATAAGGGCCGCTGGACATCGTTGACGTCGCGCTTAGCGAAGGCCGAGGAAGCTCAAGATCGCTATCACGATGACCACCGCTCCAACGAGCCAAATGATGTTGTTCATAATCTCTCTCCTGTTGCCTCGGGAAAGCCCGCGCCTCTGGCGGAGAGCGCGGGCCCGACCAGCTTTTGCCAGCTGATCCGCAACAGACACCAAGCCGCGATGCCGGCTGCGAGAGTAGAACTATTAGGCGCATCTAATGTTCCCGGTTTTGGCAAGATCAAGCGATGGCTTGGTGAATTGCCTTTAGCAACATAATGCCGGTCAGGCCCGGAGCCATCATGCGCAATTGGTTCTCACAACAGCAGTTGCGCTCGCGTGCCACTGTGCGCCCTCCCATGCGGACGACGAGCGCTCATGCAAAATAGGAGCGGCGGCGGCTCCGCTCTCTGGAAAGACCAACTGTAGCGAAGGTGATGTCGTCACTATTTTCGGCATGAGCACCAAGGAACTGCAGGAGGCAGTAGCCAGATATTGCGACTTTTGGGGCAGATCGTTGTGTTGCCGGATGTGAGCGACTGACCCGGCCGGATACATCGTCTCCGCAAGTACCACGAGCGAGAGGCAGCTCCCTTATCAGCCCCAGGCGATGATCGCCCGTCCTTCGACTTACCGCGCTGCCGTCCGGCTGCCCGCAACCAAAACCCGGAACCAAAGGGAGAAGCGGCGGTTATCCGACGAAGGGCTAATTAAGGCAATGGAGAAATTGCAATGAAAACAATGGTCATCTGCGCTTTGGCGCTTTCCATGGGATTGCCCGTGGTGGCTTCGGCAGCCGAGGCCGATGTGGTTATCAGAACCCATCATCGACACCACAACAGCGTCAAAATCATCAACGAAGACGGCCAGCGCTTGCACCACCGTCGCCACGGTACCGTTGCATTCTATGACCATGGGCGCCGGCATCATCGTCGAGACACCGTCGTCGTGACAGGCTCCGTCTCCACTCACCGCCATCATCGCCACCATCCCGTGGTGATCGAAAATGACGGCTACTGATCGCCGACTGCCCAATGGCCCGGCTTGGAGCCGGGCCATTGGCTTGTTAGCCGCACACGCGCCCAGACTTCTCTATCCAATCTGAAATCGGTTGCGCGTTGTTGGAGCCAAATGCGCCTGTTGGCATGGTTGCGGGCGTATGGAAACGAGAGTTCGCTCGCCAGGATTGGCACCCGGCGAGCGAACCCTATCGGCACAGGAAGGGACGTAGCTGCGCCGATATGCAAACCTTCGTGGGTAATTCTCCTGAACGATCAGCCAAGAGCTATTCCAATCACCATCAAGGTGATGGCCACCGCGAAGACTGGTGCGAGCAACCAGCGCGCCTGGCCAACACTCTTCTCCATCGGTTTCCTCCCGCAACTTGCAGCCGACAACGACCGCAAACAGTGGCCGTTCCGAGCAACGCCTGGGATAAGACCATTGCGCTTTGCGATCAGACCTAGGTCTCATGCCTCGCCCGACCGAAGCCCAGCCCTGGGAACGTTTGCACTTTCCCCAAGTTCGGTGGTTTGGCGCGGACGATGTTGTGCCGCGCCGGTTTGCAAAGGAGGAATTCATGAAAATGCATCTTGCCGCTGCCGCGGCGTCGCTTCTGCTGCTTGCAGGTGTCGGCGCTGCCGCAGCCGAGGACATCATCATCCAGCCCGAGCAGGAAACAGTCATCCGTGAATATGTGAAAAAGCAGCCCCTCGCTTCGTTGAAGGTTCCCGGTGTGGAACTCAATATCGGAACAGCGCTGCCCGACACGGTCGAGCTTCACGAAGTCCCCAACGTCAAATACCGCTACACGGTGATCGACAACCGAACAGTTGTTGTGGATCCGGACACCCACAAGATCATCAAGATCATCGACTGAACCAGCCGCTTGCGGCTGAAGCCCGCCGCCCTCGAGGCGACGGGCTTCCCAATAACGGATGCAGATCGCCATGTTGAACCGTGAGACTGAAATATCCCAAGCGCTGGGGGTGCGCGTGGCTGACCTCAAGGCCAGGATGCAGGAGGCTCAGATCACCGCGGGCGAAATAAAGACCTTCCAGAAGGTCGCGGCCATCATGGAGGACCGCCAGGGCCGAATTCGGGGTGATGACCTGATTGCCGCATCCTTCGTCATCGACACGCTGACGAACAGTCAAAAGCCTTGAGTGACCATGCCGACAATTAGCAGACTTTTTGATTCCCATGCCGAAGCGGCAAGGGTCGCCGGCGACTTGGTGGCGGCCGGAATTCCCCGGGTACAGATTGCCATCATCGGACCTTATCGTGACGAAGCGGGAACTCTATTGGTTTCCGCGTTGGGGTCCGTCCTTGGCGCTGCCGCCAGCGGGCTGGCCTGCCCGAGCGCTGTTGCAGCCCACGGCATCAATCCTCTTGCTGCAAGCGTATGGGCAACAGCGGCGGCCGGTGCCGTCTGTGGCGGCGTTGCCGGCGGCCTGTTCGCAACATTCACCACGACTGCCGCAAAGACGGATGATCGCGGTACCGAGGGGATCGTTCTGGTGACGGCGCATGTTGGTGAAAATGAGACCGACATCGCTCAGGCAGTGTTCGGCGGTTGCCCCCCAACGACATTCGTCGCTGAAGCAGCGTGAGAATTTCCAGGGAAATTGAATGAACAGCCCGATAATTTTGAGGGCGGGCGCGGTGGGAAGAATGTTCCTGCATCGGCCGGAAAGGCTCAGCTCGGCGACAGGTTCCTTCGCGATCGCAAACTTTGACGAAATGGCCGTCGGCCCTAGATACTTCGATGCGGTACGATGGGGTCGATGAAACGGCAAGCCGGATGCGAAATGAATTTGAATTCGACGACAGCCTCGCCTCTGGCCCTGATGATTGCGCTGTTTCTTGTCGCCGGCTGTTCATCGATCGGCAAAACCATCGATCCGGCGAAATACGATTCGATGACATGCACCGAACTCAACAGCGCGCTGGGAGACGTCGCCCGTGACATCTCGCGAACCGCAATCACCCGCGGCAAGGTCGCGAACACCAACGTTCCCCGCTGGCTGCTGGGCGGCGCGCGCGTGAAAACCGCGATCGCCAACCGTGAAACGGCCAGGATCGACAGGCTGAAGCAACAGCAACAAGCCATGGTCGCGGTACGGGCAAACAAGTGCCCAAGATCAACGGACTGAGCGAACAGGCGCTGCCTTGGTGCCTTGCGCGCCCACCTGGCGGCTACCGTCTCAGGCGCTCAACCGGAACCGCGTGACGTCGATTGCCGCGGCCATCAGCGTCTGTGTGTAGACGTGCTGCGGATTGCTGAAGATCGCCTCGGTCGGTCCTTCCTCGACGATCTTGCCCTGCTTCATCACGATGATGTAGTCGGCCATGGCGCGCACGACCGACAGATCGTGGCTGATGAAGAGGTAGGACAGCTCGTGGTCCGCCTGCAGCTTGCGCAGCAGTTCGACGATCTGTTTCTGTACCGAGCGGTCGAGTGCCGAGGTCGGTTCGTCCAGCACCACCAGCTTGGGCTTCAGGATCATGGCGCGGGCAATGGCGATGCGCTGCCGCTGGCCGCCGGAGAATTCGTGCGGGTAGCGGTTGCGGGCGTTGGGATCGAGGCCGACTTCTCGTAAGGCCTCGACCGCGCGCTGGTCGCGTTGCTTGCCCGAAAGGTTCGGCTCATGCACCAGAAGCCCTTCGGTGATGACCTGGCCGACGGTCATGCGCGGCGACAGCGAGCCGAACGGGTCCTGGAAGACGAGCTGCATCTGGCGCCGTAGCGGCCGCATCGCCCGCCGGTCGGCCTGGGAAATGTCGCGGTCGCCGAATCGGATGACACCGTCGCTCGGCAACAGCCGCAGCAAGGCGCGACCGAGCGTCGATTTGCCCGAGCCGGATTCACCGACGATGCCGATGGTCTGGTTGCGCTGCAGCCGGATCGAGATGTGATCGACGGCGCGCAGCATCAGCGGCTCGCCAGCAAGAAACCCGCCACCGATCCTGAACGTCACTTCGACATTCCTGCCTTCGAGCAGCACCGGGGCATTGGCGGGCGGCGGCGCCTTGCTGCCGGTCGGCTCGGCCGCCAGCAGCATTTTCGTATAGGCATGCCGCGGATTGACGAAGATGGCTTCGGCCTCGCCCTCCTCCACAACCTCGCCCTGGCGCATGACGTAGACCCGGTCGGCAAAGCGACGGACGATGCCAAGATCATGGGTGATGAAGACGATCGCCATGCCGAGCTTGCGCTGCAATTCGGCCAAGAGCATCAGGATCTGCGCCTGGATGGTCACGTCGAGCGCCGTCGTCGGCTCGTCGGCGATCAGAATGTCGGGGTCGTTGGCGAGCGCCATGGCGATCATCACGCGCTGGCGCTGGCCGCCCGACATTTCGTGCGGATAGGATTTCATCCGCCGTTCGGGATCGGGAATATGCACCAGGCGCAGCAGCTTGAGCGCCTCTTCGCGCGCCTCGGCGGCTTTCAAGCCCCGATGCCGGCGGATCGGTTCGATCAGCTGGTTACCGATCGAATAGAGCGGATCGAGTGAGGTCATCGGCTCCTGGAAGATCATGCTGATCTTGCGGCCACGGACCTTGTTGAGTTCGGATTTGCTCAGAGTCAGAAGATTGCGGCCGCGATAGTCGACACTGCCTGTCGCTTCGCCATTCGATGCCAGCAGGCTCATCGCCGCCATCATCGTCTGGCTCTTGCCGGATCCGGATTCACCGACCACGGCAACGGTTTCGCCCGCGTTGACGTGGATGTTGATGCCCTTGACCGCCTCGACCGCGCCGTCGAGCGTGCGGAAGCGGACACGCAGGTCCTTGACGCTGAGGATCGTTTCGGAAGCAGCCATCTCATCGATCCCCATCTTTATCGATCTCTCGGGTCGAGCGCGTCACGCAGGCCGTCGCCGACGAAGTTCAGCGCGAACAGCGTCGAGACGAGGAAGAAGGCGGGAAACAACAGGAGCCAGTTGGCGGTGCCGATGTTCTTGGCGCCGACCGAGATCAGCACGCCCCAGCTGGTCATAGGCTCCTGCACGCCGAGCCCCAGGAACGACAGGAAGCTCTCCAGGATGATGACCTGCGGCACCAGCAGCGTCATGTAGATCACCACCGGGCCGAGCAGGTTGGGAATGACGTGGCGCAGCAGGATACCGCGCTGACCGACACCCATGGCTTCCGCCGCCTGGACATATTCCTGCCGGCGGATCGACAGCGCCTGGCCACGCACGATGCGCGCCATGTCGAGCCACAGCACGGCGCCGACCGCCAGGAACATCAGCACAAAGTTGCGGCCGAAGAACACCACCAGCATGATGACGAAGAAGATGAAGGGCAAGGAATAGAGCACGTCGACGATGCGCATCATCACCTCGTCGACCTTGCCGCCGGCAAAGCCGGCCGCGGCACCGTAGATCACGCCGATGACCACCGCCACGACGCCGGCGAGCAGGCCGATGGCCAGCGATATGCGCCCGGCCATCAGCGTGCGAGACAACAGATCGCGGCCGGTGTTGTCGGTGCCGAACAGGAAATATTGCTGCTTGATCGAGGCACTCATCGTCACTTCGAGGCCGTCAGGCGACTTGCTCTCGATCTTGGTGCCGTCAAAGGCATCGGAACGATCGAGATAGCGGATGTTGCGGTCGTCGATCGGCTTGGTCGACTTGACGGCAACGAAGACCTGGTTGCCTTCCTGCCGCCACTCCTTGATATCGACCCGCATGCGCTTGATCGCTTCGGTGAGCGCCGTCTCGATCGTGTCGGCCTTCGGATAGGCCGACAGGCTTGGCGGCGTGCGCACATAATCACCATAGATGGTCGTGTATTGATGCGGCACGAGTGAGGGGCCGACCACGCTGATGATCGCGATCAAAGCGAGATAATAGAGGCTGAACATGGCGGCGCGATTGGCCTTGAGGCGCGCCCAGGCATCGCCCCAGAGCGAGCGGCCGATGACGGCGGGAGCCGTGGCTGCGATGTCAGTCATAGCGCACCCTCGGGTCGACGACCGCGTACATGACGTCGACGATCAGGTTGAAAACGATGGTGAAGATGGCGATCACCACCACCGTCCCCATCACCAGTGTGTAGTCGCGGTTGAGCGCGGCATCGACGAAATAGCGGCCGACACCGGGAATGGAGAAGATTGTCTCGACGATGACCGAACCGGTGAGCAGAGCCGCGGCCGCCGGGCCGGTGAAGGAGACGATCGGCAGGATGGCGCCGCGCAGCGCGTGCTTGACCACCACCGACCAATCGGAGAGGCCGAGCGCGCGCGCCGTGCGGATGTGATGGGATCGTAGCGATTCGATCATCGAGCCACGCATCAGGCGGGCGACGATGGCGATCTGCGGCAGAGCGAGCGTCAGCACCGGGCCGACCTTGTTGATCAAAGCGCCATCGCCCCATCCACCGATCGGCAGCAGCTTCCAAGTCAGCCCGAACAGGAGCTGGATCACCGGCGCGATGACGAAGGTGGGGATGGTGCTGCCGGCGGTCGCCAGCGCGATCACGGCATAATCGCCAAGCTTGTTCTGGTTGAGCGCGGCAATGGTGCCGAGCACGGAACCGAACAGAAGTGCCAGGACAAGCGCCGACGCCCCGAGCTGGACCGAAATAGGCAGACCCTTGGCGAACAGTTCGGTGACGGTGAAATCCGGCATGTTGTAGCTCGGGCCGAAATTGCCGCGCAAAAGATTGCCGAGATAGTGGACAAATTGCAGCCAGAGCGGGTCGTTGAGACCGAACTGAGCTTCGAGATTGGCTCTGATCTCAGGACTCAGCCCCCGCTCCTGGTTGAACGGGCCGCCTGGCGCGACGCGCATCAGGAAAAACGCCATGGTCACGATGACGAACAGCGTCGGAATGGCGGTCAAAAGCCGCCTTAATACATATCGCAGCATCGGTGCCCCGCTTGATCCAGAGCAGCGCGCGTCCGGCTGGACGATTGCGCTCTAGTCTTCAAATCTTCGCACCGACATTGTCGAAAATCGAATCCGGTTCCCGGGCCGATGCGATGGCAAACCAGAGCCGCCGCGCATAGAGTTGCGCGGCGACCCAGCCAAGGGATCAGTCCTTGCTGATGAAGCGGGACGGATGGATGTCCATCACATTGTCGTCGAAACCATGCAGCTTCGAAGAAACGATGTCGTGGTAGCTGTAGTAGAGAAGCGGGATCTCGCCGACATCATTGACGAGGATGCGCTCGGCCTCGGCGAGTTCCTTCATGCGCTGTTCGGGTTTGCCGCCGGCGGCGGCGGCCTTGTCCATCGCCGCTTCGTATTTCGGGCTGTTGTAGTTCGAATAATTGTTGCCGCTGGCCTTGCGCGAGATGCCGAGGAAGGTTTCCGGGTCCTTGTAGTCGGCGATCCAGGCGGCACGCGCCACGTCGTAGTCGCCCTTCTGCTCGAGGAATGAGTAGTGGGTCTTGGTGTCGGTGTTGAGCAGCGTGATCTCGACGCCAAGCGGCTTCAACTGTTCCTGGATGGCGACAGCCGTGTTCTTGTGGTTTTCCGAGGTGTTGTAGCGGATCTGCATCTTCAACGGATGCTCGGGTGTATAGCCGAGTTTCTCGAGGATCTTCTTGGCAGCGTCCTCGCGGTCGATCTGCGGCATGTCGGCGTATTTGGCCAGTGCCGGCGTGTAGCCTTCGATGCCCGGAGGTACCATCGAATAGCCGGGCAGCATCGAATTCTGCCAGACTTTCTCCGCCAGGAAGTCGCGATCGATCGCCATCGAAATGGCGTTGCGTAGCTCGACATTGTCCCACGGGGCCTTGTCGGTCTTGATCGCATAATAGTAGGTGCCGAGATATGGCCCGACACGGACCTGATCGCCGAATTTGGTCTTGAGATCGGCGAGCTGTTCGGTCGGCAGGTCACCGTAACTGTCGAGTTCACCGGCCTCGAAGCGCTTCATCGCCGACGAGCGATCCTCGGTCGGGATGTAGTTGACCACGTCGAACTTGACGGTCGCGGCGTCCCAGAATTTCGGATTCTTGACCAGCTTCAGATGATCGTTGGGGATCCACTCCGCCGCTGTAAAGGCCCCGTTGGAGACCAGCTTACCTGCCTTGATCCAGTCGGCGCCAAGCTTTTCGATAGACGCCTTGCTAACCGGGTAGGTCGCCTGGTGGGTCAGCATCTCCAGGAAGTAAGGCGTCGGCGCCTTCAGCGTGACTTCGAGGGTATTTGCGTCAAGCGCCTTGACGCCCATCTCCTCCGGCTTGGCCTTCTTGGTGTTGACTTCCTCGGCGTTCTTCACGGGATAGAGCATGGAAGCGTATTCGGCAGCGGTGGCCGGATCTTCCAGCCGACGGAACGAATAGACGAAGTCGTCCGCCGTCACCGGGCTGCCATCCGACCACAGGCCGTCCTTGCGCAGCTTGAAGGTGTAGACAGTGCCGTCGTCGGACACCGTCCAGCTTTCAGCGGCGCCCGGAATGAGGTTCGTCTTCTGGTCATGCATGACGAGGCCCTGGAACAGGTCGCGTATGATATCGGCTTCGTAGACCGTCGAGGTCTTGTGCGGATCGAGCGTCTCCGCTTCGGCGGCGGATCCCCTGTTATAGACGCTCTCGGCGAAAGTCGGCGTGTAGAACGTGCCGGCCAGCGCCATGGTCGTGGCGAACACAGTCGCCTTCAGCATGTTTTTCAGCATGAAGTTCTCCCTGTCGGCGCTGCCGTCGGCGCGCCTTTACGTGTTGACGCCCCGGAGCCGATATCTGACCCCTTTGAGCGCGCCGCCGGTTCCCTTCCTGCGGCTGGTGTCCAGACACTAACGCGGAGAATTTTTATTTCAACAGACTCTCTGGGTCACCCAAAGTAAGGCGGGATGAAAGCTATGCCGTGGCAGCCGAAATCAGAAGCTTGACTTGGTTTCCTCACGTCGACGCCATTTATCACAAGGAATCTATCGCCGCGTCCGTTTGACGGAATGTGTTAATGCGTTCTTAAGCAACCACCGGTTACATTACGACTACTTCCTATATGGTTCGATCTCCAACGTCGATGGCCATGAGTAACAGAGCAAGTAAATTGCCCAGAATCCGTCAAATAAGGTACAAATTTCAAGAAAATTCCGGAACTTCGGCGGTTGAATTCGCCTTGCTCTCTCCGATCTTCATTCTTCTTCTGCTCGGAATGGTTGCATATGGTATATATTTCGGCGCCGCCAACTCGATCCAGCAGATCGCGGCGGATGCAGCCCGCACGGCGATTGCCGGGTTGAACCAGACCGAGCGCCAGACGCTGGTAGCCAGCTTCGTCACCAACAATGCCGGCGGATATCCCTTCGTGGATGTCAGCAAGTTGACCTACCAGGCCAACGACAGCACGGCCGATGGAAGCCAGTTCGTGGTGTCCATCCAGTACGATGCGCGCAATCTGCCGATCTGGAATCTCTTCCCAGGCATCGCGATGCCAGGGACTACAATCACGCGCCAGTCAACGATAAGGGTCGGGGGCATCTGTTGCCGCACGCTTGCAAGGAGATCGGCCGGCTGGCACGATTGATGCTGGGTGACAGAAAGGCGAATTTTGCCGTGATGACGGCGCTCATGGCGCCGGTCGGGCTTGCGCTGGCTGCCGTCGCCATCGACGAAGCCTCGATCTACACGGAGCGTCGCGAAGCACAGGCAATGGTGGACTTGGCCGCGATCACCGCCGCCTCGAACATCACAAAGATCGACACCGCGGTCGTGACCACGCTGACCGACAACGGCATGCCAGGGGTTGTCGTTCAAGGCTCGGGACAGACGATCGCACCGGCCGTCGGCAAAACCGTCGTGTCGGTCACACCGGGGCGATACGCGGCATCGGGCGCCAATGTGAGCCAGCGCTTCCAGGCCAACTTGACACCCTACAATGCCGTCCGCGTAACCCTGAAGAAGATCCCCGCCCGCTATTTCGCGAGTTCGCTGATCCCCACTCCCGTCATCGGCACGGAGGCCACCGCCAGCATGACGCCGCAGGCGACGTTCTCGGTCGGGTCGAGACTTGCCAGCGTCAATGGCGGCATACTCAACGCGCTTCTGAGCGGACTTCTCGGCGGCAACATTTCGCTCAGCGTCATGGACTACAACGGGTTGATCTCGGCCGATGTCAGCGTCCTCTCCTTCATAAGTGCCCTTGCCACGCAAGTGAACGTGACCGGCGGTACCTATACGGATGTGCTGGCCTCCAAGGCGACCGTCGGCCAGATCGCTACCGCCATGGCCAATGTGCCCGGACTTGGCAACACGGCCAAGGTAGCCCTGCAGACGATCGCGTCCAAGTCGACCAGCACGGTCAAGATCCCGCTCAGCAGCCTTGTCGACCTCGGCTCCGTGGGCAGCGTGGGCTTGGGACAAACGCCGGCAGGCCTTGGGGTCGATGCAAGCGCCATGGGAATGCTGACTGCCGCCGCAGTGCTGGCTAACGGCACCAACCAGGCTCAGGTCAATCTCGGAGCCACCGTACCGGGGCTTCTTTCCACCAAGCTTACCATTGCCATTGGCGAGCCGGCACAATTTTCGCCATGGCTCGCGGTCGGTGGAATCGGTACCACGGTGCGCACGGCCCAGACGCGTATCAAGCTGGTGGCCAGCGTCGGAGTCGGCACACCTGGTCTCGGCGGCGGCATCAGTCTGCTGGCCGTGAACCTGCCCCTCAATGTGGAAGTCGCCTATGCCGAAGCCAAACTGACCGACATCACTTGTCCGACAGGGCCTTCCAGCATCAAGGTTTCCATCGCGGCCCACCCAGGCATTGCCGCGCTGCACCTGGCCAACAGCAACAGCTCAGGCTTTGGCGACTTCAGCCAACCGCAGACATTCACCGACGCCGAAATCGCGGATGTGAGCCTTAAGCTGCTGCTGACCAACATTCCCCTGATCCAGGTGATGGGCTCCGCCGCCACCGCGATCACCAACAACAACCCGACGACGCTGACCTTCGATGCGACCGACATCGCCAACAAGACGATCAAGACAGTTTCGACGCGCAACATTACACAATCGCTCACCACATCTCTGGTCAGCAACCTGTCGCTTTCGGTCAATGCGCTTGGCCTCGGGATCGACCTGACTGCTCTGCTCGGAGCGGTCAAGCCGGCGGTGGTGGCGGTGCTGAACGGTGTAACAGCACCCGTCGACGACCTGCTCTACAATGTGCTTTCAGCGCTGGGTGTCGGCGTCGGCGAGGCCGATGTCCGTGTCACCGGCGCGACCTGCGGACGCTCGGTTCTCGTCCAATAAGACGGCCGAAGCGCCAAATCAGTCGAGGCGGCCAAGGAAACATCCGAGCGCGGGCAACGAAAGCTCGGCCTCCTCTACGACAGCTGTATCGCCGTCAAGCCTTGCAACCGCTCCGATATCGGGCGGCAACGGCCAATTCGCTAATTCCCCTGCGAAATTGAAGACACAGAGCAGTCTTTCGCCGCCGCCTTCGCGGATGAACGCAAGCACCTCACCCTCAGCGTCCAGAAAGCGGATCGAGCCCGTCACCAGCGCCTGGTGCTCCCCGCGCAACGCCAGGGCGACCCGATAGGATGTCAGCACGGAGGCTGTGTCGGCATTCTGGACGTCGACCGAGCGGGCGCGATGGCTGGCCGGTATCGGCAGCCACGGCTTGGCCGTCGAGAAGCCCGCATTGTCGGCGCCGGCCTCCCAAACCATCGGCGTGCGGCACCCATCCCTACCCTTGACGCCCGGCCAGAAGCGGATGCCGACGGGGTCGCGCAGATCCTCATAGGCAAGCTCCGCCTCCTCCAGGCCGAGTTCCTCGCCCTCATAGAGGCAGATCGAGCCGCGCAGGCCGGACAGCAGCATGATCGAGAATCTTGCGATCGCGTCGGGATCGCTGCCCGGCCTTGTCCAGCGGCTGATATGGCGGGCCACATCGTGGTTGGAGAACGCCCAGCAGACCCAGCCATCGGAAACGGCCGTCTCGAAGGCTTCGACGCAGCCGCGCACATGCGCCGCGGAGAACCGTGGGCCAAGCAGATCGAAGGTGTAGCACATATGGAGCGTGTCGCCGCCGGATGTGTAGGCGGCGAGCGTCTGCAATGAGCGGCCCTCATCGCCGATCTCGCCGACAGCGGCGCGGTCCTCATACGCGTCGAGCAGCGCCCTGAAGCGGCGCAGGAACGCCAGGTTTTCCGGCTGCGTCTTGTCGAACAGATGCTCCTGGTAGAGGTAGGTGTTGGTCTCCGTATTCGTGCCCGCGACACTTGATGCCAAGGGTGGATTGCTGCGCAGCCAGCGGTCGTGGACATAGTAATTGACCGTATCGAGCCGGAAGCCGTCGACGCCACGATCGAGCCAGAACCGCACCGTTTCCAGAAGCGCGTCCTGAACCTCCGGATTGTGGAAATTCAGATCCGGCTGCGAGGCGAGGAAATTGTGCATGTAATATTGCCGGCGGGTCGAATCCCATTCCCAGGCCGGGCCACCGAAGACGGAGAGCCAGTTGTTGGGCGCGCCGCCGTCGGGCTTGGCATCGGCCCAGACATACCAGTCGGACTTGGGATTATCGCGGCTGGCTCGGCTTTCGACGAACCAGTCGTGCTTGTCGGATGAATGCGACAGCACCTGATCGATGATGATCCTCAGGCCGAGACGATGCGCCTCGGCGACCAGCGCATCGAAATCCTCAAGCGTGCCGAACATCGGATCGACATCGCGATAATCCGACACGTCGTAGCCCATGTCGGCCATCGGCGACTTGAAGAAGGGCGACAGCCAGACAGCGTCGACACCAAGCGAGGCGACATGAGCGAGCCTCGAGGTAATGCCGCTGAGGTCGCCGCTGCCGTCGCCGGTCGTGTCCTGGAACGAGCGTGGATAGATCTGGTAGATGACGCAGCCGCGCCACCATCCGGCCTTGTCACCTGCCGCCATTGCGCTTCTCCCTTGTGCCGGCCTGCACGCGTTCGATCATGAAGATCACCGTCCGCCCCGATACCGGCCGCGAGATGTCCGCCGCATCGACGGCGGCGGTCCAGAAAAACCCTTCACGTTCAGGCAGCGTGACTATGCAGGCGCGGCGATCGCCGTTGATGATGACGGCAACACGGCACTCGCCATCGCCGTCGCCACCCAGGATCATGACAAGGCGGTGCCGCCGCGGATCCCGCCAACTCTGTTCATCGATCGGCGCGCCTGTCTCGGTCAGCCATGCGACGTCGGGCATCTCTGAACCTGCCGGTGGCTGGCCGATAAGGAAGCCTGTGTCGGATAGCGCCGGTATCGCGCGGCGCAACGTCGAGAGCAGCGCCGTGTAACGCTCCAGCGCCTGGTCGCGGCCGGCCCAGTCGAGCCAGGTGATCTCGTTGTCCTGCGCATAGGCGTTGTTGTTGCCCTGCTGGGTGCGGCCGAATTCGTCGCCAGCCGTCAGCATGATGGTGCCGCGCGCGGCAAACAGCGTGGCGAGCAGCGCGTGCTGGTCGTTCCGACGAGCCTCGGCCACCGCCGGGTCGTCCGCATCCCCTTCCACGCCGTTGTTCCAGGATAGGTTCTCATTGTGGCCGTCGCGATTCTGCTCGCCATTAGCCTCGTTGTGCTTTCGCTCGTAGCGCACGATGTCGGCCAGCGTCATGCCGTCATGGGCGGCGATGAAATTGACCGTGCGGCTGACGTTTTGCCCCTTCGCGGCAAACACATCGGACGAGCCGGCAAGCCGGGTCGCCAGCGCGCCGACCATGCCGGCGTCACCGCGCCAGAAGCGCCTGACATCGTCGCGGTACTTGTCGTTCCATTCGAGGAAAGGCGGCGGAAAATTGCCGAGCTGATAGCCTTCCGGACCGATATCCCAGGGCTCGGCGATCAACACGCGATCGGCCAGCACGGCGTCCTCTCGCATCGCCCTCAGCAGTGGCGCCTCGGCATCGAATGTTCCTTCGACACGGCCAAGAACAGGCGCCAGGTCGAAGCGGAAGCCATCGACGCCGGCATCCCGGACAAAATGGCGAAGCGTGTCGAGGACCATTTCCCGGACGGCCGGGTGATCGCAAGCGACCGTGTTACCGGTGCCGGTGTCGTTGGCCAGCCTGCCGTCAGGCGTGTGCCGGTAATAGGCCTGGTTGTCGAAGCCGCGCAGCGACAGCGTAGGGCCAAGCCTGTCGCTCTCGCCCGTATGGTTGAAGACGAGGTCGAGAATGACGCCGATGCCGGCCTGGCGCAGCACGGCGACCGTGTTGCGCAATTCCGCAAGGCCGCCCGGCGCCAGGCGCGGATCGAGTGCCATGAACGTCACGGGATTGTAACCCCAGGCGTTGCGCAGCCCGAGCAGCGGCAAATGCCGCTCATCGATCGACGCCGTCACCGGCATCAGTTCGACCGCGCCAACGCCGAGTTTTTTCAGGTGCTCGACAACCGCGGGGTGAGCTAGCGCCGCGACCGTACCGCGCAATTTTTCCGGAATGTCCGGATGCAGCGCGGTGAAGGCGCGCACCGGCACTTCGTAGATCAGGCCACCGGGCTGAAAGAGCGGCGGCGCAGCCAGCACGGGCTTCGGCAAGGCGGCGGCAATCGCCTTCGGCATCAGCGGCGCGGTATCGGCCCCCTCACCCCGGCGCTGGGCCAGCCGCCAGTCATACGCGTAGGACCTGTCGATCTCGACGGCGTAAGGATCGGTCAGCAGCTTAGCGGGGTCGAACCACAGCCCGCGCTCCGGCGCGTAGTCACCATCGGCGCGGAAACCGTAGCGGGTGCCGGGGCCAAGGCCCGCGACAAACAGCGCATGCACGCCCTCGCCTTCCGGCCGCAGCTCAAGCCGTTCGATTTCCCGGTTGCCCCGCTCATCGAAGATCGAGACCCAGAGCCGTCTGGCGGCTTGCGACCACGCGGCAAAGCGGATGCCTTCACGGGTGACGGTGGCGCCGAGCTGGTTCACGCGCGCCAGCCTTGTGGTGAACTATCGCAAACGTTTGTGATTGGCCGAGGCCTTCTCAACTTCGTCATCCCTGAGCGAAGCTCCGTCGCGGAGACCCCAGGATCCATTCCGCGACCTTAGCCGGGGCGCGCAACCCATCAGAATTCTGCACCGTTGCAACACGTCGAAGTCACGGCGTGGATCCTGGGGTCTGCGCCGCGTCGCTGCGCTCCTTGCTCCACCCCAGGATGACGAAGCGATGGGCGTTCTGGCCAATCTCAGGCACGCAGTGCCGCCTTCACGTAATCACACTCGGCTTGGCGCGGCCGGTATGGCTGCGAATCCCGGCAATATCATCGGCCGCGGCAATCAGATCGGCAAGTGCGGCTTGGGTGTCGAGATCGTGCCTCGACTTGTCCGGCTCGTAGCGCTCGATATAGACGCGCAACGTCGCGCCCGACGTGCCGGTGCCGGAAAGCCGGAAGACGACGCGCGAACCGCCTTCGAACAGCACCCTGATGCCCTGGTGCTCGCTGGTCGAACCGTCGACCGGGTCGTGATAGGCAAAATCGTCGGCGCTGGCGATTGTCATGCCGCGCACATTGGTGCCTGGCAGCGCGCCGAGCCTAGCGCGGAGTTCATCGATCAGCGCGTTGGCGCGGTCGCTCTCGACCTCCTCATAATCGTGCCGCGAATAGTAGTTGCGGCCGTAGGTCGCCCAGTGCTCGGTGACGATCTGCTTGCAGCTTTCGCCGCGCGCGGCAAGGATGTTGAGCCACAAGAGCACCGCCCACAGGCCGTCCTTTTCGCGGACATGGTTGGAGCCGGTGCCGGCGCTTTCCTCACCGCAAATCGTCGCCATGTCGGCGTCGAGCAGATTGCCGAAGAACTTCCAGCCGGTCGGCGTCTCATAGATGCCGATGCCGAGTTTTTCAGCGACACGATCGGCCGCGCCGCTGGTCGGCATCGAGCGGGCAATGCCTTTCAAACCAGCCCTGTAGCCGGGCGCCAGGCGGGCGTTGGCGGCGAGCATGGCGACCGAATCCGAAGGGGTGACGAAAATGCCCTTGCCGATGATCAGATTGCGGTCGCCGTCGCCGTCCGAGGCGGCGCCGAAATCCGGCGCGTCCGGCCCCATCATTTCGTCATAGAGGTGTTTGGCGTGGACGAGGTTCGGGTCCGGGTGGTGGCCGCCGAAATCCGGCAACGGCTTGAAGTTGCGGCAGGTGCCGTTGGGCGCACCCAGCCGGTTTTCCAGGATCTCCTTGGCATAGGGGCCGGTCACGGCGTGCATGGCGTCGAAGCGCATGCGGAAGCCGGACTTGAACAGTTTGCGCAATGCGTCGAAATCGAACAGGCTTTCCATCAGCTCGGCATAATCGGCGACCGGATCGATGATCTCGACCGCCATGCCGGCGGCCTCGACCGTGCCGATCGTGTCGATGTCGATCGGATCGATATCGGCGGTTCTGAAGCTTGAGATCGCCTTGGTCTTGGCGAACATCGCGTCGGTCAGCTTTTCCGGCGCCGGGCCGCCATTGCCGGCATTGTACTTGATGCCGAAATCCTCGTGCGGGCCGCCCGGATTGTGGCTGGCTGAAAGGATGATGCCGCCAAAGGTCTTGTATTTGCGGATGACATGGGAAGCGGCCGGCGTCGACAGGATGCCGCCTTGCCCGACCATCACCTTGCCGAAGCCGTTTGCGGCCGCCATGGCGATGGCCTTCTGGATGACCTCGCGGTTGTAGAAGCGGCCATCGCCGCCGATCACCAGGGTCTTGCCCTTGAAACCATCGAGCGCGTCGAAGATCGACTGGATGAAGTTCTCGGCATAGTGCTCCTGCTGGAACACCGGCACCTTCTTGCGCAAGCCCGACGTGCCGGGCTTCTGATCGGAATAGGGTTTGGTGGGGACGGTGCGTATCATGCTTCAGGAAACCCTCTTCGTAAGCAGCGAGCGATAGAGTTCAAAATATTTTTCCGCGCTCTTGTCCCACGACACATCGGCTTTCATGCCTTGGCGCTGCAACGATTCCCAGACCACCGGACTGGCATGGGCGTCGACCAGGCGGCGGATGGCGTGCAGCAAGGCGCCGCCATTGTTGGGCGCGAACTGGAAGCCGGTGGCGACACCGGCTGAAATGGCGGCCTCGTTGGCGTCGATGACCGTATCGGCCAGGCCGCCTGTGCGGGCGACCACCGGCACGCAGCCATAGCGCAGTCCGTAAAGCTGTGTCAGCCCGCAGGGTTCGAAGCGCGAGGGTATGACGATGGCGTCGCAACCGCCTTGCATGATGTGCGACAGTCCCTCGTCATAGCCGACCACGACCCCGATACGGCCGCGATGCCTGGCGGCGGCCGCAAGCAGCGCGCCTTCGAGGCCAGCATCGCCCGAGCCCAGGATGGCCAGGCGCGCGCCGGTCGCAACGATGCCATCGATCGCTGTCGCCAAGATATCCATGCCCTTTTGCCAGGTCAGGCGGCTGACGACGCAGACGATCGGACTGTCGTCGCGCTCAAGGCTGAAGCGGTCTTCCACGGCAGCCCTGTTGGGGGCGCGCGCCTTCAGCGTGCTGGCCGCATAGGTGGAGACCAGATGCTTGTCGGTTTCCGGATCCCAGATGCCGGTGTCGATGCCGTTGACGATGCCATGGAGATCGCTGGAGCGCATGTTGATGAGACCGTCGAGACCCATGCCGAATTCCGCCGAGCGGATCTCCTGCGCATAGGTCGGACTGACCGTGGTGATTGCCCAAGCGGCCTGCAGCCCGGCCTTGAGGAAGCCGACGCCGCCATAATATTCAACGCCGTCAAGCGCCATCGCCGCGGCCGGCAAGCCGAGCTCGCCAAAGATGCCGGCGCCGAACTGGCCCTGGAAGGCGAGGTTATGGACAGTCATCATCGATGGCACGCCGACCGCCTTGCCGTAGCGCATATAGGCCAGCGTCATCGCCGACTGCCAGTCATGGGCATGGACGATGTCGGGCTGGTAGCCCGAGATGGCGCCACCGGCGATGTCGCCGCCGACCTGGCTCAGCGCCGCGAAGCGCCGCCAGTTGTCGGGCCAATCGACACCGGTCGCATTGCCATAGGGGCCGCCGGGACGGTCGAATAGATGCGGCGCGTCGAGCACGAACAGTTCGAGCCCGGCGAGCTGAACGGAGTGGACGGAGGCCTTGCCGCCCTGCAGCAAGGGATATTGCAGAACCGCCTTCCTTTTCTTGAAGGCGGCCATGACGATCGGGAAACCGGGGATGAGCGTACGCATGGTCACGCCCTTGGCCGCCAGCGCAATGGGCAGCGCGCCGGTCACGTCGGCAAGCCCACCGGTCTTTATCAGAGGGAAAATCTCGGGCGTGACCGACAGAACCTGCATGCACTAGAGCCCTAGTTTGTCGATCATGTCCTGGGTGACCAGGCAAATGCCCTTTTCCGAAACCCGAAAACGCTTGGCGTCGAGAACGGGATCTTCGCCGATCACCAGCCCTTCCGGTATCCTAACACCATGGTCGATGACCACGCGCTTCAACTTTGCGTTCCGGCCGACATGAACGTCGGGCAGCATGACGACTTCTTCCAGCGTCGAATAGGAATTGATGCGCGCACCGGTGAAGATCAGGCTTCGTTTCAGCGAGGCCCCCGAAACGATGCAATCGCCCGAAACCAGCGAGGACACGGCCGAACCGCGGCGGCCATCCTCGTCATGCACGAACTTTGCCGGCGGCTTCAATTCGGCATAAGTCCAGATCGGCCAGTCGCGGTCGTAGAGGTCGAGTTCCGGCGTGATATCGGTCAGGTCGATATTGGCTTCCCAATAGGCGTCGACCGTTCCGACGTCGCGCCAGTAGGCTTCGTTCTCGGCGGTCGAACGGACGCAGGACTTGGCGAAGCGGTGGGCGATCGCCTTACCGTGCTGGACGATATAGGGGATGATATCCTTGCCGAAGTCGCGGCTCGAGCCCGGCTCGGCGGCATCGCGGCGCAACTGCTCCATCAGGAAATTGGTCTTGAAGACATAGATGCCCATCGAGGCCAAAGCGAACTCCGGCTTGTCTGGAATGCCGGGCGGGTCGGCGGGCTTTTCGACGAAAGCAATGATGTTATCCTTGCCGTCGACATGCATGACGCCGAAGCCGGTGGCTTCCATGCGCGGCACTTCGAGACAACCGACGGTGACGTCGGCACTGGCGTCGACATGCTGGCGAAGCATCAGTTCGTAGTCCATCTTGTAGATGTGGTCGCCAGCCAGGATCACCATGTATTCGGGGCCGTAGGCCTCGATGATGTCGATGTTCTGATAGACGGCGTCGGCCGTGCCCTCATACCACTGCGTTTCCGAGACGCGCTGGCTGGCCGGCAGGATGTCGAAACTCTCGTTTCGCTCGGGCCGCAGGAAGTTCCAGCCACGTTGCAGGTGGCGGATCAGCGAATGCGCCTTGTACTGGGTGGCGACGCCAAGGCGGCGAATGCCGGAGTTGAGCGCGTTGGAAAGCGCGAAGTCGATGATGCGCGTCTTACCGCCGAAATAGACGGCCGGCTTGGCGCGCCGGTCGGTCAGTTCCTTGAGGCGGCTGCCACGGCCGCCGGCCAACACATAGGCCATGGCATCGCGCGCCAACGGCTGGGTCCGTTTCAAGTCTGCCATTTCTACCCTCCCAAGTTACTCAGTCTCGACTTACTCGACCTCGACATGGCTCAGTCGGCCACCAGTTCAAGCATGATCGTCGACAGCGGCGGCAAAAGCATCGTCGCGGAGATGCTGCCGCTCTCCGCCCGGGCCTCGACCGTGCCGGCATTGCCCTTGCCGGAACCGCCATATTCCGAAGCGTCGGTGTTGATGATTTCGCGCCATTTGCCGGCCGTCGGTAACGGCACGCGATAGTTGTCGCGCGGGACCGGCGTGAAATTGGAAATGACGGCCACCGGGCTGCCCCCCGGTGCGCTGCGCAGCCAGGCGAAAACCGAATTCTGGCTGTCGTCGACGATCAACCAGGAAAACCCTTCAGGCTCGCAATCACGGCCGTGCAGCGCCGGGCGCGAACGGTAGAGATAATTGAGATCGCGCACCGTCTGCCAGACGCCGCGATGCGGGCGGAACTCGAGCAGGTTCCAGTCCAGCGCGCGCGCCTCGCTCCATTCGCGGCGCTGCGCGAACTCCTGCCCCATGAACAGCAGCTTCTTGCCGGGATAACCCCACATGAAGGCGTAGTAGGCACGTAGCGTCGCGAATTTCTGCCAGTCGTCGCCGGCCATCTTGCCAAGCAGCGTCCCTTTGCCGTGCACGACCTCGTCATGCGAGAGCGGCAGCACGAAATTCTCCGAAAAAGCATAGGTCAGGCCGAAGGTGAGATCATTGTGGTGGTGCTTGCGGAAGATCGGCTCCTTGGAGAAATACTCCAGCGTGTCGTGCATGAAGCCCATGTTCCACTTGAAGCCGAAGCCCAGCCCACCTTCATGCACGGGTGCGGAGACCTTCGGCCATGAGGTCGATTCCTCGGCGATGGTCATGACGCCGGGATGGTGACCGTAGACCTCTTTGTTCATCTTCTGCAGGAAGCTGACCGCCTCGAGGTTCTCGCGGCCGCCCTTCTCGTTGGGGATCCATTCGCCGGCCTTGCGCGAATAGTCGAGGTAGAGCATCGAGGCGACCGCATCGACGCGCAAACCGTCGACATGGTATTTTTCGGCCCAGAACAACGCGTTGTTGACGAGGAAGGACACCACCTCGCGGCGGCCGAAATTATAGATCGCGGTGTTCCAGTCGGGATGAAAACCCTTGCGCGGATCGGCATGCTCATAAAGCGCGGTGCCATCGAAATTGGCCAGGCCATGCGCGTCGACCGGGAAATGCGCTGGTACCCAATCGAGGATGACACCGACGCCGGCGCGGTGGGCGCCGTCAACGAAACGGGCAAAGCCGTCCGGGTCGCCGAAGCGGGCCGACGGTGCGTAGAGGCCGGTCGTCTGGTAGCCCCAGGACGGATCATAGGGGTGTTCGGAGATCGGCATGAATTCGATATGGGTGAAACCGGTCTCGACCACATAGGGGATCAGCCGGTCGGCCAGTTCGTCCCATGACAAGAACGCACCGTCGTCGCGAAGCTGCCAGGAACCGGCATGGACCTCATAGATCGAGATGGCTTCGCGCCGGTGATCGGCATTGCGCCAGAAATTGCGGTGCGCCTCGTCGCCCCACTCATGCGCCGGTGGCATGGCAACGACCGAAGCGGTGGCCGGACGCAGTTCGGATTTGAAGGCGAACGGGTCGGCCTTCAGTGGGAGTCTCACGCCATCGGGGCCGATGATCTCGTATTTGTAGGGTCGTCCGGCACCGATGTCGGGTACGAACAGTTCCCAGATGCCGGTGTCGCGGCGATCGCGCATCGTGTGCCGGCGGCCGTCCCATTCGTTGAAGTCGCCGACCACCGAGACGCGCCGTGCATTGGGAGCCCAGACGGCGAAATGCACGCCGGAAGCGCCTTCGTGGTCAATGACATGAGCACCGAGCTTGTCGAATAGCCTCAGGTGCGAGCCTTGGGCGATGTAATAGTCGTCCATCGGGCCAAGCACCGGACCGAACGAATAGGGATCGGTCAGCCACCAGTCGCCGCCGGCATTGCGCGCGTGATAGCGCAGGGGCTGGCGCTTCTTGATCGAGAGCTTGCCTTCGAAAAAGCCGCCATCGTCGCGCCTGGACAGTTCACCGGCGATGATGCCGGTCAGCGTGTAAGCGGTGACGAATTCGGCATTCGGAACAAAGCAGCGGGCCACAAAACCCTTGCCAGCCTCCTGAACACCGAGAACGGCAAACGGGTCGCCATGCGTGCCGGCAACAATCGCCGCGACATCGCTGGCTGGCGCCAGTCCGTCCGGCCCGCTTGTCGCAGCGGTCGCGCGCGGCTTCTTCATCAGGCAGCGTCCCTCCCCGGGCACCGAGTGTTTGTTTCTAGTGGTGTGATCCGACTTCAAATCCACATCACCGGGACCACATTGTTCGTGGCCTCATGCAATCACATCAGACAGGCACGTTCCAGATTTCTTTCGCATATTGCCGGATCGTGCGATCGGAGGAGAACCAGCCGACACGCGCAACATTGCGGATTGCCCTGGCGTACCAATCGGGACTGTTGCGCCAGACCGCATCGACCTCGCGCTGGGCGGTGGCATAGGCATCGAAATCGGCGGCAACCATGAACCAGTCGCTGTTGTAGAGACCGTTCATGAGGTCGCGGTAGCGCTCCGGATCGTCCGGCGAGAAGACGCCTGACGAAACAGCGGCAACGGCCTGCGCCAGTTCAGACGATCCTTCGATGATGGCGCGCGGGTTGTAGCCATTGTTGCGCCGCTCGGCGACCTCGGCGGTGGTCAGGCCGAAGATGAAGATGTTGTCGTCTCCGACGCATTCCTTGATCTCGACATTGGCGCCGTCGAGCGTGCCGATGGTCAACGCGCCGTTCAGCGCGAACTTCATGTTGCCGGTGCCCGACGCTTCCATGCCGGCGGTCGAGATCTGCTCGGAAAGGTCGGCAGCCGGCATCATGATCTCGGCCAGGCTGACATTGTAGTTGGGCACGAACACGACCTTCAGCAAACCGCGCACGGCCGGGTCGCGGTTGATGACCTTGGCGACGTCATTGGCGAGTTTGATGATCAGCTTGGCATTATGATAGCTGGGCGCCGCCTTGCCGCCGAAGAATTTCACGCGCGGCATCCAGTCGCGCTCGGGATGCGAGCGGATCTGGTCATAGAGAGCGATCGCCTCGAGGATGTTCAGGAGCTGGCGCTTGTATTCGTGGATGCGCTTGATCTGGATATCGAACAGCGCCGAGGGGTCGACCTTGATGCCGAGCCGGTCGGCGACGAGGTTGGCCAGCCGCGCCTTGTTGGCGCGCTTGACGGCGGCGAACTTGTCGCGAAAGGCGGCGTCGCCGGCGAAGCCATCGAGATTCTTGATAGCGTCGATGTCATCGAGGAATCGGTCGCCGATCGCCTCGCAGGCGAGCGACGTCAGCCCGGGGTTGCACTGGATCAACCAGCGCCGCGGCGTGATGCCGTTGGTCTTGTTGTTGATGCGCTCGGGGTAGAGCTTGTGCAGGTCGGCGAACACCGTCTCCTTCATCAGGTCGGTGTGAAGAGCCGAAACGCCGTTGATCGAGTGCGAGCCGACAAAGGCCAGATTGCCCATGCGCACCCGGCGGTCGCCATTTTCCTGGATCAGCGAGATGCGGCCGATCTGCTCGTCCGAGAACTGGTTGGACGCGCGTGCCTCAAGCAGCACTTCGGCATTGATGGCATAGACGATCTGCATGTGGCGAGGCAAAAGCCGCTCGAACAGCGGCACCGGCCAGCTTTCCAGTGCCTCGGGCAGCAGCGTGTGGTTGGTGTAGCCGAAGGTGCGCTTGGTGATATCCCAGGCCTGATCGAAATCCATGCCGTGGACGTCCATCAACAGGCGCATCAGCTCAGGCACAGCGATTGCCGGGTGGGTGTCGTTGAGGTGGATCGCGGCCTTATCGGGCAGCGACTTCAGGTCGCCATACTGGCTGAGATGGCGCTGAACGATGTCCTGCAGCGAGGCGGTGGAGAAGAAGTACTCTTGCCTGAGCCGCAGCTCCTGCCCGGCCTTGTGGGAATCGGCGGGATAGAGAACGCGCGACAAGGCATCGGCCTTGTTGCTTTCGGCAAGCGCGCCGATGTGGTCGCCGGCATTGAACTTGTCGAGCAGGATCGGATCGACCGGCATGCCCGACCAGAGCCGCAGCGTGTTGACGCGATTGGCCCGCCATCCGACCACGGGCGTGTCATAGGCGACAGCCAGTACATGCTCGGTCGGCTTCCAGACATGGCGCTCGAGCCGGCCGTCCTTGGAGGTGATCGATTCTACCGAACCACCGAACCCGACCTCAAACGAACGTTCACGGCGTTCGAACTCCCACGGGTTGCCGTGATCGAGCCAGGTCTCGGGCAGTTCGACCTGCCAGCCGTCGTGAATCTCCTGGCGGAACATGCCGTTGGCGTAGCGGATACCGTAGCCATGCGCGGGAATGTCGACGGTCGCCATGCTTTCCATGAAGCAGGCGGCAAGCCGGCCGAGGCCGCCATTGCCGAGTGCCGCGTCCGGTTCGAGTGCGGCGATGAGATCGAGATCGACACCCAGCGACGACAACGCCTCGCGCATATTGTCCATCAAGCCGAGATTGGAGAAGGCATCGCGCATCAGCCGGCCGATGAGGAACTCCAGCGACAGATAATAGACACGCTTTTCCTTCTGGTCGTAGGCCTCCTTCGTCGCCTGCATCCAGTGGTCGACGATGCGGTCGCGCACGACCTTGATCGAGGCGGTCAGCCAGTCGTACTGGGTCGCGACGGTGGTATCCTTGCCGACCCGGTATTTGAGGGCCTTCAAGACTTCATCGGCGAGTGTCTTGGGATCTGGATTTTCAAGTTCGGGCTGGGGAGCTTCGGATGTCATCGCGCGCGTCATGCTGCCTCTCGTGCGGTTGCCATGATCATACCGGCTTTCATCGTTCCTCCCAGCCCATGCTAGCCGATACTGCTACATATTCAATCGATTTAGGCGAGCCCCAGTCCGAGTTACCCTGCGGCAATTTGGCAATTTGAAGCGCGGCGCGCTCAGACGATCCCCGCGACGCGCTTCAAATTTTGTTCCGTGCATGTCGTTGTCGCCAAACCGCTACGCACTTTTGGGCGACATGTATCAAGCCGCAAGCGCCGCCTCGGGCGGAATCTTTGCTCCGGTCATGAAGGCGACGGCATCGGACATCGTATATTGCTTGGGATCGATGACGCAGAGGCGACGACCTAGCCGGTGAATGTGAATGCGGTCGGCCACTTCGAAGACATGCGGCATGTTGTGCGAGATGAGCACGATCGGCAGGCCGCGCTTCTTGACGTCGAGGATCAGTTCGAGCACGCGGCGGCTTTCCTTGACGCCAAGGGCGGCCGTCGGTTCGTCCATGATCACCACACGGCTGCCGAAGGCGGCGGCGCGCGCCACCGCCACGCCCTGGCGCTGGCCGCCAGACAGCGTTTCCACCGCCTGGGAGATGTTCTGGATGGTCATCAGGCCAAGTTCGGTTAGCTTGTCGCGGGCGCGCTTTTCCATCGCCGGACGGTCGAGCATACGAAGCCAGTCGCCCAGAAAACCCGGTTTGCGGATCTCGCGGCCAAGGAACATGTTGTCGGCGATCGACAGCGCCGGCGACAGCGCCAGATTCTGATAGACGGTCTCGATGCCGGCTTCGCGGGCCTCCATCGGTGATTTGAAGGCGACGGGCTTGCCTTCAAGCCGGATCTCGCCTTCATCGGGCACGGCCGCGCCGGAAATCGCCTTGATGAGCGACGACTTGCCGGCGCCATTGTCGCCTATGACGGCGAGGATTTCGCCCGGGTAGAGGTCGAAGTCCGCATTGTCGAGGGCGGTGACGCGGCCATAACGCTTGATCAGGCCACGAGCGGTGAGAATGGGTTCCTGGGTCATGGTCATGCCGAAACCTTTCTGATCCATTGGTCGACAGCCACGGCGCCGATGATCAGCACACCGGTGAGCAGCACTTTCCATTGCGGATCGGCGCCCAGCATATTGAGGCCCATGGAGACGACGCCGACGATCATCGCGCCGAACAGCGTGCCCAGGATCGAGCCGCGCCCGCCGAACAGGGAAATACCGCCGATCACCGTCGCGGTGATCGCCTGCAGATTGTAGTCGGTGACGGCGGCGGACGGCGAGATCGAACCGTTGCGGCCGATGGAGACCCAGGCAGCGAAAGCGGCGATCAGCCCGGCAAGGGTGTAGACCGTCATCAGCACCTTCTTGGTCTGGATGCCCGACAGCTTCGCCGCCTCCTGATCGTCGCCGACGGCGTAGACATGGCGACCCCATGCCGTGTGATTGAGCACGTACCATAGGACTAAAACGAGCACGACCGTTGCAATGACGCCGAGCGTCAGCACCGCCGTGCCAACCTTGAAGCTCAACGCAAACAGATGCAGCAGCGGCGCCTGGGTGTCGACGTCGGTGTCGCGGATCGTCTCATTGGCCGAATAGATGAAGTTCGTGGCCATGACGATGTTCCAGGTGCCAAGCGTCACGATGAAGGGCGGCAGCTTCATGTAGGCGACCAGCACTCCGTTGAGCAGCCCGCAGGCCGCGCCGGCGGCAAGCCCGATCGCCACGGCGAGCACACTGGGCATACCATAGCTGACCGCGCAATTACCCATGATCACCGCTGAAATCACCATGATCACGCCAATCGACAGGTCGATGCCGGCAGTGAGGATGACCAGTGTCTGTGCAGCACCCAGAATGCCGATGATGGCGATCTGCTGCAGGATCAGCGTCAGCGTGTAGGACGAAAAGAACCGCCCTCCGATGGTGATGCCGAAGACGATGACCGCCAGAACCAGCACGATCAACGGCACCGCCGCCGGAGTCGAATGCAGGAAATGCTGGATGCGCTTGACGGCCGATTTGTGCTCGTCAAAAGCGGCAACGCTTGTGTCGCTGCTCGAGAGAACTTTCTCGAATTCTTGAGCTTGAGCCATGTTTTCTCCCCGTAGGACTGCAGCCAAACGCCGACGCCCGTCCACGCTTTTCCGGTCTGCTGCCGGGATTGTTCGCGGTCACGCGACCATCGTCCACCGGAAGCGGTCGGGGATCAAGCCCCGACCGCTCAGGTTGCGTAGATGCCTGTCAGACCGGCATCAGCCCCAGCACTTGGCGAGGCCTTCCTTGGTGTCGATGGACTTCACGCCGGTGGCCGGCTTGTCGGTCACCAGATTGACGCCGGTGTCGAAGAAATTCTTGCCTTCGGTCGGCTTCGGCTTGGTTCCGTCCTTGGCGAAAGCGGCGATCGCCTCGATGCCGAGCGCCGCCATCTGCAGCGGATATTGCTGCGACGTGGCGCCGATGACACCTTCGGTCACCGATTTCACGCCGGGACAGCCGCCGTCGACGGAAACGATCAGCACCTGGCTTTCGAGGCCGACTGCCTTGAGCGCCTGGTAGGCGCCGACAGCTGCGGGCTCGTTGATGGTGTGGATGACGTTGATGGTGTTGTCCTTCTGCAGAAGGTTCTCCATCGCCTTGCGGCCGCCCTCCTCGTTGCCGTTGGTGACGTCGTGGCCGACGATGCGCGCATCGTCCTCATCGCCGATCTTGTTGGGGTCCTTCACGTCGATGCCGTAGCCCATCATGAAGCCTTGATCGCGCAGCACGTCCACGGTCGGCTGCGAAGGCGTCAGGTCGAGGAAGCCGATCTTGGCGTCCTTGGCCTTGTCGCCAAGCGTGGCGGCGGCCCAGGCGCCGATCAGCTTGCCGGCTTCGAGATTGTCCGTCGCAAAGGTCGCGTCGGCGGCGTCGATCGGATCGAGCGGCGTATCGAGCGCGATCACCAGCAGGCCGGCATCACGCGCCTTCTTCACGGTCGGCACGATGCCCTTGGTGTCGGATGCCGTGATCAGGATTCCCTTGGCGCCGTCGGCGATGCAGCTTTCGATCGCCGCGACCTGGCTCTCGCTGTCGCCGTCGATCTTGCCGGCGTAAGTCTTGAGGTCGACGCCGAGTTCCTTGGCCTTCGCCGCGGCGCCTTCCTTCATCTTGACGAAGAAGGGGTTGGTGTCGGTCTTGGTGATCAGGCAGGCACCGACACCGGCCGCGGATGCGGACGACGCAAACGCCATCAGGCCCAGAGCCGCGGCGGCAAACACGGTCGATTTCAACAGTTTTGTATTGGTCACGATTTTCCTCCCAGTGGAACCATTCCGGATGCCGGCCAACCGGCACCTGCAGCGCATCCAACGAAATTCTCCCAGCGTGGACGCTGCCTCAACAGACACCAGGCCGAAGCCGCTGTCAATAATTAAATCACTCTTATTTATTATTGACAGGCTTGCTTCATTCACCCATTCTGGCCCAAAAGCATTGCGGGGAAACGACGGGAGGAACAGGGTGGAAACCGCCATAGCGAGGCACGGTTCGCCCGAGGCGAATGACAGCCTCATTCACCGCGGCACCAACCAGAGCGGCATGCGCGACCACAACGAGCGGTTGGTGCTCTCGCTGGTGCGCCAGCATGGCAGCCTGGCGAAATCCGACATCGCCCGCATGACCGGACTTTCGGCGCAGACGGTTTCGGTCATCATGCGCGAGTTGGAGGAAGAAAGCCTCCTGCTGCGCCAAGCGCCGTTGCGCGGCAAGATCGGCCAACCCTCCATCCCGATGGCGCTCAATCCCGAGGGCGCTTTCTTCATTGGGCTGAAGATCGGCCGGCGCAGCGCCGAACTCGTGCTGATCGACTTTCTCGGCAATGTGCGCTCGATGCTGCAGCATTCCTATCGTTACCCGGCGCCACGCGAGACGGTGGATTTCGTCAGCAACGGCATGCGGCAGATGCGCGGCGAACTGACGCCCGCACAGGACAAGCGCATCGCCGGGCTCGGCATCGCCATGCCGTTCGAATTGTGGAACTGGGCCGATACGGCCGGCGCCCCGCGCGACGTCATGGACGAATGGCGTCACCGCGACATCAGGGCCGACATCCAGGCGCAATGCGATTTTCCGGTCTACCTGCAGAACGACGCCACTTCAGCCTGCGGCGCCGAACTCGTCTTCGGCCAGGCGAGTGCCGCGCGTGACTTCGTCTATTTCTATATCGGCGCCTTTGCCGGTGGCGGCATCGTGCTGAATGGCCGGCTTTTTGGCGGGCCGACCGGCAATGCCGGAGCACTCGGCTCCATGCCCGTGCCGGGGCCGGACGGCAAGCCGACCCAATTGATCGACGTGGCGTCCATCGCCATGCTCGAAAAGGCGCTCAATGCGCGCGGCGTCGAGGCTTCGCATCTGTGGACATCGCCGGAAGACTGGGGCGAGATCGGACCCGAGCTCGACGACTGGATCGCCAGCGCTTCGCGAGCGCTCGCCTACGCCATCGTCGCCGCATCCTCGGTCATCGATTTCGAAGCGGCGGTGATCGACGGATGGATGCCGAAGGCGGTGCGCCGCCGGCTGGTCGACGCCATCATCGCGGCCATCGCCACGATCGACGGTGAAGGTTTGAAGCTGCCCGCCGTACGCGAGGGAACCGTCGGCATTCATGCCAGGGCGCTCGGCGGCGCCAGCCTGCCACTTTCCGAACGCTTCCTGATCAGCTCGACGACGATTTCCAGGAGCGCCTGATGCTGATCGGAATCCCGGCGCTGCTCGGTCCGGAGCTTCTGGCGATCTTGCGCGGCATGGGCCATGGCGACGAAATCGCCCTCGTCGACGGAAATTATCCGGCAGAACAACAGGCGACCCGGCTGGTGCGGGCCGATGGTCACCACCTCATCCCGGTGCTCGACGCGATATTGAGCGTCCTGCCTGTCGATGACGTTGTGCCGGAGGCGCTGTTTCGTGCCTCTGTCAAAGGCGATCCCTCGCTTGCCGATCCCGTCCATCATGAGATCGAGGCTACCTGCGCCAAACGCGCGCCGGGCCGCAAGGTGGTTGCGCTGGCCGGCGCCGACTTCTATGCACGGGTCAGATCGGCGCATGCCATCGTCGCGACAAGCGAGCCGCGGCTCTACGCCAACATCATCATCCGCAAAGGCGTGATCTATCCGCCGGAGACCAGCAAGCCATGATCCTCTGCTGCGGCGAAGCCCTGATCGACATGCTGCCGCGTACGACGACAGCGGGCGAGCCGGCTTTCGCGCCTTACGTCGGCGGCGCGGTGTTCAACACGGCGATCGCACTTGGCCGGCTCGGCGCGCCGGCCGGCTTTTTTTCCGGACTGTCGTCGGATCTGTTCGGCGGTCAGTTCAGGGATGCGCTGAGGGCGAGCAAGGTCAGCTCCACCTATGCGCACACCTCGCCTCGGCCAACGACGCTGGCCTTCGTCAAGCTCACCAACGGCCAGGCGACCTACACATTCTATGACGAGAACACCGCTGGCCGCATGCTGACCATCGACGACTTGCCGCAGCTCGGCAACGAGATCGAAGCCATGCTGTTCGGCGCCATCAGCTTGATCTCGGAGCCCGCCGGCAGTGCCTATGAGGAGTTCATGAAGCGCGAGCATGCAAGCCGCGTCATGGTGCTCGATCCCAACATCCGCCCGAACTTCATCCCGGATAAGGCCAAGCACCTTAGGCGCATCCGCGCCATGATGGCGATGGCCGACATCGTGAAACTGTCGGACGAAGATTTGAACTGGTTCGGCGAAGCCGGCTCGCACGAGGATGTCATCCGTAACTGGCTCGATCGCGGCCCCAAGCTGATCGTCGTCACGCATGGCAGCGAAGGCGCAGTCGGCTATACCAGGGAACACGCTGTCACGGTCATGCCGGAAAAGGTCGAGGTGGTCGACACGGTCGGAGCCGGCGACACATTCAACGCCGGCATCCTCGCCTCCTTGCATGAGCAGGGCCTGCTGACGAAGGCGGCTATTTCCGACCTGTCGAAAGATGCCATTCACAAGGCGTTGGCGCTCGGTGCCAAGGCGGCGGCGGTGACGGTATCACGGGCCGGCGCCAATCCGCCGTGGCGGCATGAGATCGTCTGAGTAACGCTCAACCTAGATTGAGCCAGCCGATCACTTTATGTTTCGCAGGGTCGATCCCTGGAGGTATAAATGTGGGATCGCGCCCGACGAAGCCCGGATTTCCGGCATCTCGCGAAGGTCCGCCGGGGAATACAGGTAACAGGCTGCGACACCTAGGCAATTCGCGGTTCTGCCTGTCCGGCTTTCTCGGCGGGCGCAACTCTGGTACCAGCGGCCGGTTATCTGGCTAACCCGTTTTGAGGCCGACATGCAGTTCATCGATCTTGGCGCGCAGCGCGAACGAATCCGCGACCGGCTGAAGGCCGCGATCGACCGTGTCGTCGACGAGGGCCGCTATATCCTCGGCCCGCAAGTTACCGAATTCGAGAACAAGCTGGCCGCCTATATCGGCACCAAGCATGTCGTGGCCTGCGCCAACGGCACCGATGCACTGCTGTTGCCGCTGTTTGCGGCCGGCGTTGGCCCGGGCGACGCGGTCTTCGTGCCGAGCTTCACTTTCGCCGCCACCGCCGAAGTGGTGGCACTGGCCAAGGCCGAGCCGGTTTTCGTCGATGTCGACCCGCATAGCTACAACATTGACATTGCCAGCCTCGAAGCGGCCATCGCCATGATCAAGAAGGAAGGCCGGCTGAAGCCGAAGGCAATCATCCCCGTCGACCTGTTCGGCCTTGCCGCCGACTACGAGGCGATCATGGCGATCGCCAACCGCGAAAGGCTGATGGTGATCGAGGATGCCGCCCAGTCGATGGGCGGTTCGCTCGACGGCAAGATGTGCGGTTCCTTCGGCGCCGTCGGCTCGACCAGCTTCTATCCGGCAAAGCCGCTTGGCTGCTACGGCGACGGCGGCGCGATGTTTACCAATGACGATGCGCTGGCCGAGCAGCTCAGGTCTTTCGCCTTCCACGGCAAGGGCGAAACACAATATGACAATGTCCGCGTTGGCATCAATTCGCGGCTCGACACGCTGCAGGCGGCGATCCTGATCGAGAAGCTGGCCATTCTCGAAGACGAGATGGTTGCCCGCCAGGTGGTGGCAAAGCGCTATGCGGACGGACTTGGCGACATCGTTACCGCCGCCCGCAATCTGGACGGCAGCCGTTCGGCCTGGGCGCAGTACGCGATCGAGACGCCGAAGCGCGACGGGTTGAAGGCGCATCTCGGTGAAAAGGGCATTCCGTCTGTTATCTACTATGTGAAGCCGCTGCATGCCCAGGTCGCCTATCGCGACTATCCGCGCACGCCGACCGGCCTTGCCGTGTCGGAAGACCTGCCGAAGCGGATCCTCTGTCTGCCGATGCACCCTTATCTCAGCGAAGCCGACCAGAACCGCATCATCGAGACGATCCGCAACTACATCGGATCTAATTCAGCGCAGGCCGCAGCCGAGTAATCTGTCGACCGGTCTCAGACGGGATTGGCCCCTGCCCCGCTGGCGATAAAATGCGGATTGGCAAAATCCTCGTCGTCGCTTTGCCCGCGCTTGCCATAGACCAAAGGCTGGCCGTCCAGCGTGCGCGTCATGCCGCCGGCCGCGCGCAGCACGGCATCGCCCGCCGCCGTGTCCCATTCCATGGTGCGGCCGAAGCGCGGATAGACATCCGCCTCGGCGCTGGCGAGAAGGCAGAATTTCAAGGACGAGCCGACCGAGACGATTTCGGCGGCACCGAGGTCGCGAATATAGGCCTCGGTTTCCGGCGTGTTGTGGGAACGGCTGGCGACGACGGCCAGCGGCGCCACGGCCGTTCTCACCGAAATCGGCCGGCGGCCGACGATCTGGTAGTCGCCATTGATTTCAAGAGATTCCGCCCTGCCCGGCAGGCCGGAAAAGAAGCGGCCCGTGCAGGGCGCAAAGACGACGCCGACTTCCGGCACGCCGTGACGGACAAGCGCTATGTTGACGGTGAAGTCGGTGCGGCGGTTGACGAATTCCTTGGTGCCGTCGAGCGGATCTATCAGAAAGAAAGCCCCGTCCAGGTCGGGCGGCACGATGCCGGCGGATGCCTCCTCCTCGGCCACGCAGGGAATGTCGGGAAATGCGGCACGCAGTCCGGCGAGAATGATCTTCTCGCTCTCGCGGTCCGCCTCGGTCACCGGCGAGGAATCTGATTTCCGGTCGACCGCGCAGCCGGCATGGAACACACGCATCACCTCGCGCCCGGCCGCCAGGGCCAGCCGTTCGAAGATTTCGAGCATCAGCCTGTCGTCAGATGCCGCCGCCGTTGTCGTATTGGTCTTCGGCAATGTCGCGCTCGTTAAGCCAGTGTTCCAGGGCGTCTACCATCTCCTCGGCCGATTTGCCGAGTGTCTTGAGATGGATTTCCGGGTTTTCCGGCGCTTCGTAAGGGGAATCGACGCCGGTGAAATTCTTGATCTCGCCATTCAGTGCGCGCGCATAGAGGCCCTTCGGATCACGCCTGGCGCATTCCTCGAACGGCGTATCGACAAACACCTCGATGAACTCGCCGTCTGCCATCAATTCGCGCGCCATGCGCCGCTCGGCGCTGAACGGCGAAATGAACGACACAATGACGATCAACCCGGCATCGGCCATCAAACGCGCCACTTCGGCGACGCGGCGGATGTTCTCGACACGATCGGCGTCGGTGAAACCAAGATCGCGGTTGAGACCGTGACGGACGTTGTCGCCGTCCAGGATATAAGTATGGCGGCCGGTGGCGAACAGCTTCTTTTCGAACAGGTTGGCGATGGTCGACTTGCCGGAGCCCGACAGCCCGGTGAACCAGAACACCGCGGGCCGCTGGTTCTTCATGTCGGCGCGGACGCGTTTGCCGACATCGAGCGACTGCCAATGGATGTTTTCGGCGCGGCGCAATGAGTGCAGGATCATGCCGGCGCCGACCGTGGCGTTCGAGATGCGGTCGATCAGGATGAAGGCGCCGGTGGTGCGGTTCTCGGCGAAGGGATCGAAGGCGATCGGCGTCCGCGTCGAGATGTTGCAGATGCCGACTTCGTTCATTTCGAGCGACTTGGCCGCTTCATGGGCAAAGTCGTTGACGTTGATCCGGTATTTCAGGTCAGTCACGGTGGCGCTGGTCTGATCGGTCTCGGTGCGCAGGATGTAGGAGCGACCGGGCAGCAGCGCGTGTTCGTCGAACCAGACGATGTTGGCGGCGAACTGGTCTGCGACCTGCGGCCGTGCGGCAGGCGAAACCAGCATGTTGCCGCGTGATATCTCGACCTCGTCGTCAAGGACCAGCGTGACGGCCTGGCCGGCAGCCGCCTGGGCAAGATCGCCGCCATACGAGACGATCCGCTTGACGCGCGAGGATTTGCCGGACTTGGCGACAACGACCTCGTCGCCGGGCGCAACCGAGCCGGATGCGATCGTGCCGGCAAAGCCGCGAAAGTCGAGATTGGGGCGATTGACATACTGGACCGGAAACCGGAACGGCAGTTCGACCACCGCTTCATCGACCGACACGGTTTCGAGATGCTCGATCAGCGTCGGGCCGGAATACCACTTCATGTTGTCCGAGTGGCTGGTGACGTTGTCGCCGTAACGGGCCGACATCGGGATCGGCACGATAGTCTCGAAGCCGAGATCGCGCGAGAATTGCCGGTAGTCTTCAACGATCCGCTCGAAGACCGCTTGGTCGAACCCGACGAGATCGATCTTGTTGACGGCCAGCACGATGTGGCGGATGCCGAGCAGCGAGGCGATGATCGAATGGCGCCTGGTCTGGCGCAGCACTCCTTGCCGGGCATCGATCAGCACGATCGCCAGGTCGGCGGTCGAGGCGCCGGTCGCCATGTTGCGCGTGTACTGTTCGTGGCCAGGCGTGTCGGCAACGATAAATTTGCGCTTCGGCGTAGCGAAGAAGCGGTAGGCGACGTCGATGGTGATGCCTTGCTCACGCTCGGCCTCGAGACCGTCGACCAGCAAAGCGAAATCGATGTCGTCACCGGTGGTGCCATGCTTGCGCGAATCGCGCTCGAGCGCGGCGAGCTGGTCCTCGAAAATCTGCTTGGTGTCGGAGAGCAGGCGCCCGATCAGCGTCGACTTGCCGTCATCAACGGAACCGCAGGTCAGGAAGCGCAGCAGCGACTTCTTCTCTTGCGCCGCCAGATAGTCGCGAACGCCGTCGGTGGGTGCGAGGCTCTTTGCCATGATGTGGCGCATGGTCAAAAGTACCCCTCGCGCTTCTTCTTTTCCATCGAGCCGGCTTCGTCGCGGTCGATCAGGCGCCCCTGCCGTTCGGAGGTGCGCGCGGTCAGCATTTCGCCCACGATGGCTTCCAGCGTATCGGCATCCGATTCGATGGCCCCGGTCAGCGGATAGCAGCCAAGCGTGCGGAACCGCACCAGCCGGTTCTCCACCGTCTCGCTGGGGCGCAGTTTCATGCGCTCGTCATCCCTGAGGATCAACATGCCGTCGCGTTCCACCACCGGCCGCTCCTTGGCGAAATAGAGCGGCACGATCGGGATACTCTCCTGCAGGATGTACTGCCAGATATCGAGTTCAGTCCAATTCGACAGCGGAAAGACGCGGATCGATTCGCCTGTTGCGATGCGGGTGTTGAATATCTTCCACATCTCGGGCCGTTGGTTCTTCGGATCCCACACATGCTGGGCGTTGCGGAAGGAAAAGATGCGCTCCTTGGCGCGCGATTTCTCTTCATCACGACGAGCGCCACCAAAGGCCGCGTCGAAACCGTATTTGTCGAGCGCCTGACGCAGCGCCACGGTCTTCATCACATGGGTGTGCGTGTTCGAACCATGGTCGAACGGATTGATGTTGTCGCGCACGCCATCTTCGTTGACGTGAACCAGGAGATCGAAGCCGAGTTTCTGCGCCATCTGATCGCGAAAGGCGATCATCTCGCGGAATTTCCACGTCGTGTCGACGTGAAGAAAGGGAAACGGCGGCTTAGCGGGATAAAACGCCTTCATCGCCAGATGCATCAGCACGGATGAATCCTTGCCGACGGAATAAAGCATGACCGGCTTGGAAAAGGCGGCCGCAACCTCGCGGAATATGTGGATGGACTCGGCTTCAAGCCGCTGTAGATGCGTAAGCGCTGTTGTCATGGACCGTGAGCGTTCTTTCGTGCCTTCCGACAGAAGATCTTGCTTCAAATCATCGAGCTTTGCGCCCGGTTCAAGCCTTGCTTCTGGACAATCTCTTTCGTGCCGGCGTTCTAGCAGATCGCCGTTGTCTAGAACAATGCAAGACTGGCCCTGGGGCGCATGGTTCGGGAATAAATTTTCCACGAATGCCGGAAAAGCCGGAAATTCCTGCTCGCTAGGCTGACAGCTGAGAAAATGCCGGAAAAATATTGCTTGAATAGACCGGCTACGGCCCTTCCGGGAACCTCCCTCCGATCGACCCCCGCGCCGGCCGCTGTTTTTCGGTGACAATCGACCCGACATACTATCGAAAAAGAAGCCCAGCCGCTATACCAGCCCCAGGAAGCGGGCAAGTGCATCATGAGGCATAGGCAGTTTCGAGGCGAGCGCATTCTACTTCGCTAAACAAGATCCGCCGCATGAAACTTCCCGAAAATAGCGAGCCCGAAAATTTGAGCCGGCTTTCATCCCTGAGACAGCAATTCACGCCTTCGCGGGTCAATATCTACTTCTCCACCCTTTGCTTCTTTTTTCCACCGGTTCTGGGATCGGTGGTCAGTTTTGTTTTCAACGGCGGAGCCCTGGCTTCCGTCGTGCTGATTGCATCTGGGAAAAGGCACTTCAACGCAGACCGGCCAATGATCTGGCTGACGGTAGCGATCTATGCCTACTGCGCGGCCAATCTCCTGGCCACCATCGTCAACAATTCGTTCGTCCGTGATGCGCCACACCTTATCCCGCTCGTCACCTTCCTGTTTTTCCCCGTCTCCTATTCGACCTGGAGCATCACGCAGAAAACCATGCTTGCCCGCACCATCGTTCTCAGCAGCATGGCCGCCTGTTTTGTCGCACTGCTCATGGCCGTCATCCAGCAATATTGGATTGGGGTCAGGGCCGAGGGCGGGGCCGGCAATCCGATCGTCTTCGCAACGGTCGTCTGCCTTGCCGTGGTGGTCTGCGTGGCCGGCGCCTTGTCAGGCATAGAGCGAGCCCGTAACCCCCTTTTCCACGCCGCATTGGCCGGGACGATCGCCATCATCTATTCCGGTTCGCGTATTGCCTGGCTGGCTCTACTGATTGCCGGCATCGCTGTTTTGCTTATCAACCATCGGAGGCTCAGAGGCAGGAATGCCGTTCGTGTGCTTCTGCTGCTGGCGGCAGTCGGCATCGTAGTCGCCGCTTTCGGCTTCCAGGCGATATCCGGGCGCGTCGGCTTTCTGCACTCCGATTGGAATGCGCTGGGGGCGCAGGGCAATTACGACAGCTCGTTGGGAATACGTGTCGCGCTTTGGGAGATCGGCCTCAAAGCATTCCGTGACATGCCACTGTTCGGACATGGGGTGGGCGCGACCCAGCTTTTAATCAAGCAGGGCTTTCATGATCAGTTCGCAATGGAGACAGGCTTCAACCATTTTCACAACGGCTTCCTGACCGCCTTGGTGCAAGCAGGAATTCTGGGCGCCGCAACGCTGGCGGCGATCTTTGTCATTGCCGCTGGAAATGCCGCCCGGGTCTTGCGGAACAGCAGCGATCCGGTCGAGCGGTTCGGCGCCACCATGATTGTCATCGTCATTGTCACCTATCTCACGGCGGGGATGACGGGCATCCTCGTCGGCCATGACATTCTGGACTCGGTGCTGATGGTCTTCCTTGTGTGCGGAACGTATCTTGCCTCCGGCCGCCAGGCTCCGTTGATGGAAGAGCAGGCGCCTCCGCCGGCCACCCAAGAGCTGTTGCGAGCAAGGCAATGAAGGTCCTGGTCACCGGCGCAACGGGTTTCATCGGGCGCCTGGCTGTGCATCATCTTCGCCAGGCCGGCGCCGAACTTCGCCTCGCCTCTCGCCATCCGGAGAGGCTTGGCTCGGGGGATGGCGCGGTGCCGATGCCCAATTTCGATGCGCCGGCCGCGGCCTTCCTGGCGCTCACCAGGGGTGTGACCCATGTCGTCCATTGTGCCGGCCTCAACAACAATCAAGGCAATGCCACCGAAGCGGACTACCGGGCGGCCAATGTGGAATTGAGCGCACGGCTGGCGCATGCCGCGGCCGCGCAGGCAAGCGGACGCTTCATCCATCTCTCCTCGATCCGGGCCGTGATCGGCGCTCGCGTCAGCGCGACGATCGACGAGAACACGCCTCCCGCCCCGCAATGCGTCTACGGGCGCTCGAAGCGCGAAGGCGAGATCAGGATCCTGGAAGCCTATGCATCGCATGGCCGCTCCGACGCCGCCGTGTTGCGCCTGCCACCAGTCTATGGGAGCGGCATGAAGGGGAACCTGGCGACGCTGATGCGCCTGGCCGATACGGCGCTGCCGCTGCCGACCGGCGCCTTGACGGGAATCCGCTCGCTGATGTCCCGCGAGGCCGCGGTGCGAGCGGTGTCGCATCTGTTGACCCATTCGGCGCCACTTCGCCCGATCTATGTCGGCGCCGATGTACCACCGGTCACCCTCGAAGCCATCATCGCCGCCTTTCGCAAGGGTTTCGGGCGGCCGATGCGCCTGATGACCGTGCCGGCCGGCCTGATGCGGCCGGCAGCAAGCGTGCTGGGCAAGCAGGCATTTTGGGACGGCCTGACCGCGACACAGATATGCGATCCTGCCCTGCTGATATCGCAGGGATGGGCACCCGAAACCGGCCCGCTGGGGCGGCTGGCCGAACTGGCGCGGCTCGGTCAGTCGTAGCTTCCTATCCCACTTTTGGGATCGTGGTTCAGCCTCGGTAGAGCGTTCCGAGCAGGATCCGAAGGTCAAGCCGGAACGACGCCGTGCGGAGATACGCGGCGTCGGTTTCAGCCAGAAGCCGCGGATTCGACATGTCGATGCCCCTGATCTGAGCCAGGCCGGTTATGCCTGGAAGTGCCGCCAGAACCCCCAGCCGCCTGCGACACTCGATCAATTCCGTTTGGGTCGGCAGGCAGGGGCGCGGCCCGACCAGGCTCATCTCGCCCTTCAACACGTTCCAGAACTGCGGCAGTTCGTCGAGCTTGAATTTCCGCAGCACCTTGCCAACCGTTGTGACGGAATTCGCGGGCGCCTCATGCGAGGGCAATGACGGCGTCCCGACATACATCGTGCGCAACTTGTGACAGCGAAAAAGCCTGCCGTCGCGGCCGACCCGCGCCTGCGAAAAAATAGCCGGACCAGGCGACGATACCCGAACGGCAAGGACGGCGAGCGCCAAAACGGGAGATGTGACCACCAGCAGCAGAGCCGCGCCGGCAAGATCGAAAATGTGCTTGGTTGCCTTCATGAACGGCCGATGGCGCTCCCTGTCAAAGTCCCGAGGCAACGCCGCGGGCCAAGCCCGTCAATCCGGTCGACGTAGCATGAGCTCATATCTTGACCAAGCGTGCCACGCAGCCGTTCGATGCTCAGATGCGCCCGAGGATGAAAGCGAGATAGAGCCCCAGGGTCCCGGAAAAAGTCTGCCGATAGACACCGCTTTTGCGCAAGGCTGCCAGGCGGCGAAAAAGACCGCCCTGCCGACCGTTGGTAAACAGGTCGAGGCACGCCGCCGCGTCTTCGGTCAGGAGGTCGCGATTGACGGCAAGTCCGTCAAGGTTGAGGTCCGTCCAGTCGGCAAACTCGCCCTTGAACAGGCGGCCAAGCCGGGAAACCCTTGCCCTCCACGACGCGTTGGCGCCAACCAGGTTTGCCGCATGCTGCCGGTAGCGCACCAATGGCCGCGGATCGTAGCGGACGATGCCGCCGGCGGCGGTCACGATGAGATAGGCCCACCAGTCGTGGCTGACGAACCCGGTCCGCGCGGAAGCCCTGGCCAGCAGGTCGCGTGCCGCGGCGTTGAGCAGCATGGTGTTGCCGCCGGCGATGCTTTGCACAAGCGCGTTGCGAAAGGATGGCGGCCGGGCAAACAGCGGCGAATGGCCGACAAGGCTTCCCGTTTCCGTCATGGTCGCGGTTCGCGAACAAAACATCAGCGGGGTTTTTGCGTCGTGGGCCTGCATCCAACTGATGGCGCTTTCCAACCTGTCGGGCTCCCAGATATCGTCCTGGTCGCAGAAAGCATAGCCGTCCGCATCGATGCGTCGATCGAGGATCATCGACCGGAAATTGGCCGCGAACCCTTGCCGTGGCCCCTCCACAAGGGTCATTCGACCCTTGGTCCAGCGGGATTGCCATGCCTCGATGATGGCGATCGTGCCATCGATGGAGCCATCGTCGGATATCCACAGGTCGACCAGAGGGTGCGACTGCGCGAGCAGGGACCGCAGCTGCTCATTGATGAAGGCGGCGCCATCTTTCGTGCCCATCAGGACCGCGATGCGCAGATCTGCTTTATCCACGAACGTCAAACACCTTGTATATGCTCGGGATTTTCAGATCCCCGAATCATGGTCGCGTCGGAAGAGGAGCGGCCTAGCCCGCCTGCCCGACCGTTTTCGGGATCACGTCCTGACGAATGCTCCCCCTGGCCTTCTTGGCGCGGTCAAGGCCTGCCAGCACGGCGAGCGCGGCAGCCTTGTCCTGGTTTTTCGCCGTCTGCTGCAGCGCCGTGAGCGCGATCTGGACATCCGACCATTCCACGACGTCCGTGCTGAGGCCAAAAATCTTCGAAATGCCGAGTTCGACGAGTTCCTCATCTTCGCCATGCAGCGTTTCGTGGAGTTTTTCGCCCGGCCTTATGCCGGTGAACCGGATTGCGATGTCCTTGTAGGGGCTCTTTCCTGACATGCGGATCATCGTTTCGGCCACTTCGAGAATCGGCACCGGCTTGCCCATGTCGAGCATATAGACGGCATAGTCATCCCCGCTCCGCCGCGACGCGGCATCGGCCGCCGACATGATGACGAGATCGACGGCTTCGGCCACGGTCATGAAATAGCGTGTCATGCGTCGGTCGGTGATGGTGACAGGCCCTCCAGCCTCGATCTGCGCCTGGAATATGGTCGCCACCGAACCATTGCTGCCAAAGACATTGCCGAACCGCACAGCTATGAACTTGGTGGCGGAGCGACGCCCGCCCGGCTCGGCCGCTGGCATCCCATGCAAGGCGCTGACGATCTGTTCGGCGGCCCGCTTCGTCATGCCAAGCACCGATGAGGGATCCACCGCCTTGTCGCTCGAGATCAGGACAAATTGCGCAACCCCGCATTTGGCGGCGACCTCGGCACAGACGAGCGTTCCGAAAATATTGGTCTGGATGGCCGAATCCCAGTTTTCCTCGAGCAACGGAACGTGTTTGAGCGCCGCGGCATGAAAAATGATATCCGGCCGGAATTCCGTGACGACACGCGTTATCTGGCGTCGGTCCGCGACAGCGACGATACGGACCTTGAGACGGTCGTGGTCCTTCTCGTCGATATACTGGCTCAGCTGGAAGATGCCGAACTCGGAATTGTCGGCGACCAGCACCGCCTCCGCTCCCAGTTCCAGCGACCGTTTGACCAGCGTTCGGCCGATCGAGCCGGCACCGCCCGTCACCAGAACACGTTTGCCGCCGACAAAGGCACCGATGCGCTCGATATCGGACGCGACCGTCGGACGGCGCAGGATCGTTTCCATTTCGACGGTGTCGAGAACCAGCTTGCCGTGCCGTTCCAGCTCCGACAGGCCGGAAAACTGCACCACACTTATATCTCCGTGCCGGGCGACGCGGACGAGTTCCGAATACTCCTCGATCTCGTGCTCGGCGCCGCTGCCGAAAATCAGCAGATCCAGGCTTTTGGTGCCGCTCGCATAGTCTTCCAGGACGTCGATCAGCCGCGGCCGGGTCGCCACCACGGGAACACCCTGGATCCGCGTGCCCAACGGCGCGCCATGCTCGGTCGCCATGATGCCGGCTATGGAATAGTCGGCCGGCTGCGCCGTGCGCGTGAAGCGAATGATCAGGTCGGCTTCGCCAAGACGACCGACGAACAACGCTCGCTTGGCCTGCGTCCCGTCGGTCTTGCGGCTCAGAATGCCCCAGCTCGCGCCGTCACGCAGGAAGCGATAGAACAGCCGGGGCGCCGATATGATCGTGAAGGAGACGAGGAAGAAGACGATGAACTGGCGCTCGTTGAGTCCCTGCACCGGTTGGAAAGAACGAACCAGCAGCGAAGTGGCATACAGAGCGAACGTCAAAATCGCGCAGCTCTTCAGGATATTGAAAAAGTCCGGCGTCGAGGCAAAGCGCCAGACGGTCGTGTAGAGGCCGCAATATCTGAATAGAAAATGGCTGATGAGAATAATGCCCGCCCAGGTTGCCAGCCCCTCGTTGGAGAGCGGTTCGAACGAAAGATTCGATCGCGAAAGCACGAGGCTGAGCGCCACGGCGACCAGGACCATGACCACGTCCTGGACCATGATGAAGGCGCGCCGCATCTGGGGCCGAAGTCCGAATACTGCTTCGAGGTAAGAATTCATTGGACGGCACTAGACTCCAGGCTCACGGATATGGACACCAGAAAAGCACGAACACGAAGATGCTTCGTGGCCGATCACCTTTCTCAAGTGCCCATCCCCGGCCCCCGCCGTCCTGTATCGCATACTGCGAGGTTGAAGGCATAGCCAGATGTTTTTTTGGGGGCGGGCAATCCCGTGCAAAGTCGTGGCTTATGCCTCTTGGGCTCTGGTAATGGAAAGCCTCACCGAAGCGCACCTTAGAAACAGCAACAAACTTATGCTGGTCTCAAGATGGCACTCAGCTGATAGGGGTCAAGCAAGGAGCTGTCATAGCCGACAAACTGCCATCCGGGCACGTTGAGAGCCGCGAAGTCCATTGAACTGTCTCCATAACTCCCATCGACTGAAAAAGGCAGCGGCACAAAGGCGAAGCCTGAATTGCGATGATCTTCAATCATTCGCATTCTCTGCTTTAAATCGTAATGCTTATTATCGAGATTCCACAGCTCGATCGGCCGGACGGTTATGACGCACACGCCGTCTAGTGAGATGCACTTTCGGATCGCCGCCAAGCAAGCCAAAGTGGCCTCCTTAGACAAGTGAGTGAAAACCGAAAAGGCGAAGGCGAGATCGAACTTTGTATCGCCGACTGGCAATTCTGCCGGCATCGTATGTGATCGAGAGAGTTGAGCCGGAATACCAGCCTCTATCGAAAGGTCCAATGACGATTGCCAGGCATCAACGCCCCACAGATTCTCTGGATCCGTGAAATACAGCATTGACCGGATGTTGCGGCCGTAGCCAACGCCAAAATCTAGAATCTTGCAGTTTTGCAGCAACAGTCCTGTCTGCCGCAGAACGATCGATTCCAGTTGGCGCGCAAAGGCTGCGGTTTGCTTCAGAAGCTCTACACCGGCCTTTCCTGTCGCGCCTATCTGCGTTTCCTCGGAAGCCATCCGTGGCAGCAATTTGGACAGGGCCGGATACTGACCGTTTGGCATCGAGATAAGCAACAGTCCGAAGTCCTCCATGCTCAGTTTCCTGAGTTGCGGCAAGACTTCAATTAAGTTAGCTCCGCCTAATGCATAACGCTCGGCAGCTTCAACAATTGGCTTAGTGTATTCGAACAGCATACCGTTCTATCGGCGATTTGCCGACCTGACGCAAGATGTTCTGACGTCCGTGTTGATCATAATGAATGATAGCGTCATTCCGCGCGACCTATTGCAGAGCGGGACCACGACTTCGCACGAGCAGCACGATGCCTGCTTTCTGGCGAATAATATGAAGATGAAGATGTCGTCATCAGATCAAAATTCGCCGTGTCGGTTCATCCGGGAAGGCCAATCTTGGCAAACTTTGCAGCCTCGGGGCGAAGTGGTCCGAGATAAATTGCGTCAAAGGACGGCTGAATGTACCCGCGCTGAAAAATTGAACGATACTCCGCATCGAACGTGGGAAACTGAACCTTCCCCGACGTTGCGATGCCGCCATGGACTTGGTGGAATGTCATGTCAGACAGCAAGCAGATATTTTTAGCGTCGGGGCGTTGAACATACCGCGCGAAAATCTCAAGATTAGCTAGGCCTGCGCCTGGAGAAACAAATCCCTCGTGAAAACCACCAATGTGGTCCAGAAGATGACGCGACACCGAAAACGCATTGCTTTCTGCGATCGGATTCCAGAAGCCCCCACCGGAAGACCCCGCAAATACGGAAATATCATAGAGAGCGGATGGCTTCGAGGGCCAGCCACTTTCCGCGATAAGCCTATCCTCGACTTCTTCGTTGTATCCCTGGGCCGTCGAAATCATCTGCACGCTTGGCCCGAGGTGACAGCCGAGCGTGTAGACAAATGCATCCGAACATATCGAGTGCGCCCTCAGCGTGTTCGCGATCAATTGATCCGAGAAGATACGAGCCCCGTCGATCGCAAACAGAATGTGAGTACCCCTGGCCACATGCGTTGCCGCCCAATTGAGCGCAAAGACAGGTGACGGTTGCGGGTCAGGCATGCTGACAATCCGGGGCGCTGGCGACAAACCGGCGCTATCGCGCAGCGTAAAAGGAACTGCCGAGCCATTGTCGACGACAATGACCTCATAGTCCTCCGACGAGACATTTTTTTGATAAGGGCGGCAAGCGGACAGGATCGTACGCGGTGCCTCTCTTGCCATATCATTGATGCAGATGATCACCGACAGGAACGGTCGACGCTTTCGTGAGAAAAGCCTCATGTCCTTCGTAGATATCCATTGGGATTGTAAGTCATGTTCCGACCGAACATATCACAGCAGGCGACGTCTATTTCAAAAGACCCGGAGCCTCTGGCAAGAAATTCCGCGATCGCTCTGTTGGGTCCGCCTTGATAACGGGCCGACCATCCGAGATCGTCAAGCACGCCGTCCTCCATGACGAGATACTCGCCGGCGCGAAGATGCTCGTCGAAAAACTCCAGAACCGAGGTGCACACGGCATAGCTATGAGCCGAATCCTCGATCACCAGCCAGGGCCGCGGCAAGTTAAAAAGTCCATGCTGGCGGAACGGAACCCCAAGATTGGCGGCATCGCCTTGAACGAACCGAATTCCTTCCGAAGCGGGCAGGCCTGGCTGATGCAGATCGATCGAAACAATCCGGGCCTGGATATCCATTGCCCTACACATGTCTCGGAACAGCATGGCGCTTCCGCCATGTTTCGATCCGATCTCGATGATCGATGCAGGCCGCAGTTGGTCCAGCAACCGCAGATAGATTGCGATGTCAACAGGGCTTTTTAGACACGGAATGCCACGGTAACGATATTCCATCGTCCCGGCGTGATAACCAGGCAGATCGGCGCCAGCCAAGCCCGTCACGTAGCTTCGTTTCGAGCGGCGCTCGTTCAATCGCCCAAGATCAGCTCGCAACGAGGCCGTCGGACGCGGCGCGACAATCCGGGTGATTTCCTCGATCGTTTCCAATTGGTAGTGGCCATCCAGAATCCCGGCCTCGATGTCGCGATAGGCTTCCGAGAGGGTGGGGTCGCCCGGCCTCAATCCGGAGACGATACACAGACCCTTCATCTCGACATCGTATGTTTCCACGATCAGGTCAGGTCGGAATTTCCGCAAGATCGTAACCAGCTTATAGATATCGCCCGTCCAAACCTGAGTATTGCGCTCACGGCTCGTGTGAGCAATGTCGCGTGGCAAGACATCGTCGATCACAATGACTCCCTGGGCGTGACTCAGGCGTTCACAATTGATGAAATCACGGAGCGCAAACTCCGCGTTGTGCATGCCATCGATAAAGGCGAGATCGACCGAGCCACCCACCAGCGCAGCGACGTCACGCCTGAAGAAGTCGTCGCTCGTCTCAGCAAACAAACGCGTTGGCGCCTTCAGCGGCGCCCTGATTTCATAGTCCGGATCGACCCCGATTGATGGCGCCTCCGACAAAGCAAGGCTGTGGCCAAAGCGAGAACCAATTTCAAGATAGTTCCTGGGTTGTAATATCTTGTGTATCAACGAGAGGGCTTCAAGGTAGTCCATTTTACGCAGCCTTGCGGAACCAAACGCCCGTCCAATCGACGTGGTGCATTTGAGGAAGATCACGCGACGTTCGCGCAAAATAATCTGCGACCGCGAAACGACATTGCTCTATGGCGTAGTCATCGATGATCACAATCCCGCCTGGCGAAACTTTCTCGTAGAGCGCATCCAGGGAGTCCATCGTCGACTCATAAAGATCGCCATCCAGGCGAAGCAAGGCAATTTCGCGCGTCTGGAGCCGAGGGAGTGTGTCCTTGAACCACCCTTTGGCAAAGACGACCGAATCGGACTCCAGCCCGTAAACTCCAAAGTTCTCGCGAACAGTTTCCTCACCGACCGCAAGCTCGGGATAGACTGTCTTGCTCAGGTCAAGTCCGGCATCCTGTGCAAGGCTCGGAGGAGGTAGTCCTTCGAAGCTGTCGGCGACAAATATCCGGCGGTTTTCGGCCGGGTTAATCCTAAGATATCCCGCCATGAAAATACAGCTGCCGCCGCGCCAGACGCCACACTCGACAAAATCACCCGGAATGCCGTCGCCAACCACTGTATCGAGGCACTCGTGGAGCATGTCCAGACGCGCCTGCCCGATCATCGTATGGGAATATCCCGCATTGTGAATGCTGCGGCTAAAGAATCTGCCATCGGCACGCCCTGCGGTCATCTCGGCATAGGCATCGGCCCGTTCATGGCGAATATCGTGCAGCACGCGGGGATCGAACACTTCGGACCCCGCAATACAATTTCGCAGATAGATGATGCGAAGCTCGTTGTCGAGATACACGCAGTTAAGCAGCGAACGCTTTAGGAGATCGAGATAAAGGTCGCCAGGGTCCGTCACGCAGAAAACTCCTGCCCACTCTCATCGAAGGCATCCATCGTGATTGACTGCATCGGAATGCCAACCAAGCCCTTCGCCACGTGCGATGAAACAACGTGGAAGAAAATGGCATCTTCAACGCGGTGCTGCTTGGTATGTTCGGCTTGGCTTCCGGTGGCTAACGCGACCGTGATCCCATAGTCTCCGGTCGGCAGGTAGGGCATCTGAAACGCGAACTTGGCGATGATCGTCTCACCAGCCCGCGTAACGATGCCGTCGTGAAGATAGGTCAGGAACGTATTGTCTGCAAAGACAACCTGGCCATGTCGGTCGCGAACCGTAAACCCCAGGATTGGATGCTCAAGATCCACATGCGCCTTTGCCTTGATCTCAAAGACCACATTCTCTCCACCTGATAGATTGACGACTGGCGACCCCGTCGCGTTTTTTAGCCCAGCAGAAACGATCGACCCCGACCGGGCACCGATCCAAGCGGCGTCATCATCAAAATCGAAAATCTGGATTTCATTGGCAAGCGACGACGAACGCAACATTTCCAAACGATGGTCGGGCGGCGGTGCGCTTTCGGGCGGGCGCTCGCCACGGCGGCCACCGAATTTCAACTCAGCCGTACTGTCTCCTTCGAGCTCAATCGCCCGGCGGTACTCGTCGCAAACTTCTTTTGTCGGTCCGATCATGCGAACCTTTCCACCGTCCATCCACACAACACGAGAACATAGGGCCATCACCGAACCCAGATCGTGCGCACATAAGAGTAGAGTACCGCGCGATTTGAACTCCCGAATGAAACGCATGCATTTCTGCGAAAAGGCAAGATCGCCAACAGCCAGGACCTCGTCCACGAGCAGAATATCCGTCGGCAGATGCGCAGCGACGGCGAAGGCAAGGCGCGCATACATGCCACTTGAATAGGTTTTTACTGGCTGATCGATGAAATCGCCAATACTGGCAAATTCCAGAATAGAATCCATTCTGACTTCCGCTTCGGATCTCGACATTCCGATGATCGCGGCCCCAAGATAGGCGTTCTCGCGTCCGGTGAATTCCGGATTAAAGCCAGTTCCCAGTTGCAATGAGTATAGCTTGCCCGTTTGATCAATGGTTCCAGACGTCGGGTGCAATCCGCCCGCGATCATCTGAAGAAGCGTCGACTTGCCACTCCCATTGCGCCCGATAATGCCGATCGTTTCCCCCCGGAGAACCTCGAACGACACTCCATCTACAGCCGGATACTCTCGAAACCGCCGAACACGACCGAGAGTTATCATCTGGATCAGTCGATCCTCTGGGCGCGCGTAGATGCGATAAACCTTCGTCACATCCTGCAGACGTATCGCGACGCCCGAGTTGCCGACGCCAAGCTTGTCAGAGGACATCGGCAAAGCCCCTACGAGTTTTTTGGAAAAAATGATAGCCGAGAAAAGCGATCGCCATCGCCACAATCGAATAAGAGCCGAGCGCGGTCCAGTTCGGCTGCATGCCGAAAAGAACCACGTCGCGGAAACTCTCGACCGGGATTGCGAGCGGGTTAAGCGAAAGCCAGGGCTGCAACCAGGCTGGCAGCGACGTTCTCTGGAAGAACACCGGCGAGAGGAACATCGTCGCAGTCACTAGCGGCGCTACGATCTGGCCCATGTCGCGAAAATAAACGCCGATCGATGCCAATATCCAGGTTATACCGAGCACAAGTACAACCAGCGGCGCGAAGACTACGGGCGCCAGAACAACCGTCAGCGGAATGCTGCCGAAGACTATGTAGGCGAATACGAGCAGCACGAGCAGGCTGACGGCAGCATGAAACAATGCAGCGCCGGCCGAAACCACAGGCAGGAGTTGAATTGGAAATACGACTTTCTTGACGTAATTGGCATTAGCGACGATCAGTCCCGGGGCCTGCGAAATCACTTCCGCGAAAAATTGAAAAACGATAAGCCCGCAAAATAGGATGACTGCAAATTCGCCGGTCGAATGTGTCGTACTCTGCTGATCAGGAAACGTCCAACGCGACTTCATCACCATGCCAAAAAAGAAGGTGTATACACCCAGCATGAACAACGGATTGAGGAGCGACCACAACAAGCCGAGTGCCGATCCGCGATAGCGGCCAGCGACCTCGCGACGAATGAGGGAAAGGGTGAGGGAAGCGTTCATTTTTCCGAACTTAAACCCATTGTCTCGATGACTTGGTGGATGTGCGCTAAAAGCGGCTCTACCGGGACGCGAAAAGAAATTCCGATTTCTGGCCGGGCGCTGCCCCCAACAATCGGAATCACGGCTGGGGGAACGCTCTCGACGAAGAAAGGCGCCCATCCCAAATCAAGGTGTACACAGGCATTTCGGACCCAGATTCCTTGACCGAGACTCGGCTGTATCTCAACGACACGGGTCTCTGGGCGACAGAAAATTATGTTGGCCAGCCCTGCTCCAGAGACCCCTACAACGATCTCAGCCTGAGAGAATAGTTCTCGCTGCTGTTCAACCGAAAGCCGCTCAGGAGCGACGGGGGCGAAATCCAGTTCCGACAGCTTTTCCGCAATTTCCGACTGATTCACAAACGTGCGCTTTACGTCGTCACGTACGATGAAGATTCGCTTCGGTGTGAGACACCGCGATGAAGCACCAGCGAGCAACGCAGTCCTCAGGTCGTCCCATACCTTGCCTCCATGATGGAGGAAGTGGTTCATCGTGCTAAAAAAAAGCACAGAGCGCAGGGAAACGACATCCGAATCCACAATCGTAAGGGTCAGGCTTCCGAGCTCTTTCGAAACCAAATCGTACAGATTGCGCTGCCAAGCCGACATTGGGGGGGAAACAACGTTCCATTGTCGGGACGGTGAGAGTCTGCTCAACAAAACCAGAGAAGGCAGCGCGTCGAGGATGAAATGTCCGTAGTTGGACATGGCTCCCCACGGCATGAATACGACAGCATCGTCAATGGTTTTCGCGTCAGCAGGTATTTCGAGGAAAGCTCCAGAACCGCTCACGCGAACATTTGGAAGGTTGGTTAAGTCCCCGACAACAAATCGAGCTTCTTCGAAACTCGTCTTGCTGACGCGGCCGGACGCGTCGATCAACGCGCCAAACTTTGGCAGATAGTAACAATTGGTCAGACGTATCGCACGAATCTCACCGACGTAAACTTTTTCCTCCGGCGCACACCATACTGGCACTTTTTCTCCACCAGCTTGAAGTGACACCTTGGCTGTGCTGGCGAATGGCAGCATAGCACCGGAAGACATGACGTAAGAGCCGGGCGCGCGAGCGCCCGTGGAAAGCAGCGCATGGCTGCTATCCACGGGCGGCGCGATACTCACGTCATCCGCTTCGCGTAAAGGACCAATCTCGACCATCAACTGCAAACTCAAAGGTGCTGCAGAACGACAGCTGCCTGCCAGAAGCGTGAAGGATCGTCGATATGAACGCGCACTGCGAACTCCGGCGCCCATTTTTCCTGCAAGTACTGGATGGGACAAATAGCATCGCCGTAGATCTCGGCGCCACGATGATCGCCGCCGCCGGTGGGAAGATACACCAGCCGACCCGCATCGAATTCTGCTAACCGCTTTCTCGCCTCAGAAGAGAACCGTTGCAGACCCGCGTGCCAGCCACTTTCAGGAACCTTACCTTCGAGCGACGCCACAAATTCAAGGAAACGACGAGGTTCGACGGTAAGCGCCACAATTGCCCCAGGGCGCGTCACGCGTTTGAATTCCGCCATCCAATGCAGATGCACCCGCTCCGGCAAATGGGTGAATACGGAATAGGCAAGGATTGCATCGACGCTTGCGTCCGCCATGTTCAAGGCGCCAAGAGGCTCGATCGTCGATAGTTCCCCTGGTACGCCATTCGACCTAGTTAGCGCGATAACATCGGGGTCGATATCGACTCCAAAAAGTCGACTTTCTGCGACATCTTTCCAGGCAAATCGGAGGAAGCGTCCCCACCCGGTGCCAAAGTCCAGAAACGCAGTGTCTCTGCCTATCGGCTTGCCGTACTGCTGAGCGACTTGCTTCATCAGAGCGTAGAATTTGTGCGCCTCTCGAAGCGCGTTCTCATTGGCCGAACCGACGAATTGCGACTGTAGGTCATCGGGCGGGAACGACGGAAACATCAGGCCAGAAACCACGGGGTCCCGAACACTCGCGACGAGCATGTCGAGCCATTGATTATCCGAATAATGTCGAAAATTCTCGATAGTGGTCATTATGTGTCCTTCAATGAGTTTCGGCGGTCGAGTAGCCAGAGCCCAAGGCTGCTGCGGCAGTCAGTCGCTCAACTGCGTGCGCAAGTGTTCCGTCGATCTGACCTACTTCATCCTCGAACTCGTCAGGACCAAGCGCCAGATCTGCAAGCGATCTGAGGGCTTTTGGCCTGAACCAGAACATCGAACCCGCAGGGAAAACAGTGTCATATCGACCGACTTGAGCCGCCATTCCCAGTTTAGGCAAGAGTTGGTCCAACCAATTGCGATTGAGAATGTTCCTGTCCAATTCGCTCAAATCAAGAAGCGATCCCGCGGGTGCCAACAATCCCAATCTACTGTCCTCGTCGAAACGCCGAATTATCTGCCTCACACGTTCGCGCGACCCCAAAAGGCCTTCTAGTGCGCTGCTCCTGAGAGCATTGCCGTCACGCCGATGAGGCGACTTCTTGCCGTGCACTTTGCAAGCCAACTCATATCCTTCGCCGAGAAGAAAAGGTAACAACTGGAGGAACGGCTGAATGTCGCGCCCGCGATTGCGGAAATATGACAGGCGGGTATTGGGAAAGGCATCAAGAATACGCTCTGCAACAGTACCTGGCGCGTCTCGCCGCACCGAGATCAAGAGGTCGGCATCCCTGGCATTTGAGAGACTATCGCGCATCTCTTCGAACAGATCGTCGTAGTGCAGATGCAAGACAATCGCCGACCTAGATCGTTTGCGGAATGCCTTCTGCGATTGTTCAGTCAGTTCAACGAGGCGCCGGTCGGGCGTGATAAAATCGCGCATAAGGTTGGCTGTGGCATGCAGATAGCCATATCCGAATTTTCGATCGGGTTCTAAATGCGCGCCTTCCGCCCACTCATTCCACGCATTGACGAATACCAATGGCGGTTGGGTAGCATCGTTTGCCATGTTGTCTAGGGTTATGTCGCATGCGTTCCTAAGCCATCTGGCATATGAAGCAGGACTGGCGCCATAGAAGCTGTGCCCGCCTCCTGGCTTACGTGCTTCGTTGTCCCAACTCGGACTTACGGTTTTGATAAGCTGATAAGGGGTGCGCTGCTTCCTGCCATAGGACGCCGCAAGTTCCTCATAATCGTAGATCTGACCGCGAAAGTCAGGGTTCACAATTTTTAGTTGCCCATTAAGGCCCGAGGCCATTCCCATATGGGGCGGAAATTCGATGGCCGCATCAAAGCCGAGCGGACGTGGGTCCAATATTCCAAAAGTTTGCGCGGCGACGAGATAAAGATCGCCGACACCACTGGCTTTAGTCCGCTCGCGCCAACGGGCCGCAGTTGCAGCGGGATCCGGAAGCAGGCTGGCGCGATACACGATGAGAACTGCACGACCTTCGTGCCGCAAGTAGCGCCGGTCCCGTAACGCTGGGAGGATGTCGTCGAGAAATGCAACGTCATCACTGGGCGAGTGCTGCTGCGACATCAGCACATCTTGCTCTTGGCCGTCCCATCTACGAGTCCAATTCTCATTGGCCCAGCACAAGCAAAACTCGATGTCGATATCGCTGTTCTCTAGGAATTGCCGAACTGGCTTCTCAAGCAACCGCCTACCGCCGAACCAATAGTGATGGAAACAAAAGCCCGCCACGCCATACGATTTCGCCAAGACTGCCTGCTGCCGCATGATGTCAACGACTCTAAGATCGTAGAATCCCAACTCCCCCGGCATATGCGGTTGGTAATGGCCAATGTACTGAGGGACTGCCTTGGCGACGTTGGTCCATTCTGTGAACCCCTTCCCCCACCATTCGTCGTTCTCAGGTATGGGGTGGAACTGTGGCAAGTAAAACGCCATTGCCTTCAGTGGTGAGCGCGCGAAGTCTATGGCCTCTTCAGAGCGCGGGACATATGCTAGATCCGTGCCAGCGGGACGCTTGGCGATTGCGAGAACCTGAGCTACGTATTCCGCCTCAACACTGGCGCCATGCCCAAGAGCCAACGGCGTTTCTATGGCTGTAGCGCCGCTTTTTGAGCTATCGTTGGTGTCTTGACGAGACAAACTCCCTGCCTTCCGCACCAAATCATATCGAACGAGGCGCATTTTTAAAGTGTGCTTGACGTTCGCCGGCACCGGCAGGCGACGCATCATTCGCCTTCCAACCCCAAGTAAGGCACCAGCGGAGCCACGTGGGTCTGTCAGCAAGTACTTCACAGTACGAATAGGGCTAGTAACGCGCCAACTTGTACTGCTGCGCAGTTCTTCAATCGCGTTTGCATAGTTCGCAACTTCTGCTTGGCTACGGGCGAGTGCAACTTCCAGCTGCTGACGTTCACGTTGAACAACGGAAAGCGTGCCGTTGACAGTCGCCGCCGCCTCCAAGGTCCGCCGCATACTGGCTAGATCGTCGCGCATTTCGGCTAGCTGCCCGACTTGAGCCTGAACGCTTGCTGCTTGAGCCTGAGCTCTTGCTGCTCGCTCTTGCTCCAGCACCTCAAGCAAGTGTCTCTCCCTCTTGCGATGCTCATTCACCACAGCACGCGATTTTAGCAGTTGCTCTTGCAGCTTATTTTCGCGTGAATGAGACTCGATCTTTTGCCGTTCTAGTTCCTGCCTAGAGGCACTGATCTCGGCAGCGCTCTCTGTTTTGAGGTCTTGTATACGATTCTCGGCAGACGTTACTGCGGCGTTGAGAGCATAGAGGTCTGGATAGACCGCGTTGCCGAATGTAGTGGAGACCGCGTCGAACGCTTGTCTCACGCGATCTAGAGTTCTACGTGGCTGCGGGCTGTCAGGGTTACTTTCAAGAGATCGAAGTGCGGCGTAGCTGTCTTTCACCCATCCTGCTACCACCGTGCTGGCGTCAAGCTCGTCCAGACTTGCATAGTGGTGCTGACTAGCGGATGAGATGAAAGCGTCGACATCTGCTCCAGCCTCATCAAAGGAGAGCGGCCAACTCAGCGAAAGCGTCTTTCCAATCCTTTTCAGGCAAGGCCGCCACTCCTCCACAACTGCTTCATAGGAGACGAAAGCTCTCGGATCACGGCGACTGGCTTGCTCGGCATCCAACACGTGACGAAGCCACACCAGCGTCCCAAACCCTTGGCTTGAACCGCCACGCTTTTCGAGTGATGCAGCAACAGCCAAAGGATTTCGGGACACAAGCACATAACGGACATCGATTTGTAGCGACTGCAAGATGTCGGCGTACATCTCGGCGAAGCGTACGATGCGCGGCTCTTTGATTACGAATAGAGGCGCAGCACCATATTCTTCGCCAATGATCCGAGCGATTTCGGTTCGATAGAACTTTCTGCGTTCCTCCGGTAGTTTTGTTACGTCGTAAGGCCGCCAGTCATCCCAACTGCTGCCAGCCTCCGCGAGCATTTTCTCATTGAGGGTATTGAGGCTCGTTGGCTCCCAATAGCCGTTGGCATTGTTGTCGTCCGGGCCGATGACTCGATCCGGGAGCGCTGCTCCCAAAAGGTTGAGTACCCTCGTCAGCGCGCTGGTGCCCGAGCGGTGCATGCCGAGCACCATGATGCATGTGCGTTTGGCGGCTTTCGGCTTTGCCTTGCGTGCTTTCGGCTCGTCAACAGGCGTCGCATCAAGCGTGTTTTCCGGTGAAGGGTGCTTGTTCATGCCGTCAATGCCTGTTTCGTCCCACCGATAAGAAGACGCCGCACCACCATCTCCGTCGATTGCCGCCAGTCCGGCGCGTTCCAGCCGAAGACGGAGGCGAATTTCGCGCTCGATAGCCGGGAATTGGCGGGGCGGCGCGCCTTGGTCGGATAGTCCATCGTAGCAATGTCCCGTACCCGCGCCCAAGGACCACCAGACACGCGGCTTGTGTCCAGGATATGGCGGGCAAAGCCGCTCCAGTTGGCCTCGCCGGTTCCGGCCAGATGATAAATGCCGAACGTGCCGAAGCTCTTGTCGTCATGCAGCATCGCTGCCGCATGCAGGATTGCGTCGGCGATATCAAGTGCGGATGTGGGATTTCCCCACTGATCGGCCACCACGGCGATCTCGTCGCGGTCGGCGGCGAGCCGCAGCATGGTCTTGACGAAATTCTTGCCGAACGGGCTGTAGACCCACGCGGTGCGCAGGATCAGATGGCTCGGATTGGCTAATGCCACCGCCTGCTCGCCGGCAAGCTTGGAGGCGCCATAGACGCTGGCTGGCGCGGTCGCGTCCGTCTCGACATAGGCACTGTCCTTCGAACCGTCGAAGACATAGTCGGTCGAAAGATGGATGACGGGAACGCCCAGCCGCCTTGCCGCTTCCGCCACCTTGCCGGCGCCGACGGCGTTCACCGCGAATGCCAGATCGGGCTCATCCTCGGCCTGATCCACGGCCGTGTAGGCGGCGGCCGACACGACGATGTCGGGCTTGGCGGCCGCGATGGCTTCGATCAGAGTGTCGGGTTTTGCCAAATCGAGTTCCGGCCGGCCAATGGCGATGACTTCCACGCCGGCACGCCCCTGGCTGGCCTCCAGAAGGCTTGCCGCGACCTGGCCCTCGCGTCCGGTGACAACGAGCCTCACGCGACCCCCTCGCGGGCCTCACCCAACCGTTCACCGGCGTAGCGTTGTTCGCGGATCGGCCCCCACCACCATTTGTTGTCGAGAAACCAGTCCACGGTTCTGGCCAGGCCGCTGTCGAAATTCTCCTGCGGCGTCCAGCCCAGGTCCCGGCTTATTTTCGAAGCGTCGATGGCATAGCGGCGGTCATGGCCGGGACGGTCGGTGACGAAAGAGATCAGGTCGCGATAGCTCTTGCCACCGGCCCGGGGACGCCTGATGTCGAGCAAATCGCAGATCGTCTCGACGACACCCAGGTTCGTCCGCTCGGAATTGCCGCCGACATTGTAGCTTTCGCCCGGCTGCCCTTTCGTGGCGACAAGTTCCAGAGCCCGCGCGTGATCCTCGACGAACAGCCAGTCGCGCACATTGGCGCCGGCGCCATAGACCGGCAGCGGCTTTTCATCGAGCGCGTTGAGGATGACCAGCGGGATCAGCTTTTCGGGAAAGTGGTAGGGTCCGTAATTGTTCGAGCAGTTGGAAAGCACGACCGGCAGGCCATAGGTTTCGTGCCAGGCGCGCACCAGATGGTCCGAGGCCGCCTTCGAGGCGGAATAGGGCGAAGACGGCGCGTAGGGCGTTTCCTCGACGAACATGCCGCCATCGAAAGGAAGATCGCCGAACACCTCATCGGTCGAGACATGATGGAAGCGGAAGCCGCTCTTCCTGTCCTCGGGCAGGCCGCGCCAGTATTCCAGCGCGGAATTGAGGATCTTGTAGGTGCCGACGATGTTGGTCTCGATAAACGTGCCCGGGCCGTCGATCGAGCGGTCGACATGGCTCTCGGCGGCTAGGTTCATCACGACGTCGATATCGTCCCGGCGGAGGATGTCGAGCACAGCTTTCTCGTCACAGATATCGGCATGAGCAAAACGGTAATTGTGCGCGTTCTCGATCGGCCGCAGTGAGGCCAGGTTTCCCGCGTAGGTGAGCTTGTCGAGATTGGTCACCCGATAGGACGGGTTGGCGCACAAATGCCGGCACACCGCCGAGCCGATGAAGCCAGCACCGCCCGTCACCAGAAAATTCATGCCGCTGTCCTCATCGTTGGCAATCCATCAGGCAAACACCTCGGCGGCGGCCAATAGCGGCGCCTTGAGATCCTTGTCCGAAAGCTGGAACCCGCCGGTCAATGACGGCCATTCGATGCCGATGGCGGGATCGTCGAAACGGATCGACCGGTCATGCGCCTGCGAATAGGTGTCGGTGACCTTATACAGGACCTCGGTGTCGGGCACGAGCGTCACGAACCCGTGCGCGAAGCCTTTCGGCACCAGAATCTGGTTGCCCTTTTCGGCCGACACTTCGAGAGCGACCCATTTCCCAAAGGTCTTCGAGCCACGGCGAATGTCGACCGCGACGTCGAGAATACTGCCCCGGATGACGCGCAGCAGCTTGTCCTGCGCCCGCGGCGCCAGTTGGTAGTGAAGCCCGCGCAAGACGCCTGCGGCAGCGGAATAGGAATGGTTGTCCTGCACGAAAAGCAGGTTGATGCCGGCCTGCGCAAAGCGCTCGGCATTGTAGGTCTCGATGAAGAAACCGCGCGCGTCGCCATGCCGCTTCGGCACGATTTCCAGCACGCCATCGATGCCAAGGGACCTGACTTCCAGCATCTAGCCCTCCGCCAGGTCCACGACACGCCGGCGCAGATAGGCGGCATATTCGTTCTTGCCCAGGCGGTCGGCACGACGCAGAACCTGGTCCACCGTCAGCCAACCCTGTTCAAGGGCGATCTCTTCCGGACAGGCGACCTTGATGCCCTGGCGATGCTCGATGGTGCGCACGAATGAGGAGGCTTCGTGCAAACTGTCATGCGTGCCGGTGTCGAGCCAGGCGTAGCCACGCCCCAGCCGGTGCACATGCAACTGGCCACGCTCGAGGTAGACGTTATTGACCGCCGTGATCTCGAGTTCGCCACGCGCCGAGGGCCGGATGGAGGGGGCGATGTCGACGACGTCATTGTCGTAGAAATAGAGACCGGTGACAGCCCAGTTGGATTTCGGGTTCTGCGGCTTTTCTTCGATCGTCAGCGCCGTTCCGGTGGCCTTGTCGAAGGATACGACACCATAACGCTGGGGATCCTCGACATGATAGGCGAACACCGAAGCACCCTTTTCGCGCGAGGCCGCGTCGCGGCAAAGCTGCGACAGCCCATCACCGAAATAGATGTTGTCGCCGAGGATCATCGACACGCTGTCCTTGCCGATGAAATCCCGGCCGATGATGAAGGCTTCCGCAAGACCGTTGGGTTGCGGTTGCTCGGCATAGGACAGATCGAGCCCGAACTCCGATCCATCGCCAAGCAGATCGCGAAAAACCGGCAGATCACGCGGCGTCGAAATGACCAGAATCTCGCGGATACCCGCAAGCATCAAAACGCTCAGCGGGTAATAGATCATCGGCTTGTCGTATATCGGCAGAATCTGCTTAGAGATCGCTAATGTTAGCGGATAGAGACGCGTTCCACTGCCTCCAGCAAGGATAATTCCTTTCAAGAAGCTCTCCTCGACATGCCAAAGCCCCCCGGCCCTGCCGCCCGTGCTTAGGTTCCAAGCAATGGCTTGTCAATCTCGGCGCTCGACAAACCACCAGACCACGTCCGGCACCGATGCCGGCGGCCAATTCCCGGCGAACCCACTGCTGTCATCTTGCCAAAGCCGACGGCCTGACGGAAACCAGCAGTTTGCCATGATGGGCGTCGGGCGACTCGCCTCTTGGGTTCAACCGCTCAGCAAAGCCCTTGTGAAAAATGATACCATTCATATAGGCAAAAATCATCGCGAGCGCCGCTGTTCGCAAGGGATAGTCGACCAGCGAATGAACGAGAAGAAACGATACCGAGAGAAACGCGGCTTTCTGCAGCGGCTCCCGCCGAACCCCAAGAGCCGACGCGAAAAGTAATATCAGGTAAACCGCGATCAGAAAGACAACAGGCGCGCCACCCTCGAGTGCCAGTTCCAGATAGTCGTTATGAGCGTGATTCACGTAGGGCTTGAAGATCATCTCGCCCTTTTCGTAAATCTGATAGACCTTCTGAAAACTGCCGAAACCCACTCCGATCGCCCAGTTTTCTTCAATTCCCGCGATCGTCGTTCGGGCGAATTCGGCTCGCCCAAATTCCGGATCAACCACCTCCGCATCGATCTTCGTCCACGCGCCCATCGAGTAGAGCGAAAGACCGATGAAGACAGCGAGGACGCCATAACCACCTAGCCTGGAGCGAGCGGACAGAAAGACCACCGATATTATGGTGATCGCCAATCCTATCAGGATACCTGCGCGCGAACCGGCGGCCAGAAGCAGCAGCAGCAGCGATATCAACCCGAGCGATCCGGACAGAAGGTGCCCGCGGAACAGTCCGTAGTAGACAACGAAAGGGATGGAGACGAAGAGCAACGCCGAAAAATGATTCTGGTTGGCAAACAGTCCGGCATTGATCGTGAACGGCAACAACCCCTCTATGGCAACCGTATCGGAGAGTGAATATTGGATCGCGGCGGCCAATCCGTTACAGATGACACCCATGAAAAAGAAAGGCAGAAGGCCGTAGACCTGATCCGGGCGCAAACGGATGACGCTCAGAAAGAATGCCGCCGCCGCCGAGAAATACAAAAAACACTCGATCGTGCGCCCCACGCCGACACTGACGAAACGCAGTCGGGTTTCGCCGGCCAGCCATGGATTTACGAGCAGCACCTCGGGCCGCAATCCACTCAACAGGGCTGCGGGCAGCGGCACGATTTGAAAACAGAACACGGCAAGGGCAAGGGCAAGCAGCCATGGGACCGGACGAGGGATCCTCTGCCCCGATGGCCTTGAAAAGACGGCCGCGGCCGAGACAATCGCCGCAAGCTCGATCAGTGTCTCGGTGTAAAGGCCGCTCGCCGTGCCGCCGCCGATCAGCACCGACAGGAAAAGAACCGACCCAAGCAGATACTTTTCCCATTCCGTGGACGGGTTTGACCGCTCTCTCACAATGAAACTCTTTCGATGCTCAGCTTGTGCATGACCAACGTGCCGACGTATCGAAATCGCCAGCTCTCAGCGATGGCGGCTGTTTCCAGCCGCAGCAATTGCATCGGACACGCGCTCGGTCCGATCGCGAAATCCAGGCTCAAATCCTGCCGGTTGAATGTGCCTTCCGGAATGTTGAACCGGGCTATTTCGCTTGCCGGATCCGCGCAGCGGATGGACCAGAACAGCTGCTTTGGCAGCTTCAGGTTTCTCCCGGAGGCGGTCAGGGAAATCCTGTAGGAGCCGGGAGGCAGTTCGATATATTGCTGGAGCGCGGCATTCTTCACCGGCGTATTCAAAAATCGAACGGTCGCTCCGCTGTCGCTTTCGCCGACATCGCGCGACCCGGCAAAGGTAATTTCCAGACCGGAGCGATCGTGAACCTGCCAGTCGAATGGCTTGCCGCTGTGGACCGGTTCAAAGCCGCCGTTGAAAATGTAGCCACCCAGCGCCCGCTCCTGATCGGACAGGCTGAAAAGGAACAGCCGATAGGCCGGCTCGTAGTCCTTTTGCCTGATATAGCCGTTGATCACCGCGGACAGCTCCTTCGATGTCGGTGGTGAACTCGATCCGGCAAGGTCGAGCAACAGTTGGCTTGCGGCGCGAAGTCCCCGCGGATCCTGGCCTAGGGCGGAGAAAAGATTGGACCTCCACGGAGCCTCGATCTTCATGGCTGCCAGGACAGCCTGATATCCGTTTGGATTTGAAAGAATGGCCGGCATGCCCGCCGCGATGACTGGAAAACGGTCCGGCCACCGGCGCAGCAAGGTGTCGATCTCGCCGACGGCCATCGACAGATCACCTCCCTCGATCGAACGGTCGATCGATCTCTGAAGCGCATGGATTTCAGTCTTGGACAGCTTTCGAGCCAGATCGAAGAGTTCAAAAGCTTCGTCTTTCTCGCCTTGTCGGTACTTGATCTCGCCTAACAGGCTGTAGAGCCGGGCGTCCGCGACATTGAAGCGAAGCGCGCCCCTCGCCTTGGCAGCCAAAGCGTCAAGATCAGGACCACCGCCTGTTTCGTTCAGTTCCCCGGTAATGGCACCTACCAAGGCATTTATGTTCAACGGATCGACCGCAAGCGAGACGGCCGGCGTTCCGGTCTCAAGGAGCCGACTTAACCCGATCGACGAAGCCGCCAACAGCAGAACGGATGCGACGAACCAAACGCCTGAACGCCGGAGATTTCGCGTGAGCGGGCTGACCGGCTCCGTCATCGACTTTGCCCTCAATTTTCGGGGTACTCGCGCCGTAGTCGTAGTACTGGTAGTTCATGTATTTGTAGGCATAGTTGTAGTCGAACTTGTTCACCGCAAACTTCGACATTGCCGCTCCGATGACATTCGCACCGGCCGCGCGCAGACGCTTGAGCGCCGTCTTGGCTGATTTGCGCGTGACCTTGTTGGTGGAAACGACCATCAACGTGCCTTCCGCAAGCCGGCTGAGGATTGGGCCGTCGGAAAGGCCGACGACCGGTGGGGCATCGATGATGATCAGATCGAAGCGTTTGCCGAGATTGGTCAAGATCAGCGCCATCTTCTGCGAAGAGAGCAGGTCGGCCGGGTTCGGCGGAATCGTCCCGGACGTCAGCACGGTCACGTTAGGGTATTTCGTCGTCCTGAAAATGCCCGCCAGATCATCCTTGCGAACGGGTATTTGTCAGAAGGTTGCTCAGCCCGATCGCATTATCGAGGCCAAACAGCCGATGCAGGTTCGGTTTGCGAAGATCGCCATCGACAAGCAGAACCCTTGCACCGAGCGCCGCGAAATCCTGGCAGAGCTTGAACGAGGTGGTCGACTTGCCTTCCGAAGGTTCCGAACTGGTCACCAGCAGCGATCGCGGCGCGCCTTCCGCACCGGAGAACTGCAGCGATGTTCGCAGCGAACGATAGGCCTCCGAGAGCCCGGATTTTTGATCGGCGATGCTGGCTGTGAGTTCGCGGTCGTCGACAAGCGGCAGGATGCCGAGCATCGCCAGCCCCAGCTCTTTCTCGATCTGCTCCGGATTGGTGAAGGTGTTGTTCAGCAGCTCGATGATGTAGATGATCGATGCAGCCAAAGCCATGAAAAGCGCCAACGCGATTGCAAGATTGATGCTCAGGCGTGGAGAATAAGGGGCTACGGGCAGCGAAGCGAAATCGACGATCGCGGCGCTTTGCGTCTTGAGTTCCGAGCTAACCCCGACTTCATTCAGCTTGGCGATAAGGCTGTCATACTGCGACCGATTGGAATCGACCTCACGCTTCAAGATCGTGTATTTGATATTCTTGTCGTTGAAGACGACCTGCTGCCTCTCCATCTCAGTGAGCTTGGACTTGAGGTCGGCCTCCTTGCTCTGCGCTTCCTGGTATTTCAGTCGCAACGAATCGGTTATGGCCAGCACGCCGTTGTTGTAGAGCCGCCGCAGTTCCTTGATCTGCGCTTGCAATTGCTGCATTTCCGGATAGCCAGGCTTCAGGATGCCCAGTTTCTGCTGATACTGGCTGGTCAGGTCCGCCAGTTTTTCGCTGAGCTTCTGCAGACCTTCGCTTTCCAGAACCGGGCCGAGGCTTGACCCGCGCCCCTTTTCTATCTGATCCACCACCCGTCCCGCATCGAGGCGCTCCTGGATTGCCGTCGCCAGCGCGGTGTTCAGGGCCTCGATGTTCGATCCGATCAGCGATTTGTCGTCGCCAGTGACCGTGATGCCGGCGTCTTTTGCGTAGGTGACCAATTCCTCCTCGGATTTCTGCAGCTTTTGCTTCACCTGCAAAACCTGTTCCTGGATGAATTGCCTTGCCAGATCAGAGGTTTCGCTGGTCTGGTCCAGGCGCTGGTCGATAAAACTCTGCGCGACCTGATTGGCTACGTCGCTTGCATATTTCGGTTTCTGATCGACAAAGGTGATCGACAGCAGGCTTGTATTGGTGACCAGATTGACCGTCAGGTCTTCCAGGATCCGCTTGATGGCAATTGCTTCGCGCTCTTCGGGCGTTTTCTCCTCGATGGAAGGCGACTTCGACATTCCGAATGCCCGGTAGACAATGTTGCTCAGCGAAAAGCTCGGCGTCGGAAACAGGAAGTCCGGCTTTTCGCCAAGCCCCAGCTGGAACGCCACGCGCTGAGCCAGCGCGCGGCTCTTCAGCTTTTCACGGGCGGTCAGGAAGGCCCTGACGTCGCTGTTTTCGGAAACAACCTCGATGTCCTGAAAGACCTTCGCCGAAGGGACCAGAACTTCAAGTTGCGTCGTTGCCTGATATTTTGGTGTCTGCATCATTGTCACGATGACGCCGGCAACAAGCCCGGCAGCTGCCATCATGACGATCAGCCAACGATACTGGACAATGTAGAAAAGCAGCTTGAGCGGGTTGAACCCTTCATCCTGACCGGCATGGTCACGATCATAAGGACCGTAGTTTTGCTGCACGTCGTAATAGAGGTCCGCGGACAGGGCCTGTCCGGGTCCGGCAAATTGGGATTGCCTGTTACGATCGAGCATGCGCGAGGTGATCCTGGGGTTGTTCGTATCGTGACCTGTCCTACGGAATGACCGCAATGCGGGCCGCGCTGGAGGCGAGGCCCAGGGCATCCTCCAAATTGTTCATCGCGATTTTCGACTTCGAAGCAAAAACGACGATCACATCGCCGCCATGGATGCGTGGGTTGCGATTCTTGCCCGCGCGGATTTCCTCGACATTGTAGTTTGCCACCAGCTTGTTTTGGCCAATATTGCGATAGACGAAGACCTTGCCGGCATCACCGATCGGATTGAAGCCTCCGGCAAGGGCGATCGCATCGAGCAAAGAAGCGCTGCTGGACACCGGATAGATGCCGGCCTTGTTGACTTCCCCATCGACCGTGATGCGCTGGCCAATCGATTCCTTGACGAAAATCGCCACATCAGGCGATTGCAGGTATTTTTCGCCATAAGCGGTCTCGATTTCCTTCTCGAGCTGACGCACGGTCCTGCCGGCCGCAGTCATCGTTCCGATCAGCGGAAGCGAAATCTGCCCGCTTGCGTCGACCTGAACAGTCCTGTTCAAATTGTCGACCTGGAACACGCTAACCTCCAGCACATCATTGGCAGACAGGGGTTGCTCGCTGCCATTTTGGGAGTTCTGCGGCGCAGGCAGGTCCTTCACCATCTGCAGTGTGCCGCCGCCAGAAAGAGCCGTGGAGGACGCCGCCGGCTGAAGGGCGCTGACAGAATTTGTGGATGACGTCGATGTCAACGGGGTGCCGGCGCAAGCGGATATCGCCAGCGATGCGAGCAACGCTGACAGGGTGCTTGCATGACGCCTTGCAAAATCGAAAATGCCCATCACAGGTACCCGCTCTTGAACAGCCGGCCAAATTCGCCGAAACGGCCTACGCTGCTGGCACACGACCTTTTCGCGTTCCGCTTTCCAATGGGCACGAGCGGCCGGCAGGATGTGTTGTGGCGTTTCGAACAGGAAATAGCGGGATCCGTTCAACGTCGGCACGGTGCCAAGCGTCAGTCGATCGGGAAGATCAGGCGCGATATGAACATCGGCGCCGACGTACAGGGTAAGCGGTATGGCAGCGTTACGGAATTCCACCTCCAACGCCTGAACTGCCTCGGCAATGTTCGGCGTGGCATTCCTATGGACGCCCGGCATCACATGTGGTGTGCATGCCATGTGCGTCGTGCCGTCGGCCACTGCCAGCCGCGCCATCTCCAGCGACTCGGCGAGATCAGGAGAACCATCATCGAGACCGGGCAGGATATGTGAATGCAGGTCGATCATTGGCGTTTCTGGCTGCGGGGAGGCAAAGCCTCGGCTCGACAAAACACAAATGCGCCACCCGCATGAAGGCGAATGACGCGTTTGACAAAATTGCGCAAAACAGCGGGTGTCGGATCTCGGCTACCGGCTGACAGCGTCATCGTCGTCCTGCAGCCCAATAATAAGAGCGGCGGCGCCACCAACCGCGGCCCCGCCCAAGAGAGCTGGCAGCATGACAGGCTCCGAGCTGGCAGGCTCAACCGTCGCAACTGGCGTATCGAGCGAAACGCACATGCCACCTTCGACAGGATCGACCTTGATCGTGGTGTTGCCAGGAATATCGAATGCGCAATTGGCACCCACCGCCAGCAAAGCGGACGCCTCTGCCCCGGTCATGATGCGCGCGCCCGAATACACTGGCGCTTCGGGACCCACGCCAGCATAGCCGCCGGCCTGGGACATCTGAACGTTACCATGGACCTGCGTAAGGCGACCTATCGCACCGGCGGACGCCGGCACGGTCGCAAGACAGGAACATGTCTCCTGAGCGAAAGCGTCGGGCGTTGCAAACAGAATGCCCTCTGCGGCGAGTACAACAAAAACGAAAACAGCCCCGAGCCCATGACGAATCGTCATTTTTACCCACCCAACCCTGCAACTCACCCTCTTGGGACGCTGACGTCGTCCTGCGTAGCCGAGAGCACGCCAGCGATCAGAAGCGCGCCGGCAAAAATCGCTTCCGGCAGGTCAACCCCATCACCAGACGGCTGAATGGCGGCCGTCTGTTCGAAAAACAAGCTTGAGACAAATGTTGTCGTCGAAGTGGAAAACATCGAGACTCGAATTGGCCTGCACATCCAGGTTGCAGCCGCCGAACCCGATTGACGCAACAAATACGGCAGGCGCAGTTTTGCTCACAGCCTCATCTGCCTTTGATCCCCTCTGCATCACCATCTGATGCACCAATTCAAAGATAGCAGATCAGCACGTAGCAGTTTTTCGATCACAATTCCAACACATTTCGCGCGCGAGGCAATTTAGATCGATTCGTGACTGTCCGAGCGCAGTACTTTAGCAAAATCGCATGAACAGTTTCGACCAAAAAGCTCAGGAACCGACGTTACCCAATAGAAGAGCCACAAATACCCAAATGCAGGAGACCTGTCGGCCGGGACAGGGCAGATCCATTCACTTCGCCGTAAGAGCACCCAGTCCCTACCGTTCAGCAAGACTTGTATCATGGACCGGCTTGAACCGGCTGGCCGCAGAGAATTCGAGCCTGCGTAAATATGATAGCCAGATCTTACCCCTTGGCCGTCAAGCACTGCACAACAAGGATATCGCCAACCCTGGAAGCGATCTTGCCATCGCAAGGCGTGCCGGCACCAACGGGTTTGCAGTCAGGACCGCCCCTGATAGTCCCGGCGCGCCGCTTCCGTCACCGGGGCGCGCATCGCCTGGGGCCTGGAAAACGCCGCGCCGCATAGCAGTATCTTGCGACCGCCGACGCGAAGATCGTCGATCGAGGGAATGGCGAGATCACCGTCAAACGGCTCGAGTACCGCGACCGGGCGGCGGGCAGCCTCTCTGAATCACGCCTATAAAGCCGGCAGCAAACAGAATAGCTACAATGGCAAGGAACGCTATGCTCTTGACTGACAAGGCCGTCCTCCATCCGGCCCAACTGTCCGTCAGGCCCGTTCATTCATTTCGCCGCGAGCCATCCAGCTTTTCTATCTGCCGCATGTACTTCGCGATGACGATCGTCTCCGAAAACTGCCGCTCCACCTTGTTTCTGCTCTCCACTCCCATCCGGCCTCTGGAGGCATCATCCATCTTCGCAAACTCGACCATCTTACTTGCCAGATCATCAGGGTCCCTCACCTTGCACAGGAAGCCGTTGATGGCGTGGTCCACCACCTCCCTGCACCCGGGCACGTCGGTGGTGATCAGCGGCTTGCCCATCGCGGCCGCCTCGAGCAGCGAACGCGGCGTCCCCTCCCTGTAGGAAGGCAAGACAACACAATCGGCGGCACGCAGAAAAGGCCGCACATCGTCGGCGGAGCCTAGGTATTCGACCAATCCCTCACCGACCCATTGCTCGACATTCTGCCGGCTGACGGCGGTTCGGTTCTCTACATCAACAAAGCCGAGCAGTTGGAAACGGACTCCGGGCATCCCCCGGCGAACCAGACGGGCCGCCTCGATGAACTCGCCGACGCCCTTGTCCCAGAGAAGCCGGGCCACGAGAAGAAACACAATCGCGCCAGACCTGGTGCGATTTTCGGACGACGGAGCAAAACGCACGAGGTCGATGCCGGAGCCAGGCAGAAGCCCGGTCTGCTCCTTGCGAACCAGGTGCCCGTCGACGAACAGCATCCTGTCGTCATCATTCTGGAAGAAAACCATTCTGGAGCGAGCCAGCGCCACCCGATACAAGGCCTTGGCAATTCTGAGCAGGAGGCCACCGCGGACGAATGCCGTCCCCAGTCCGGAAATGTTGTTGATGACCGGGACACCGTTCAGATTGGCCGCGATGGAGCCGAACACGTTGGGCTTGATCGTAAAGCCGACAAACGCCAACGGCCTTTCACGCCGCAAGAGACGCCAGTAGCGCCACAGAAGTGCCATGTCCCGCAAAGGCGACGTGCCGGAATTGTCCATTTCGAGTTCGACATAGCGGCAGCCCATGGCCGATATCAGCGAAGAGTATTCGTCTCTCGGCGCCGCGATGACGACGTCATAGCCATGGCTCCGCAAGGCCTCGATCAGACCTTTGCGGAAATTGACGACGTTCCAGGATGTGTTTATCGAGATGATTATCTTGTTGCGAGCAGCGGACTTCATCTCTGCCCGCCCGGATATGACGAAGGCGCTCCCAACAGCATATCCGCAAATCGCCCAGGCGATCGTTCCGATAAGGTCTCTCCATACAGGGCCGACCGATCGCCGGCGTGAATGACCTTCAACAGTGCATCCGCAATTTCCAGCGGGCCAAATCCGGCTGAAATCGCCAGGCCGGACAGCATGTCCAGATCTCCCGCACAGGGCGTGGTGACGATGCCGGGGATCCGGCAAGCCATCATTTCCAGAAGGACGTTTGGAAATCCTTCGGTCGCCGACGTAAGCAGGCCGGCGCGCGATGCGCGAAACAGCGGAAATGGATTGTCTCTCTGGCCGAGCAGATTTATTCGGGAGGCCAGATCGAACTTGCCGGCATAGGCTCTTAGCTCCGCTTCCATGGGTCCGGCCCCCACCATGGTCAGCTCATAATCTTCGCCGGTTCTTCGTCTGACCTCGGCGAGCACATCAACCGCGATCGTTGGGCGTTTCACTTCAATCAGCCGGCCGCACCAGACTATCTGTGGACGGCGGGAAAATATCCTGGCATCGCTCTCCGGCAATGTCTCGGCGGACATTTTGACGATGAGATCTTCATCGACCGGATTGGGCAAAGTACACAGTTTAGCAATGGCGCGATGGGGCAACACGTCGCGCAATCGTTCATTCATATAGTTCGTCTGTGCGACAACCATGTCCTGGCTGCCATAGGCCGCGTACAGCGCCCTGTAAGCCAGTGCGCGAGGGACTTTGAAACGATCGAGGAGCACCGTGGATTCGCGAGCGACCAGCCTGCGGCTTCGAAGAATCCCGACACTTCGGGCGGCGGCCAGGAACGAATTCACCCGCGTGTGGCTTGAGAAAACCAAATCGTACCGATGCCGGATCAGCCGCGGGGCAAGCAAAAGCTCGCTCATCGCTTTGCCACCGCCAAAGCCGTAACTGCGCCGAATTCCATCCTGGAATGGTCCAACGGCGTCCCCTGCTGCCTGGCCACCTAGAAAGCCGATTTCGACGTCCCAGTCGGGCCGGCGCGCAAGTGCACGCGCAACCAGTTTCAGGATGGCTTCGGCTCCACCTCTGATATCGAGCGGAATGGCGATGAGGGCGAGCTTCCTTTTCATGAGCTGCAAGGATTCACTGTCTTCGCCGAAAGACATAGGCGTAGGTTTCGGCAGCATCCTTGCCGAGAAGAAGGGCCGAAACGCCTAGCCAGATGCGCCAGGCGAGAAAGGCCGGCACGAAAAAATAGAAATAGGAACTCTTCCAGAACAGACGACGCTCGATGAGTTCCAGGCCGTTCCGTTTTGCGATTACCTCGACCTCGCTGGGCAGGCACTTGTCGTAGAAAGCCGGAAACCCGTCATGACCCTTGCCCTTTTCGGGATAGATCGCAAAAAGCAGCCGTCGCTTCAGCCCCTCCGGCAGGGCCCGATTTAATCTGGCGAAAACAGCGTTGCGCGAGGGCGAGAAAATGGCAACCACGCCTCCCGGCTTCACGCAACTGGCAATGCCACGCAAGGCACCCTCACCGTCGCGCACGTGTTCAAGCGTCGCCTGACAGATCACAACGTCAGCATCACCCCTACCCTGAAACGAGGTAAGGTCCGCTTCAATCTCCTCGTCGTATATTCCGCGCGGCGCTTTCGATAATTCATGCGCGTCCAGGTCGAGCCCAACGACAAAAAGCCTCAGGCGCTGCTTCTCGGGGAGACTGACGAACGGCCTTGCACCCCCGCCAAGGTCGTAAACCCGAGCGTTTGGGGTAAGGAACGGAGGTGCTATCTCCGTCGCAAAGGTCCGGTTGCCGTCGATGCGAAGGCGGAACGGCAGAGCCCTGTCGAGGAACTCGGACATGGCCACGTTCGCGCGAACGAACTTTCGCAATCTCGACACTGCTTCACCATCAGTTTCGTTCGCCGATCTGTGCCCATTCGGACCCGACATCCGCGCTATATCCTGTGGAACACATAGAGCCGCGTATGATGCGAAAATGGGCCGAGCAACCGATCGGCGGCAGCCCGCAAACCTCTCAGGATGCCGTTCCTGCTGTCGTACCAGGCCTGCATCGGCTTTGTGAAAAAAGTCTCGTCCTTCAACCCCTTGAAGCCACCCCTTGGTCGTGTCTCCAGAAGCTTGAAGCCGTGCTGTTCGAACCCGGAAACAATCGAAGATGGCTCAAGGATGAACTGGTAAAATCCGGCCCGTTCGCCTGAAAACCTGGGATAAAGACCCATTCTGGCCTTCAATCTTCTGAGAGGAGAAATGCTCGGCACCGTCACGAAGGCAATCCCTCCCGATCGGATGATGCGCCTCATCTCCAATACGATCTCGTCATACCCGTCGAAGAAGTGCTCGATCACGCCGAGAGACCACACGCCGTCGAAGAATTCGTCCGCGAAGCCTGTTGCCCGAACATCTCCAACCGTCACCTGCAAATGCGGCGCGGCGCGATTCACCATCCGCACGGTCTGTCGCGCAAAGTCGATTCCATATGCGGAAAAGCCCGCCTGATGCAGGCCATAGACCGTATTGGCCAGGCCACATCCGGCGTCCAGGACCTTGGCCGGTACTGTCAGATATCGTTTGGTCGTTTCGACGACAAAGCGATCCGGCCTCGAGACAGTCCCTTCGGCCCAGTGGGAATCCCAATAGGCGTCGTCGGCTATCGTACCGACATGGACGATCCGGCTGTTCTTCTCGTCATAGAATGCCTTCTTCTCATTCATTTCCGGCATCCGACCCGGCCATAAAAAGGCCTCGCTGCGTTGCATCACGCCCATTGTCCGCAATGACGCCCCTTAACGCGAAAAACGAACAAGCCGCGGCTATGACGTATCCGGACAGGAATGCCATTTCGCCGCCAAGCGGCAGCCGCCACCACAGACTCAATGCCGCCAAACAGCAGCAAGCCAATGCTCCTATCGCGTAAGAATAGGTCAGCTTCATCGCGTTGTTCGAGCGGAGCGCAAAGGGATCAATGACCACCTTCTTCGTCCTGTTTGTCAAAACAGCGCAGGAAACGATCGCAAAGACCGCTGGATCAAATGACCTCCCCAGCCATCCGGACGCATGGCCTGAAAAAAACAGGCCGATTATCCCCGCGGCAGACGCAACCGCAAAAATCAGCGCAATGGTCGCTCCCTCGAACAATCCGCGCCGAAACTCCCGAATGTTTCCATTCGCGGCACTGAGAAACGCGGTTGGCACGAAAACGAAGCTGGCCGCGTTCATGAAGAAGCCGACCGAGCGTTGCGAAAGATCGACACAAAACGAAAAGACGCCGAGATGGGTCTCGGAGCCAAACATCAAAATAATGTATCGAATACCGACAAACACGCCGCTCTCGGCCAGATTGCTCAACACAAATCGCCAGCCTGTGGCCAGCGATCCGCCAAGATAGGAAAGGCGAGGCCGCCTCAGATTCATCGGCCCCAGGAAAGCAAATGAAATCAGCGCTCCAGCGACGTAGCTGAGCGAAAAGGCCGTGAGGGCGGAGCCTACTTTTGCATCTCCTGCAAGCAGGACTACAGCTCCCGCCTGGTATGCGACAGCCTGGCCAATCGCCGACCAACCATATGCCCACAAACGCAGCTGTGACCGCAAGATCTCTTGAAGTGCGGTGTGCAAGCCGAACGAAACGATGATGGTTGCGGCAACGACATTGCCAAGTCCGAACCACGCCAGTGCCGATCCAGCCAGGACCACAAACAACGCCAGAATGGCCAGCGCAGTCAAAATAGACGATACGTACTCTCTACCCATTCCCGTGGCATGCATTTTTGCGGAAACCGGCATTATCGAATAGGTAGCAGCTCCAAAAACAAGCGTTGAAATAAATGAAACTGTCGCAATCGTCGTGCTGAAAATACCATACTGTCCAGTTTCCAGATGGCTTCCGATGTATAGTAAAGTCACTATATTCAGAAGACCAGGCGCAATTCGTATGACGATGGCCTCCGCAAATTTCCACAGACTGACTCTTTTCATGAGATCACCTGTGCGAATGACCTCTTGAGCAAGAATGGGAAACTTAAGGCACCAAAGCTCAAGCAGGCAAGGAAGGCCTTGCCCAGGAATCGAACCGAGCGATATCGTCCAATCCAGAATGCCCTGACGTAGTTCAAATTCAGCAACAACATCGGGTACGGATTTTGCCGCTGAAGAAGCCGAATTCTTGCGGTCATTCCCTCCGGCAGGTACCTTTTTCGCCCGATATCGACGTTGACACAGATAACGTCATATTCGATCGCCAACCTGGACCAGAGAAGAGAGGTTGGAACACGGCGGAACCGCCCCGGAGGGGGCACGGCAACCCGCTTCAGCAAGGGAGTTCTGATGATCTCCTTCTTGTCGCCGACCACACCTTCATCGGCCCGCATCCTGATCAGGTTTGTACGCTCTGATGGAAACTGGTTTGCTGTCGCATCTGGTCCCTCGAGAACCATAGAGAACACAAATCCCGCAATCTTCCGATCGGCACCTTGCCAGGAGAGACGCTCACAAACCTCCGGCAAGCGATCGATGAAGAGATCGTCGTCATCATCGAAAATCATGCAATATTCGCCAGTGGCGGAAGCGATCGCCGAAAACATCGCAACCCCTCTGCCGCCATTTGGGCCAGTTGTGACCACCAATCTGGCATCGCGAGACGCGATCTCCGCAAGCGCTTCGCTTGTCCCGTCGGTCGAACCGTCGACATAGACACATACTTGCAGTGGGCACTTCGCGCGCAGCAGTTCCTGAACCAGCGTCGCAACGCGATCCCGCCGATTGAACGTAGGGATGCAAACGCTCAAAAGCGCCTGGGACTGCAATGGGTTGCGAACTGCCTGTTTGCGAGCCGTATCGATCCCCTCTCCCCCTGGTTACGCGGTCATGGAGCGCAGCTATGCGCGGATCAGCCGGCAACCGCCAGGACCAGGCCTATCCCCGTCCAAAATACGCCTGGTACCATTCGACGAACCGCCCGACGCCCTCGGTCACCGTCGTCGTCGGACGGTAGCCCACCGCCTGCTCCAGCGCCGACGTGTCGGCGAAGGTATCGGGCACGTCGCCGGGCTGCAGCGGCAGCAGTTCGATGATGGCTTTCCTGCCAAGTGCATTTTCCAGCGCCTCGACATAGGCGGTCAGCTTCACCGGGTTGTTGTTGCCGATGTTGAATATGCGCCAGGGGGCGCTGCTGGTGGCCGAATCCGGACGGCTGGAGTCCCAGGCGGCATTGCCCGTGGCCGGGCTGTCGCTGGCCCGCACGACGCCCTCGGCGATGTCCTCGATATAGGTGAAGTCGCGCGTGTGCATGCCGTTGTTGAACAGCTTGATCGGCTCGCCGGCAAGGATGTTCTTGGTGAACAGGAACAGCGCCATATCCGGGCGCCCCCAGGGGCCATACACGGTGAAGAAGCGAAGCCCGGTCGTCGGCAGCCCGAACAGATGACTGTAGCTGTGCGCCATCAGCTCGTTGGCACGTTTGGTCGCGGCGTAGAACTGCAGCGGGTGGTCAGCCGGCCGGTGCTCGGAAAACGGCATGTCGGTGTTGGCGCCATAGACGCTCGAGGTGCTGGCATAGGTCAGGTGCGCAACGGCGCTGTTGCGACAGGCTTCCAGCATGTTGGTGTAGGCGATGATGTTGCTTTCGACATAGGCATGCGGATTTTCCAGGCTGTAGCGAACCCCGGCCTGGGCGGCGAGATGGATCACCCGATCGAATGCGTGGTCGGCGAAGCAGCCATCGACCACTTCTCTGTCGGCGAGATTGCCGCGGATGAACTGATAGCCCGCATTGGTCTTGCGGCTCGCCTCCTCCAGCAGCCGCAGCCTCGCCTCCTTGATCCGCGGATCGTAATAGCTGTTGACGTTGTCGATGCCGACAACCTCGTCGCCGCGCTCCAGCAGGCGCTTGGCCACATGATAGCCTATGAAGCCGGCGGCGCCGGTGACCAGAATCTTCATCAGAAACGCCCATCCGTAACATGCCTGGGGAACAGACCCTTGATGTCGTAGATGACGCCCGGGGTCTTGCAAAGCGCCTGCAGGCCGTCGACGCCAAGCACGCGGAACTGCCGGTGGCCGACGGCCACGATGACGCCGTCATAGCGCTCGTCGGGAATGTCCTTCATGCTCGTTATACCGAAGGCGCGCGCGCATTCCTGCGCATCGACCCAGGGATCCCAGATATCGATGCCGGCATTGTACTCCTTCAGCCGGGCGACGACATCGGCGACCCTGGAATTTCTCAGGTCCGGACAATTTTCCTTGAAGGCCGCGCCCATCACCAGAATCCGGTTGCCGACGACTGGTATCCCCTTGCGCATCATCAGGCGGGCCGTCTGATCCGCCGCGTGCTGACCCATGCCGTCATCGATACGGCGGCCGGCAAGAATCACCTCCGGATGATAGCCGAGTTCCTGGGCCTTGTGGGTGAGATAGTAGGGATCGACGCCAATGCAGTGGCCGCCGACGAGACCCGGCGTGAAGCGCAGGAAATTCCATTTGGTGCCGGCGGCTTCCAGCACTTCGGACGTGTCGATGCCCAGCTTGCCGAAGATGAGCGACAACTCGTTCATCAGCGCGATGTTGAGGTCCCTCTGGGTGTTCTCGATGACCTTGGCCGCTTCGGCGACCCAGCGCGTCCACCCGCGACTGGTTGATGTCGAACCCGACGACATCCCTGGTGGCACCGAAGGCGACCGCCAGCGGCAGGCCGACATAGCCAAGCCCGATGATGGCTATTTTCCTGGAGGCGAGATCCATCTGCTTCCTGCGCTTGCTATTCCAGAGTCATGCTTCGCATTGGCTATCGCGCGCCAAACCCAGTAAGCATTGTTCTCATCGTCTTGAGCGTTATCAGAACATCCAGCCAAGGCGAAAAGTTCTTTATATAATAGAAATCATAGTGCAATTTTTCCATCACATCGTCGACGGCAGCCACATGCCCTTGATTTACTTGTGCCCAACCGCTTATACCTGGCCTGACAATATGCCTGTATCGGTAGAACGGCAACTCAGCCTCGTACCACTGCGACAGGACGACGGCTTCCGGCCGCGGCCCGATCCAGCTCATTTCACCACGCAGAATGTTGATGGCCTGCGGCAACTCATCGATCCTGAATTTTCGCAGGAAACGTCCGACGCGGGTGATGCGATCGTCGTCGCGCTTGGTGATCGCCTTCTCCTTGTCGCTGCCAGCGTCGCCGTGCTGCCGCATCGAGCGAAACTTGTAGACCGTGCAGAGCTTGCCCCGGTACCCCATGCGTTGCTGGCGAAACAGCACGGGCCCCTCGGAGTCCAGCCGGATCAGCAGCGCTATCAGCGCCAGGACAGGGGAGAGAACGACAATCAAGACAAACGCGGAAATCCAGTCGGCCGTCTGCTTGATTTTAAGATAGGCCTGGTTCGGGTTAAGGGAGCCAAGCGTGTTTTCGGATAGGTGCTCGATCTCGACCCGACCGGTCAACGACTCCCGCACCTGCTTGACATGGTATACGGGCGTTCCCGAAAGGGCCCGATCCGCGATGTACCGTTCCCATTCCGCGCCGAGATCGGCACGCAGATCAACGACCACGCCGCTGGCTCTTTCAATGACCGTGCTGGTCGACATGATCCAGAACCAGTGCACCCCGGGCAAGGTCTTGAGACGCTCGACATCTCCTCCGGGAATCACGACGAGCCGGTGTGGGTCGAGGCGGCGCGTCAACAGGCTCAGGCCGAAATACCAGAGCGTGGACTGCGTGAAACTGGCGGCGGCCTGAAACCGGCTATACTCGAACCGGAAAAAGAAGATGGTCAAGAAAACAGCGCCGTAAGACAGGGCAAATGTCGGCAAGATGTAACTTGCTGCGGCCACGCCCGGGAAATTGCCGATGCGGCGATAGGAGAGGAAACCCGCCAGGTGCGCAATCGCCGCGGCGGTCACCGTCACCTGAAGGTTTGCCGAATAGATAAACTCAGGATTGAAGACAATCCGGATAATGGCGGGCGCAAAAATCGCGAATGTCAGTCCGCCAAGCAGCTGAAATCGAATCCTGAACAGGAAATGCCGGCTTCCGACAATAGTTGATGCCGTGACATTCAACGCCTTGCCCCTTCCCCCGAAGTTGCCGTGTCGGCCACAGGCCAGCGCGATTCTGCATCTGACCTGCCCGTTCGTTCGTAGAACGAATCGAACGTTTCACCCCCCGGCGATTCGACATAGTCGAAGACCAAGGGTCTACGACAGTGCGGTTGCACCAGCAAGTATCTATTGCATATCAATAGTTAGTAGAAGTTTTGATCACCAGCATTGTTTGATGCTTCAGAAAAGCCGCTGTGCACGCAGCGCCGATGCGAGGATGATAGAGCCAATGACGCTGAGCAGTTTTCAGCATTGCTTCGGAGATCGCATCCTTTAGCGATTGCGAGTCGCGCGGGAGCTTAGACGAGAGCGGGGGATATTGTGTTCCCGAAGCCGCTGGATCTCGGCGTCGGCGTGGACGCCTATGGCCGGCGGAAGCCGGCAAGGTGCCAATGATCGGCCTGAAGATCGGCCAAACATCCTGGCAAATTCGAAATATATGTTTATAATTATGCACTTAGCGGAAGCCAAGGTCGGCCAAGCATGGAAGAAATAGCTCGAGGCATCGAACCGGCACGCCCGAGCGCACGGCGCGTCGCGTGTTCAATGACGTGATCGCGCTCGGTCTGTTGGCGTCGGAAACACCCAAAGGCCCGGTGTCGCTACGCTATCCGGCCGACGCATTGGATGCGCTGTTCCCGAAGCTGTTTCCGGAAACCTAAGTGAGATTACTTGGCGGACAGCAGACCGAAATCCGCCGTTCCAGCCGGGCTTGACTGCTCAAGCCGCCGGCACCCGCTCGCGCTTCAGCCGCGCTTCAACAACGACCACACGGCTGGCACCAGGCTTGCCGCGAGCGCCACCTTGATCAGGTCGCCGACGATAAAGGGCACAACGCCGAACTGCCACGACTTTTCCGGGCCGATCAGCAGCCCCAGCCAGGCGAAGCCCATGGCCATCATGACGATTTCGGCAACCAGCATGGCATTGAAAAGCTTGACCGGATGGCGGTCCCAGCCGCGATCTGCGGCCCAGCCGACAATCGCCGCCATGACCACGAAGCCTGCGAGATAACCGCCGGTCGAGCCGAGCATGTAGGCAATGCCGAGACCCTTTTCCGGGGTGCTCTGGAAGACGGGGAAGCCCATGGCGCCCTCCGCCATGTAGAGCAGCAGGGTGGCGACGCCGAGACGCATGCCGAAGGCGGCGGCGATGAGCAGCACGGCCAGCGTCTGCATCGAAATGTCGACCGGTCCGAGCATCACCTTGGTCTTGGCCGACAGGGTCAGCAGCAGCGTTCCGGCGATGGCCAGGAAAAGCTGCGTTGCCAGCCGCGCCGCGCCATTTTGCGGCAGAGCCAGAGAAACAAGCGGACGCATCGTAGTTGCAATTGCCATGGTATTTCCCCAATCCGGTTGCCGCTATCCGATGTTCGCGGCCTCACGTTCTCCTATATTGGCTTGCGTGTTATGCGGCAATCGGTTTTGCCGTTTCCTGAAACAAGGCACCGATGCATCCGCCATGGCACTCAAATTAGATACCAGTTTCGACCCCCATTATGGCCAGGGGGTAAGCGTCGCGCCCGACATCCAGCGCATCACGGCCCGCAATCCAAGCCCCTTCACCTTCCACGGTACCAACAGCTACATCGTTGGCCGCGATACGCTGGCGGTGATCGATCCGGGGCCAGATGACGAGGCGCATCTGCGGACCCTGCTCGACGTGATCGCGGGCCGGCCGGTCAGCCATATTTTCGTCAGCCACACGCACCGCGACCACTCCCCGCTGGCCGCCAGGCTGAAAGAGCGCACCGGCGCGCCCGTATTGGCAGAGGGACCGCATCGCCCTGCAAGACCCCTGCATATCGGCGAGACCAATGCGCTGGACGCCAGCGCCGACACGGCTTTCGTCCCCGATATCGCATTGCCCGACGACAAAGTGGTCGATGGCGACGGCTGGTCGATCCGGACGGTTCTGACGCCCGGCCACACCGCCAATCACGCAGCATTCGCGCTTGAGGGAACCGGCATCCTGTTTTCCGCCGACCATGTCATGGCTTGGGCAACTTCCATCGTCGCCCCGCCGGATGGGGCGATGGCCGACTATATGGCCTCGCTGGACCGGCTGATCGAACGCGAGGATCGTTTGCTGCTGCCAGGACATGGCGGGCCGGTGACCGCACCGCGCGCTTTCATGCGTGGATTGAAGACGCACCGCAAAATGCGCGAGCGCGCCATACTGGAACGGGTCAGAGCGGGCGACCGGACGATCGTGGACATGGTCAAGGCGATCTACAGGGATACCGACCCGCGGCTGCACGGCGCCGCCGGATTGTCGGTGCTCGCCCATCTAGAAGACCTGGTGGCGCGCGATCTGGTCACGACAGACGCCGCGCCGGCCATCGACGGCATTTTCGCGCCGGCTGGCTAAAGCCTTCGGCGCCATTCGCTCTAGAATCGGCTGGAGCGCTCTGCTGGCTGAGGGGACTTCAAGCCCTGGCAAGAGCATTCGGGATCAAATGGAAGTCGTGCCGCAGTCTCCAGAGCAACTCGCGAGGCTGTCATAGAGAGCTTCGGCAGCACGTCCTTTTGCAGCAATTCCTGGCGGTTGCGGTCCATATAGTCGTTGAAACCCGCGGTCACGAACGCAAAGGGCACGAAACACGCGCCGATCTCGCGCGACAGGGTCGCCTCAGGGGCGATCGAATGGTTGAGCACATCCGCTCCCATGCTTCGATACGCCAAGGCTTCGGCCGGGGTGGTCAGTCGCGGCCCGTAACAATGGGCAGCCACCAACTGCTGTTCGATGCCATGGATACGGCATTCCGCTGGCCAATGACGGCGGGCCGTTTCGACCAGAACCGCCGCGCATCTTGGACATACGATCTGCTTGCCCGAGCAGTCGAAGCTCTGTCGGCCGGGAAGGAGTGAAAACGGCGTCTGCGTCAGTTCGATGATATCGGCGGTCACAACCATGTCGCCGGGTTGGATCGCTCTGTTGACAGCGCCAATGGTCGAGCAGGACAGGACTTGCTTTACACCCGCGGTCATCAATACCCAGAACGCGCGGCGATGGCAGGAATGGTCGATATGGTCGCGCGGATTGCCGTGCGAATACATGCACAACGCACGTTTCGTTTTGCCTTCCGCAGTAATCGAGGCATCGAACTCGAGCAATTTCCAGTGGTCGCTGCGACCGAAAGGCGTTTCAAAACTCATGTCTCGCCGCAAGGTGCGCACGCCATCGACTTTGACATCTTCCGGGAAGGCAAGCCCCCAGTTTGCCGAACCGGTGATAATCGCCAACCCAACCTGCGGTATGTCCGTTGGATGATCCGCCTGATCGTCGGCTGCGCTATGATTGTCGGGCATGTTTCCGGTCTCGATCATGATTTTTGGCGGAGAGTCACGATCAAGACTGCGACCACGACGATACCGGTCCACACTGTCGAGATCGCCGCGATGGTTGGATCGATCTGATCTCGCAGGGACAGAAACATGAGCTTCGGCAGCGTGCTGTTTTGGCCACTTGCGACGAAGATCGAAATGACAGACTCGTCGAGCGAAGTCAGGAAGGCCATCAATGTGGCCGACAACAGACTGATCTGAAGTTGCGGGACAATTATTCCGCCAATGGCCCTCGCCCAGTTTGCGCCGAGGCTGCGCGCCGCCTGAACCTGGTTCCAGTCAAAGCGGGCCAGAGCGGGCAGCAACACAATGCACGCGACCGGGATGGCCAGCACCACATGTCCGACCAGCACGCCGAACAGTGTTCCGACCAGACGTTGCGCCGCCAGCACAAAGAAGAGACCGATCGCGAGCAGGATTCCCGGCACGATGGAGGGGGTGAGCAGAATGCCCTGAATGGTAGTGGCGGCCTTTCCGCCGAGCCGATTTATCGAAATGCAGGCCAGCAGCCCCAGGGGCACGGCGACCATCGCCGTCAATGTCCCAAGGATCAGGCTCGTCCTGAGCGCGGCCATCCATGTCGCCGAACCGAAGAAAGTCTCGTACCAGCGCAACGAGTATGCGCGCGGTGGGAACTCGAGAAGATTGGACGCCGAAAAGGAGAGCGGGACGACGACGAGCGTCGGCAGCATCAGGAACGCCAATACGAGCGCGCAGAAACTCCACAGAAGGATGCGGGCCAGCCTGTTGTCTGGATAGGCTTCAAGCATGGGCTGTGCCGACTTTGCGCCCAGCAATCAGCCGCCGTGCAGCCAGGAACATCACACCCATCAACGCCATTAAAATGAGGAGCAGAATACCCAAGACGCTCGCCGACCCCCAATCCTGAAAGGTCGACAGCGTGCGCTCGATCCGGATGGAGAGAGGATTTACCTTGCCGCCGCCAAGCACCGCCGGCGTGATGAAGAAACCTATGGTGTAGATGAAGACGATGATCGAACCCGAGAAGATACCGCCGGCCGAAAGAGGCAGAATGACCGTGCGGATCGCTTGCCCGATAGTGGCGCCCATGCTCGCCGACGCGCGAATGAGGTTTGCGTCGATATCGCGCATCGCGGCATAGACGGGCAGGAGAAAGAGCGGCAGCATGTAGTGAACCATGCCGATGAGCGTTCCCGTGAAGTTGTAGGCCAGCGGCAATGGCTCCGCTGCCAGGCCCGAACCTGTCAAAGCCGCGTTGATCAGGCCATCGCGCCGCAAGAGCACGAGCCAGCCATAGGTGCGCACCAGAATAGAGGTCCACAACGGCAGCATGACGAGGGCCATCAGCAAATTGGCCACCCTTGGCCTGGCGCTCGCCAGAGCGAGGGCCAGGGGGATACCGAGAAGAATGCAGATCGCCAGCGTGCCCAGGGACAGTTCAAGGGTTGTGACGAGTGCCGACCATGTCAGCCCGCTCGAAAGCACCTTCTCGTAATTGCCAAAAGTGTATTCGCCTCCCGTAGTCAGGAAGGATTGCCGGATGATCCAGACGATGGGCAGTATCGCCGCCAGTCCAACGATGAAAAGCGCGGGTAGTGAAAGCGAGAGGAAGAACCGCCGCTCGCGTCGTGCGTCTGCCGCGAGCGCAGGATCCGCGAGGACGGTCACGCTCTCGCTCCCGGTATCGCGTGAACTTTCGCTGCTGGTGCATATGCGGTCACTCGCTGACCGATGGTAAGCTCGGCGCAGCCACTGGCCAACGCCGCCGGAATGCAGACAAGAATCTCTTGCCCGCCGTCAAGCGCCAGCGTCAAAAGCCAGTTTTCGCCGCGAAACGCCTTAGCGCACAGTGTTCCGTCGAGCGTCACCCCGTCTCGCCCGACGAGCTTCGCATCAAGATGGAAGCTTTCCGCGCGGATCATCAGAGCTTCGCGTGACGCATCGGCGCCGTCCATTCTGCGCACCGAGCCCGGGGCCACAATGTTGGCCTCACCCATGAACTCCGCGACGAAGCGGGTCGATGGACGATCGTAAATCTGCTGTGGCGTATCAATCTGCTGGATGCGGCCGGAATTCATAACCGCGACCCGATCTGACATAATCAATGCTTCGCGCTGGTCATGCGTCACATAGATTGTGGTGATCCCCAGATCATCGTGCAGACGCCGGATCTCGTACTGCATGGTTTCGCGCAGATTCTTGTCGAGCGCCGACAGCGGCTCGTCCATCAGCATCACGCGTGGTTCAAAGACGATCGCCCGCGCCAACGCCACCCGCTGGCGCTGGCCGCCGGACAATGCGGCAATATTGCGCTCCGACAGACCTTCCAGCTTCACGCGGGCCAAGGTGTCAAGCGCCCGCTGGCGGGCCTCCGCTTTCGGCGTCTTGCGCAGCGCCAACGGATACTCGACATTTGCCAGAACGTTCATATGGGGAAACAGGGCGTAGTTCTGGAACACGATACCGATGTCCCGCTTGTTGGGGGCCAGGCGGGTAATGTCCCGATCACCCAACAGTAGTTTACCGGAATCGGGCCGGACAAAACCGGCCAAAGCCATGAGCAGCGTGGTCTTGCCCGACCCCGACGGCCCCAGCAGCGTGAGAAATTCGCCGGCCCGAATGTCGAGCGAGACATCGTCCAGCGCGACGTAAGATCCATAGCTCTTGCGCACGCTGTCGATGGTGATCGGGAGCGACTTCATCATGCGCTCAAGCCTTAGAGCTGAGACTCAGCGGACCATCATCTCATCAAAGGCTTTTTGGGCAGCCTCGCCATTCTTGACCCACCAGTCCGCACTCGAAAACACCGAAGTGCCAGCATTTTCAGGTGCGGTCGCCAGGGTCTTGAGACGGTCTTCGGGGATAAGGCCACCCTCATAGGCAGCGGGGTTGACCGGGCCATAGGCGATGAAATCGGTCAGCTTCGCCACGCGCGCGGGCTGTGTCATCGCCGCGATGAGCTTCATCGCTGCTTCCTTGTTCGGCGCTCCCTTCGGCACCGCAAGGCAGTCCGTGCCGATGACCGAACCCTTGAACGTGTAGTCGGCCGCGCCGCCATCCGCTTTCACGGTTTGGGCCCGTCCGTTCCAGGTAACGACTAGGTCCGCCTCACCATCTTTCAGCAACTGCGCGGACTGCGCTCCCGAGGTCCACCACACGGCGACATTTGGTTTGATCGCTTCAAGCCGCTTGATGGCGCGTTCTAGCCCCTCCGGCGTGCTGAGCACGGAATAGACGTCTGCCGGCGCCACGCCATCGGAGAGCAGCGCGATCTCGATCGAGTCTTGCGCATTGGCGCGCAGGGCGCGACGGCCAGAAAATTTGGCAACATCCCAGAACTCCGCCCACGTCTTCGGCGGATTCTCGCCATAGGTTTTGGTGTTCCACGACATGACGGTGCCGTAGGAGTCGAACGGATAGCAGTAGTCGGACTTTGCACCATCCGGCACGGATTTGGGATCGATAATCTTGTAGTCAAGCGGCTCCAGGAGCGACTGTGCCGCCGCCTGCGCGCCTTCTGGTGAGCCCAGGTGGATGATGTCGGTCGTCACCGCACCGGCGGTGACCTGCATCTTCAGGGCGGCCAGTCCGTCGCTTTGCGTCTCTTCTCGGACATCATAGCCAAGCTCTTTTGCAGCGGGGGCCCACATGGCCGTTTTCATGGCGTTGCCATAATCGCCACCTGCGGTCGTGATGGTGACTGTTTGCGCGTGGACGGGCAACGCAGCCGAGATTGCGAATGCTGTTAAGGAAATGCGTAACCAGGACATAGGTTCTCCTCCCCACTTTTTCCAAATGTCGCTCGAAAGAGCCATTTATTTGTAATCGTAACGTTACGATTTCATCTTAATGCAAATGAGTCAAGCTGCTTTCCCAAGGGAGTTCGGATTGACCGGGAGGTCGAATCCGGTAACGCTATGAAGGTCAGCAATCAGCCGGCGCTTTCGAAGTCGGGCGAACAATGGCCAACCTAAAGCAGATCGCGGCGGAACTTTCCCTGTCGGTGACCACGGTGTCCCGCGCTCTGAAGGATGGGCCGGAAGTACAGCCCTCGACCATAGCCCGCGTCAAGGAGGTGGCTAAGCGGGTTGGCTATGTGCCAGATCATCATGGCCGTGCGCTGAAAACCGGTCGGACGCTGACGCTGACGGCAGTGCTCCCGATGGAGACACGAAACCACCTGTCCGATCTGTTGAAGCTTCCCTTGATCGAAGGCATGACGCTGGCTGCCCGGCAAGCCGGTTATAGTCTGTCCATCTATTCCACCACTCCCGACGACGACCCCGTTGAGAGTGTGCAGCGGCAGCTTCAGGCGCGCAGCACAGACGGACTGATCATCACGCGCTTGGTGTCGGCCGATCCGCGCGTCAAGCTGCTGCTGGATCAACGCATGCCATTCGTCGCGTTTGGAAGAACCGACCTGGACATCGCATACCCCTATGTCGATGTCGACAATGAACAGATTGCGTACGAGGCGACCCGACGGCTCATGGATAAGGGCTGTCGACGCATTGCGCTGCAACTTCTCGTTCCGGAAGATCAGGCGAGTGCCATGCGTTTTTCCGGGTATGGAAGGGCAATGGCCGAGGCCGGTATTCCGATCGACCAATCGCTGATCGGTCATGGCATGTTCACGATGGAATCCAGCGCAGGCTGGTTCGATCGCCTACTGGCGTCGTCAGATCCGCCGACAGGCTTGGCATGTGCCAACGAACTGGGCCTTCTAGGGGCGTTACATGCCCTTGGCAGAAAAGGTCTCGTGCCGGGGAGCGACGTCCACATTGTCACTCGTGACAGCACGCGGCTGGCACGCTTCCTGCCGGCAAAGATCGGAGTTCATTTCGTGGATATGGCGGCGGTTGGACGCAAACTTATCGAAGTCCTGGAGAGCCGGATCGTCAATCCGCTTGGGCCGGTCGCAGCGATCTTGGTGCAGGGCGGATTCGAGCCCGCCGAATAGTCTGCCCACAAGCTGCATTCTGCGGCGACATGCGAATCCGCCTAACTACAACACTTTCTGAACATTACTCGACCGGCGCCGCGCCAACCTGACCGGCGACTTCCTGGTCGAGTTCGGCGAGGAATTCGACGATGCGCGCGGCGTTGTCGCCGAGGTCGAAGCGACCGTATCGCGAAGCTGACCGCATGTCGACGATGACCGCATCGCCATCGTCGGTCACGCGGATCGCGACGTCGGCCGGAAGACCGATCACGAACCCCTTGGCGACGGCGGTAATGGTGACGTCGCTTTGTCCGGCGAGGTCGGGATAGGGTTCGGACAGATCCCAATCGCGCCGGTCAAGGACGGTTTCGACGGCATTGACGACAGTCTCGAACGGCAGGGCGTAGCTGCGTGCACTGACCAGCGGATAGCTATCGGACTGCAGCCGCTGTTCACCAGGCGTCGACGGGGAAAGCACGTTCATGTCCTTCGTCCGGTCGCCCACGTCGAGCGCCGGCGGCTCGTCGAAATCCGTCGAGATATCCCTGAGCGGCGGGTAGATTGTCGCCCAGTAGGCGGCGACGCCGTAGGGTGCGAGCACCAGCAGCGCCAGCAGGGCGCCGACCGTCAGGTCGCGGCCGCCGCGATCACCGAAGTTCCATAGCCGCGAAAAGGCAAATCCGGCAAACAACAGCGCCAGGGCCGCCAGCAGCGCGACAATGCCCAGCACCCACAGGAAGACCGGTGTTTCCACGAGATCGAAGCGATGGCCGACGAAGACCGTCAGCAGCAGCACCAACGAAAAAGCGGCCGTGCGCCGCGACCATGCGGCCGCCTTCGACGTTTGCCGTTCAGGAATGCTAACCATCGTTTTCTGCGCTGCCCCAACCCGAACGGAGACTTAGAACCTTTTCGCGATGGCTTGAAGCCGAAACACGCGACATCCCGTCAATCCGTCGGCAAGCGATAGTCCTTGAACTGCTGGCGCAAGGTGATCTTCTGGATCTTGCCGGTGGCGGTGTGCGGAATTTCGCTGACGAAGGCGACATCGTCCGGCATCCACCATTTGGCCACCTTACCGTCCATGAAGTCGAGAATATCAGCCTTGGTCGGTTCCTTGCCCGCCTTGCGGACGACGACCAGCAACGGCCGCTCGCCCCATTTCGAATGATAAACGCCGATGGCGGCCGCCTCGGCGACATCGGGGTGGCCGACAGCCAGGTTCTCGAGGTCGATGGTGGAAATCCATTCGCCGCCGGATTTGATGACGTCCTTGGCGCGATCGGTGATCTGCATGTAGCCACCGGCGTCGATATGAGCGACGTCGCCGGTGTCGAACCAGCCGTCCTCGTCGAACTGCTCCGGGCCGGCGCCGCCATAATAGGCGCGGGCAACGGCCGGTCCGCGCACTTTCAGGCGGCCAAATGTCTTGCCATCCCAGGGCTGCTCTTTGTTGTCGTCGTCGGTCACCTTCATTTCGACGCCGAAGGGCGGATAGCCCTGTTTCTGCTGGACATTGAGCCGGGCTTCGCCCTCAAGACCGGCATAGTCCGGCTTCAAGGTGCACAGCGTGCCGAGCGGCGACATTTCGGTCATGCCCCAGGCATGGATGACCTGGACATCGTAGTTCTGCTGAAACTTCGCCATGATCGCGCGCGGGCAGGACGAGCCGCCGATGACGACCTTGTTGAGATAGGGAAGCTTCTTGCCGGTCTCCTCCAGATGCTGCAGCAGCATCATCCAGACGGTCGGCACGGCGGCGCTGAAGGTCACCTTCTCGGTGTCGAGCAGTTCATAGATCGAGGCGCCGTCCATCTTGCAGCCAGGCATGACCAGCTTGGCGCCGATCATCGGTCCGCTCTGGCCAAGCCCCCATGCATTGGCGTGGAACATCGGCACGACCGGCAAGATCGTATCGCGCGACGACAGGCCCATGGCGTCGGGCATGGCGGCGATCATGGCGTGCAGCACGTTCGAACGGTGGCTGTAGACGACGCCCTTCGGATCACCTGTCGTGCCCGACGTGTAGCACATGCCGGCGGCGGTGCCTTCGTCGAAGGTCTTCCAGGCGAAGTCGCCATCCGCCTCGTCAAGCCAGTCCTCGTAGGCGACCACATTCGGTAGTGTCGTCCGTGGCATGTGCGCCTTGTCGGTCAGCACGATCACCTGTTTCAGCGATTTGACGGCGGCGGCGATTTTCTCGAGCAGCGGCAGGAAGGTCAGGTCGACGAAGACAGCCTTGTCCTCGGCATGGTTCATGATCCAGACGATCTGCTCGGGAAACAGCCGCGGATTGAGCGTGTGGTAGATGGCGCCGATGCCCATGATGCCGTACCAGGCCTCGATGTGGCGCGCGGTGTTCCAGGCCAGCGTGGCGATGCGATCGCCCAAGCGATAGCCGTCACGCTCCAGCCGCTGGGCGACCTTCAGGGCGCGACGATGGATATCGGCGTAGGTGGTGCGCACGATCGGCCCCTCGATCGAGCGCGACACGATCTCGCGCACGCCATGCTGCCGCTCGGCATTGTCGATGAGCTTATGGCAAAGCAGCGGCCATTCCTGCATCAATCCCAGCATTCGGTTCCTCCCTCACGCTTCTGCGTTGTGCTTTTCGGGCCATTGTGGAGCGAACCGCCGGATTGTCCAGCCGCCAGCGCAGCCTGGCGCTGCATTGGTGGAAAACCGCCACAATCCGGCCATCCTCGGCGTTAAGCTTCGTTAACGGGCAAGGGGCGATTGGCGACTGAAAGAGGTTCGCATGGACGCGCAGCTCGACGACGAAGCCCTTGAGAGTACGCTTGCCGAAAGTCTGACCGATCTGGCGCCGGACACGAAGACTGTTTCCGAAGACGAATTTGTTGAAGTTGTCGGCGGCGCGCTCGAAGCGGTCGGCGGCACGCTGCTGTTCAAGATGTGCGTCCAGAACCAGGGCGAAGGCCAGCATGTCGCGGCCGCATCCGTCGGCGACGGCGGCAATCGCCAGTTCCTGCTGCTCACACTGCCGACCGGCGGCGGCCCATTGAAGGTCGAAACCGCGTCGAGAAGCAGCAACCCGGTCGCCGGCATCGCTGCTGCCTATGCCGGTCTCATGGACGTGTTCAAGGCCGCTGCCTGATTGCTGGCGGCAGGTATTTCAATTTGCGTCGAAGGCACGATCCGTCATTATCGGCCGGATTGGGCTTGCGTGCTGCATGGCCACCGCCGGCCTTGAACTATGCCCTTGCGCGACACATCTGAAAAATCGACGCAAGGAGACCCCGCATGGACCAGATCACCAACCCCGCCCCCGGTTTTCAACGCAATCCCGACAAGGTCATCACCATCGACCCCTTTGCCGGCACAATCACCGTGCGCGCCGGAGACGCGGTCATCGCTTCATCCACGAGGGCCAAGGTGCTGAGTGAGCCCCCCTATCCCGCGGTCTTCTACATTCCGTTCGCCGACATCGATTTCGGCAAGCTCGCCGGCACCGAACACTCGACCCATTGCCCCTACAAGGGCGACGCAAGCTATTGGAGCGTGCTGCCTGCCGGCGAAACCGGCCAGAACGCCATGTGGGCCTACGAGCATCCTTTCGACGAAATGGCTGAAATCCGTAACCACGGCGCGTTCTACGCCAGCAAGGTCGCGATCGAAACCAAACCGGACTGACCGACTGCGACCGCCGCGTGAGGTGCGTTGAGATTCAGGTCAGACCGGTATCACTTGAAGGTCAAAAGCACCGGTCAGTCGGTTGTGCCGTGATCGCCGATTCCATTGGCCCCGGCATCGTCGAGCCGCACAAAGGTCAGGCCCTTGGCCTTGAGCGCCAGGAGCCCCTGCACCACGCCTTCGCCGGCGGCGTGGGTCGGCTGGTTGATGTGCGAGATAATCACGTCACCGTCCTTGGCCGCCGCGATGCGCCGCGCGGTTTCCTTGGCGCCAAGCAATGAGCCGCCGTCACCGTTTATCGAGAAGCCCGCGATCTTGAAACCAAGCTTGCGGATCATGGCGATTGCCGACGGGCTGTATTCGGCGGTTGCGCCCCGAAACCATTTCGGCGCCGGCTCGCCGGTCCCGGCAAGAGCAGCGGCACCCGACTCGACCTCGGCCAGCACCGCATCCGGGCTGCCGGCGCTGCGGATACCGTAGATCTTCCGCGGCGTATCGACCGCCGGGATATGATGGCCGCCGTGATTTTCAAGCTCGAACAGATCGGGATGGGCGCGCATGATCTCGACGGCGGCGGCGTTTCGCTTCAGCCAGATGCCGGTCACGAAAATGGTGGCGGGGATGTTGTTTTCCACCAACGCCGAAAGGATCCGGCTGTCGGTCTGCCCGCCGCAGGCATCGAGCGTGAGCGCAACGCGGCCGGCTCCGCTTGCCTCCGGCCTGATGTGCAGCGTGGGCTCGACGAGCGGCGCGGCATGGCCGGCGGATACCATCGCCAACGACATGGCGATCATGCAGAGATTTTTTTGCAGCAGGCGCATCAAACCGAATTCCTGACCGGTCGTTTCAAGCCGGCATCCCAAGACGTGCATGAAGGCGGAAATCGGGATGGTGGATAGCGGAAAAGTGGCTGTCGCGACAATTTGACCGTTCGCGTGGTGAACAGGCCATTCCGCGATAGCGATTGTCCGCGCGACCATGATGTCAGATGGCGCGCCCCAGCCTCGTTTCGGAGCGCGAAAGAACCTCGCGCACCGCGTCGACCACAGGCTTGACCTCCAGACCCCAGACGCAGCAGGCCTTGCTGGGATCCGGCGCGCGGCAGAGGCCCTTGGCCAGGCAGTTGCAAGGCAACGGCGGCTGGAGCGAAATGCTGGGCACGCCGACGGGACCCCAGCGCGACGGACGCGTCAAACCGAACAGCCCGACAACCGGGGTTCCGGTGGCGGCGGCCATGTGCATCGGGCCGCTCTCGTTGCCGAGAAACAGCCGGGCTTGCTTCAGCACCGCCAGCAGACTTTCAAGCGACAGGTCCCCGACGAGATTGACGACCGACGGCTCGGTCCTGGCGACGATCTGTTCGGCAATCTCCTGCTCGTCCGGGCCGCCCACCAGGACGACGTCCAGACCGGTTTCGCCCATAATCTCGCCGATCGCCGCGGCAAACCGCTCCGGCTGCCAACGTCGCCCCTCGAAGCTTGCACCCGCATGCACGGCGATGAAACCGTTTGGCCGCAGATGGTGCTTATCCAGCAGCGCCAATGCTTTCGCCGTCTCCAATGGCAGCGGCTGAAGGCTCGGAATCACCTTGCGGAGTTCGATTCCGAGCGCTTCGAGCGGCGAGAGATAGCGGTACAGAAAGTGCTGGCCATCAAAGCCGTAGGGCTTGGCAAAGACGTTGGCGGGCTGGCGCTCCAGCATGCGCAAGGGTCTTTCGGAAGGATTGTAGCCGACGCGGGTTCTTGCGTTGACGAGCCCGCTGACAATGCGCGACGTCTTTGAATCGGTCAGGTCGATCGTCAGGTCGAAGCGGAAGCGGCGCAACGCGCGGACCATGGCGTAAAGCTCTTTCCCGCGCTCGAGGTTGGTGCCGCGCATGCGGGCGCGCTTAAACGTGACCACCTCGGAAGCGATGCCATGAGCGATCACGAAGCTCTCGAAGCTAGCCTCGCACAGAAATACGATCCTGGCGCCGGGGAATTCGAGCCGCAAATTTTCCACAAGTACCGAGGCGAGGACGAGATCTCCCATGAACTTCGTTTGAATGACCAGAATAGAGCGGAACGACGCGGGTGAGGTCTGCAACATCGGCTTCCGGGGACAATTGCGGGGTATCCGCAAATTGGGCGGGAACAGTGTCGAAATTATGCAATGCCATCGGCACGTTCGCGTGAATTGGCTTACAAAACGGCAAGCTCGTCCGGGATAGATCTATCCGCGGCCTGACTTAGAGCAGTTCACCGTTTCTCGAAACGGTTGACGCAATTCCCTACGGGAAAGCGCTACGCGCTTTCCCGGGAAAACCGTTTCACACTTTTCCTGGAATTGCTCTCGCGACCAGCACCGCCGCCTGCGCGGCCGCCAGCCTTGCGATCGGCACGCGATAGGGCGAGCAGGATACGTAGTCGAGGCCGACCTCTTCGCAAAAGCGGATCGAGGCCGGGTCGCCGCCATGTTCGCCGCAGATGCCAAGCTTGATGTCGGGCCGCGTCGCCCTGCCCTTTTCGGCGGCCATGCGCACCAGTTCGCCGACGCCGTCGATGTCGAGCGAGACGAACGGATCCTGGTCGATTATGCCTTTCTGGCGGTAGGTTTCCAGAAACGAGGCCGCATCGTCGCGCGAAATACCGAACGTCGTCTGGGTCAGATCGTTGGTGCCGAAGGAGAAGAACTCGGCGGACTGCGCGATGACATGGGCGCGGATCGCCGCGCGCGGCAGTTCGATCATGGTGCCGGTGAGATAGTCGATCTTGACACCGGTTTCCTCCATGACGCTCTTGGCGACCGCATCGATGCGCGCCTTGACGTAGTCGAGTTCCTTTACCAGGCCGACCAGCGGCACCATGATTTCGGGAACCACAAGCGCACCGGCCTTCTTGCCGGCCTCGACGGCCGCTTCGAAAATGGCGCGCGCCTGCATCTCGGCGATTTCGGGATAGGAGACGGCCAAGCGGCAACCGCGATGACCGAGCATCGGGTTGAACTCGTGCAGCGCCTCGGTGCGCTGCCTCAGCTTGTCCGGCGACACCTTCATGGCGGCGGCAACCTCGGCCACCTCCTCCTCGGTCTTGGGCAGGAATTCGTGCAGCGGCGGATCGAGCAGGCGGATCGTCACCGGCAGGCCGGCCATGATTTCGAACAGTTCGAGAAAATCCGAACGCTGCATCGGCAAAAGCTTGGCGAGTGCAGTGCGCCGGTCCTTTTCGGTGTCGGCCAGGATCATCTCGCGCATGGCGACGATGCGGTCGCCATCGAAGAACATGTGCTCGGTGCGGCAAAGGCCGATGCCTTCGGCGCCGAAGGAGCGCGCCATGCGCGCGTCGAGCGGCGTTTCGGCATTGGTGCGCACCTTCATGCGGCGCACCGCGTCCGCCCACTCCATGATGGCGGCGAAATCGCCGGAAAGTTCGGGCTGCAGCATCGGCACGGCGCCCTTCAGCACCTGGCCATTGCCGCCATCGATGGTGACGATATCGCCCTTGCGGAAGGTCGAGCCCATCGCCATCAGCGTGCCTGCCTTGTAGTCGACGCGCAGCGAACCGGCGCCCGACACGCAAGGCTTGCCCATGCCGCGCGCCACAACCGCGGCGTGGCTGGTCATGCCGCCGCGCGTGGTCAGGATGCCTTCCGCCGCATGCATGCCGTGGATGTCCTCGGGGCTGGTTTCGATGCGCACCAGGATCGCCTTGCGGCCTTGCGACTTCAACTCCTCGGCGTCGCTCGAGGAAAAGACGATCTCGCCGGTGGCGGCACCGGGCGACGCCGGCAATCCGATGCCGATGACGTCACGCGCGGCCTTGGGGTCGATGGTCGGATGCAGCAGCTGGTCGAGCGATGCCGGGTCGATGCGGGCGACGGCTTCCTCTTTCGTGATCAGCCTGTCCCGCGCCATCTCGACGGCGATTTTCAGCGCCGCCTTGGCGGTGCGCTTGCCCGACCTTGTCTGCAGCATCCACAATTTGCCGCGCTCGATGGTGAATTCGAGATCCTGCATATCGCGGTAGTGCTTTTCCAGGCTGTCGGAGATGGTGACGAAGGACTGAAACGCGTCCGGCATCAGCTTCTGCAGCGATGGCTTGTCCGAGCCCGCCGCGATGCGCGCCGCCTCGGTGATGTTCTGCGGCGTGCGGATGCCGGCGACGACGTCCTCGCCCTGCGCGTTCACCAGGAACTCGCCATAGAGCATCTTTTCGCCGGTCGACGGGTTGCGGGTGAAGGCGACGCCGGTGGCCGACGTCTCGCCCATATTGCCGAACACCATGGCCTGGACATTGACCGCCGTGCCCCAGCTTTCGGGAATATCGTGCAGGCGCCGATAGGTGATGGCGCGATTGTTCATCCAGCTCGAGAAGACGGCGCCGATCGCGCCCCATAGCTGCTCATGCGGATCCTGCGGGAACGGCTTGCCGAGTTCTTCCTCGACCTTGGCCTTGTAGAGCGCGATGACGCCTTGCCATTCGAGCGCCGTCAGTTCGGTGTCGAGGTCATGGCCGAGCCCGCCCTTCTGGTCCTCCAGGATTTCCTCGAACACCTCATGGTCGAGGCCCATGACGACATCGGAATACATTTGGATGAAGCGGCGGTAGCTGTCATAGGCAAAGCGCGCGTCGCCGGAATCGGCGGCCAGCGCCTCGACCGTCTCGTCGTTCAGCCCGAGATTGAGCACGGTGTCCATCATGCCGGGCATCGACGCGCGGGCCCCCGAACGCACCGACACCAAAAGCAGTTTCGACGGGTCGCCGAAGCGGCGGCCGGTCAGGTGTCCGATGTGATCGAGCGCAACCGCGACATCGGCTTCCAACCCGGCCGGATAGGTCCTGCCATTGGCATAATAGGCGTTGCAGACCTCCGTGGTGATGGTGAAGCCCGGCGGCACCGGCAGGCCCAGGCTGCACATCTCGGCCAGGTTGGCGCCCTTGCCGCCCAGCAGATTCCTGTCGCCGGCACGGCCTTCCGCCGCACCATCGCCAAAGGTGAAAACCCATTTGGTCATGCATTGCTCTCCGGTTGCAGGAGATTGGAAAGGTTGGCGAAACGGATAGTTCCGCCGGTCCGACCCTGGAGCGATATGATGCTGCAGTGCGAAAGGCAAGGCGTCGGCGAAGCCGCCCGGCTCCTACAATCGATTAAGCAAAAGCCCGGCCCGAGGATGCGTCAAAAAGACTTGCCATTCCTAGGCTTTTAGAGTAGAACATATAGGGAACAAACAGGTGAGTCATGAAACTGTCTGGAAAACTCGACTATCTGGAAATGCCGGCGACCGGCGGAACGCTGGACCGGCTCAAGGCCTTCTACAGCAATGCCTTTGCCTAGTCGTTCACCGACTATGGACCGACCTATTCGGCTTTTGCCGAAGGCCTGGACGGTGGCTTCCAGGCCGACGCCGAGGAAGCGCCCGCCAAGCCGCTACCCGTGCTTTACAGCAAGGATCTGGAAGATACGCGCGGTGCCGTCGAGAGCGCCGGCGGCACGATCGTCAAGCCGATCTTTTCATTCCCCGGCGGCCGGCGCTTCCACTTTGTCGATCCGGCAGGCAACGAGATGGCTGTGTGGTCCGAGTAGCCGCTGCATGTCGTCCGGCGGCGCTGCTTTGCCTGACCAAATTTGATCGTTCTGACTGTCGCTCATAAGGATTGTGCTTTTCGGCTGCTCTGCTAATAACGCGCCGCACCAGCGACTCTGACGGCAATTGGGGCGTCGCCAAGTGGTAAGGCATCGGTTTTTGGTACCGACATTCCCAGGTTCGAATCCTGGCGCCCCAGCCATTGTTTATTTACTGTTTAAAATCAGCCACTTACACAGAATTCAATTTCCCGATGTAGGGCATTCTAGGTCACCTATTTAGGTGTCCTGCTCCACTGGCCGACTATGGCTTCTTCGTCGGCTTTATGACGGGTGGTGTCGTCATCGTCGTGCCAGCCTGCTCTTTGCTGGAGGTCGGCCTGCGGCCAACAACGGAGATTTTTTTCATCGAACTGATCCTCAGTCTGTTGGCGTTTAACGTTTGGGCGGTCGAGGCTGTGGCGGCGGGCCTATAGGGGTTCCTGTTCCCGGCGTCGGCCGTGAAGGAGCTGGCGTAGGCCTAGGTGACGGAGCAGCGGGACGTGGGGGCAAGCTCATACTACTTCCCTGTCGTAGTTGGCGTTGTGGCAACTGGAGAGGAAACCGGAGCGGCTGGCGCTTGGACTGCTGCGGCTGGACTTGCTGCGAGAGGCGCTGAGGTCGGGACCGATGGTCGCGATACGGGTTGACTGGGCATGAGTGCGCCGTGAGTAGAAATCCCCACCGTCGATGAAATCTTTGTAATCAATAGCGCACTATGGTCAGGTTCTATTTTCGGCATCTCAGGGCCCCATTCCATTTTGATAAGCGAAGACTAGAAGACAAACTGCTCCCGTGGCGAATAAAATGCCAGATGCGGAATTCAATATCCTCGTCAACTTGTCGCGAAAATTAGAATCCGTTCCCTCCCAATCTTGCTCCTTCATGCGCCTATCCATATGCGCGATTGCCACTTCAGCAGCCTTGGAACTGACATAGTAAGACAGAACATTCATGAGAATCGCAGCGACAAACAATATCCATGACCAGACCAAAAATTGATTATCAACAATGCTTTTTGGATCCCGTATACTCTGCAACACGACAAGAGAAAACGCCAACCCCCCAGACGAAAGAGTTAATATTGACTTGTCGAACGCCGATGATTGCTGAACGCGTATTTCGTCTAATCGATTCCGGTGGGAATAGTATGTCTCCCAATCCATGCCCGCCGGAGGTTCCGATGTTTCGGGGGTGTCGCTCATCTCAGGCGCCTAACACGAGTGATTCGCGGCTACTTTAGTCGAAAAGGTCGCGTGGCGCTTAAGTAGGTTCGGTTGCGCTTCGGCCTTTCCGGCCTCACACTCGATTCCGTCGCGGGGAATTTCGGCATGGATCAAGAGCGGTTAAGGGAGGTTTGGAGGTAAACCAAAATCCCTGTCGTTGTCAGGCGCGAAGAGAAGGGCCACAAATTGCACGTGAGGCTTCCGTTTGCCGAGGATAACCGGCAGTGGCTGAACACGGTCGGCAAGTCTTCGGTGACATGGATAGGTGGCAAGGCGTATTGGGAGCTTCCGAGGAACTGGTTCAACAGCTTCGTCAATCGCGCGCTGGACCGCTACGGCAAGCTCTATGTGATCCAACCCTATCGTGAACAAGAGAAGTGCGCGCGGAAGTGTATGGAGGCAACCGGGCACGACTGTAATTGCTCATGTATGGGAAGGAATCACGGCGCGGGCGCGAATGGGGGTTGGTTCGAAGTGTCGGACACGTTCGCCACGCGGTGGCATGAAAAGGAAATCGCCTGTCGATTGATGGTTTCGAAAAGCTCGCAAAAACCCGATTGGCACTTTGAAGACTTAATATGACTTCGGCCTATGCGCGATCGGCGATGATCACGTCTGCCTGGAATGCCCCCGCGCGGTCGCAACCTGCATTCTGGCAACGACTAGTATTTGTCGAAGTGTGACGGCCACCAACCGAAACCGATCTAGCGGTGGCAAATTTATGAACGCCTTTGGTCGACTCGGATAGCGAACCTGCAGTTTCTTGTAGATGGCGTGGACTTTCGAACAGTCATCCGGGGACAACGCTTTGTAAACGGCATGGGCTTCACTACTGCCTAGCGTGGCGTCAATTCGATGTGCAAAGGTGTTCCGGATCTTACCGAGGGCCGTGAGCGGCGCCCTAAACCGCGAGTCGAGACCGAGCGCAATGGCAAGATCGATTCTGTTCTCATAGGTTAGTCCCATCCGCTTTATCGCCTGCGGTGATGCAACACACTCATCAATCAACCGAATAAGCTGATTGTCGATGTAAGCGCCGGCTCTTACCACGACGCCGAGTTCATCCTCCAAGCTCATCAACTTGAAGAACGTCGCCTCTGATTCGTCCGTTAGATCTCCAGGCTTGTCCATTCGATCTCTTTCATGGCGCAGGCCCCGCCATTCTTGTTGGACAGAACAAGGTCACTTCAAATCGCGTTTACGATCGAAGCTACCCATGCGCGTTCTGGGGACGTAAACAGATAGCAGATTTCATGTCGGCTCCCATGACTAAAGACGCCGCAAAACAAACCCTCTTCACCGTCGGCCTGCGAAATTTCTGCCCGCTGCCTGGCGCCCCAGCCAAACTGGATGCCCTGTGGATAATTTCATCTTGGTGGCATCGCTCGACTCAGCAGCCGGCAATACTGTTTCCACAGCGCCGCGCGTGCCGACAGCATCGCGTCCATCAGTTCGGTCGACAGCGGATCGTCCGCCACCGAGGGTCGCCGTGCCGAACTCGATCCAGCCACGCTGCCGGGCACGGGACGGAGCATCGACCGGATATAGCCCTGCGCCCGCAAGATCGACGTCGATCTTGTCGAACGACACGCCCTTTTCAAGAAGGACAATCGCCGTCCGTTGAACGAACGGGCAAAGCAGGTAGCTGATGAGCGTGAGGCTGGTGTCGGGCATGATGGTCTCTCGAAGTGCCGGCAAGGAACGGGCGATGTTGCGCTGGCGCTACAGCAACTGCCCGCCCGAAATGTCGAAGGTCGTGCCGTTCGCCCAACCCATATCCTCCGACAGGATAGCGGCGACCGCGCTGCCGATGTCGTCCGGCAGGCCGACGCGGCCCAGCGCGATGCCCTGCGCCACATAGGCGTTGACATCCTCATTGTCGCGCACCGCACCACCGCCGAAGTCGGTGGCGATGGCACCAGGCGCAATAGCATTGACCCGGATTCGGCGCGCGCCAAGCTCCACCGCCATAAATCGGGTCAGTACCTCGACCGCGGCCTTCATCGCCGCATAAAGGCTGTAGCCTGGCAGCGTGAAGCGCACGAAGCCGGACGAGACGTTCAGGATGCGCCCGCCGTCCTCGATCAGCGGCAGCAGCTTCTGGGTCAGGAAGACGGGGCCGCGCAGATGCGTGCCGACCAACGATTCGAATTGCTCTTCGGTCGCCTCGGCGAAGTTGGCGAAAAGACCGTTGCCGGCATTGTTGACCAGGAAATCGAAGCGTTCGCGACCGAAATCAGTCTTCAGGGTTTCGGCCACCTTCCCGGCAAATGTCGGGAAGCTCGTCGTATCGGTGACGTCGAGCGCCAGCATGGTGGCCGTGCCGCCCAGCGCCTCGATCTCCCGGCGCAGCGCGTCGGCTTCCGCCGCGCCGCTGCGGTAGGTGCCGACGATGTGGACACCGCGTCTGGCGAGATGCAGCGCCATGTTGCGGCCGAGGCCGCGGCCGGCGCCGGTGATAAGTGCGATTTGCTTGGTCATGGTCTGCCCTCATTGGATGGTCACGGTGCGAAGCGGCGCCGCCAAGGCACCCTCCCGATGTCCCAAAGGTAGGCGACGCCGGCTCGACGAACCCGCCCGATACGCTCAACATTTTGCCCGATTGTCTCAATCGCTTGCCTGGCGGACTGACGATGGTATGGTCTGACGATGACAGACCATCTCAAGCCGCATCTCGACATCGCGCTGCGCCACGCGCCATCAGGGATAACCATCACGCCGATCCCGCGGCTGGAGATCAACGTGGGACAGGCGACCACCGGCAAGGCACCATGCCTGTACCGCTCGATGATCTGCTTCATTCTGCAGGGTTCGAAGCACGTAGCGATCAACGACGATCTTTTAAGCTACGATCCCGCGCACTACCTCATCAGCGCCCTCGACCTGCCGCTGATCGGCCAGATACTGGATGCCGATGACGGCCAACCCTATGTCGCGGTGTCGCTGGTCCTGGACCCTGCCATTCTGGCCGATGTTGCGTCGACCATGCCGCAGGTGCGCGACATTGATCCCCAAGGGATCGGCATAGCGATCAATCCGATGACGGCGCCGCTGCGCGACACCTTGCTGCGCCTGCTGTCGTTGCTCGACACCCCGACCGATATTCCCGTTCTTGCCCCCATGGCGGAACGTGAATTGCTCTATCGTCTCCTGCAAGGTCCGCAGGGTCGACTGTTGCGTCAGATCGCGCGGCCCGAGGGTGCGCTGGGCCGTATCCGGCGAGCGGTGGGATGGATAAGGGACAATCAGAATACCCGTTTGCGCATAGAGGCGCTATGCGATGCAAGCGGCATGAGCCGCGCCAGCCTGCATCGCCATTTTCTGGCAATGACCGGTCTCAGCCCGCTCCAGTATCAGAAACAGCTTCGGTTGCAGGAAGCGCGGCAGTTGTTGCTCGCTGGCGACCATAGCGCATCCGATGTGGCCTTCGCGGTCGGCTACGAGAGCGCCTCGCAATTCAGCCGCGAATATCTCCGGCAGTTCGGCGCACCGCCAGCGCGCGACGTTCGTCAGATCAGGCAGGCGATCGGGGAGCCGGCGTTGGCCTAGCCGGCATGTTAGGCCGACTTGCCAAGAGCTTTCAGGCAAAATCCAATCTGCGCGCGCAAGCCCACTTCGGTATCCTCGCCGTGTTCGAGGCAGCGCTCGATCAGAATCGGATGGAGGAACGGCGTGAACGCGGTGTGGACGGCACGCGCCGCCGCGGCGGAATCTTCGACGTTGAATTCGCCCAATTCGATGCCCTCGCGGATGATGACCCCTAAAGTCGTTTCCATGTGCTCGATATGCGCCTTGATGATCGCCCAGTTCTCCTGCATGGCGGCGACAATCAGGTCGTGCATGCGCTTTTCCTTGACCAGCGTCCTTTTCTTGTGGTGGTGAACGGCGGTCAGTAGCTGGCTCAGTTTCTCCCCGGCCGGCGCGTTCGTGCGTGCGATTGCCAGGGCGATGTCAGCTACCTCGTTCACAACTCGCCCGCAGATGGATTCTTTGATTGCGTCTCTAGAGGGGAAGAAACGGTAGACGTTCGCCGTGCTCATGCCGAGCTCGGAGGCGATGTCGGCCACCGACGTTTTGTGGTAACCGATGCGACGAAAGCGCTCCTCCGCCACCTCCAGAATGCGCCGGCGCACCTCGTCGGGATCAATTCGCGTTCGAACCGGGCGATTCATTGACGTCTCCAGAGCTGATAAATCCACCCTTCGAGGCTCGCTTGGACGATCATCGGTAGACGGTAAGATCGTGCAGCTGGCTTGCAAATCTCAGGCAAAACCAGCGGGCGAGAACTTGAACCGTTTTTTGCGACAACAGCGCCCTATTCGGCAGCCATCGCTGTTTGCAATTCCGGTTCTTCGGTCGACGCTTCATGGGCCACATCCGCGGTCGGCTTGATCCGGAACCATGCTGTGTAAAGCGCGGGAAGGAAGAGCAGGATCAACACCGTACCGGCCGCAGTGCCGCCGATCAGTGTATAGGCCATCGAACCCCAGAAGACGGAGTGCGTGAGGGGGATGAAGGCGAGCACGGCTGCAAGTGAGGTCAAGATGACGGGCCTCGTGCGTTGCACGGTGGCCTCAATGACGGCGTGATAGTCGTCAAGACCGGCAGCACGGTTCTCCTTGATCTGTTCCGTCAGGATCAGCGTATTGCGCATCAGGATGCCGGCCAGTCCTATGAGGCCCAGAATGGCGTTGAACCCGAAAGGCTGGTTGAAGGTGAGCAACATCGGCACGACGCCGACGAGGCCAAGCGGTGCCGTCAGCACGACCATGAACATCGTCGAGAAGGATCGTACCTGCAGCATGATGACGATCAGCATGGCGGCGATCATGGCCGGGAAGATCTTGCCCAAAGCGGTGTTGGCCTTGGTCGCCTCCTCGATTGATCCACCCATTTCGATGCGATAGCCGGCCGGAAGGGAAGCGATCAGCGGCTGCAGGGCCGTCATGATCTGCTTGGAGACCTCTGGAGGCTGCGTTGCCTCATTGATATCCGAGCGGATCGTGATGACCGGCAGACGATCGCGGCGCTTCAGGATCGGCTCTTCCAAGCGGACCTCCGAATGACCGATCTGGTCGAGGGGAATCTGGCGGCCGTCCCGGCTCATCAGCGAGAAATCCGCCAGACGCGACGGATCCAGCCGCTCAGCCCCAGCGCTGCGCGCCACGATCGGGACATTGCGAATGTCCTCGCGGACCTGTGTGACGGGAATGCCGGTGAGCAGGAACTGGAGCTGCTGGGCCACCTCCGCCGGCGACAGCCCGATGAGGTTCAGTCGATCCTGGTCAGGGATGAAGCGCAGTATGGGCGTGCGGTTGCCCCAGTCGCGATTGGCCTGCCGCACGTCCGCGACGCCTCGCATCGCATCAAGTGCTTTTTCGGAGATGGCATATAGTTGCGCGGGATCAGGTCCCATGACCCGGAACTCGACAGGGAACGGCGTGTAGGGTCCGAACACAAGCTGCGTGACGCGCACATTGGCCTCGGGCGCGAGCCCCTGCGATACCGCCTCCCGGAGCCGGTGCTTCAGCGCCTCGCGCGCCTCCGCGTCCGGTGTCAGCACGACGATCTTGGCAAAGGCAGGATCAGGCAGTTCCGGTGCCATGGCAAAGAAGAAGCGCGGAGCGCCCTGACCGACGTAGCTCGTCACGATCCTGGCTTCGGGTTGGTTGCCAAGCCAGTGCTCCAGCTTCTCCACTGTGGCGGTCGTCGTCTCGATGCTGGTGCCTTCCGGCAGACGAACCTCGACCAGCACTTCGGGGCGGTCGGATGTCGGGAAGAACTGCTGTTTCAGGCTGCCCATACCGACAACCGAAAGCGCGAAAACGATGGCGACGACACCGCAGGTCACGAACTTGTGGCGCACGGCAAAGATGATGAGCCGCCGCAGGCGCCGATAGTTCGGTGTGTCGTATATGGCGTGAACGCCGCCTTCGACCGGCTGGATCGCGGGCAGCATCTTGACGCCAAGGTAGGGCGTGAAGACCACCGCGACGATCCAGGAGACGATGAGAGCGAACCCTACGACCCAGAAGATGTTGCCGGCGTACTCGCCGGCCGTCGAGCGTGCGAAGCCCACGGGCAGGAACCCAGCGATCGTCACGAGCGTTCCCGACAGCATCGGCGCCGCGGTATGGCTCCAGGCATAGGCCGCCGCCTTGATGCGATCCATGCCCTCTTCCATCTTCACCACCATCACCTCGATGGCGATGATGGCGTCGTCCACGAGAAGGCCGAGTGCCAGGATGAGGGCGCCGAGCGTGATGCGATCGAAGAACCGGCCGGTCTCCAGCATGATGAGGAACACGGCGGCAAGCGTCAGCGGGACGGCGGCCGCCACGACGATGCCGACGCGCCAGCCCATGCTGAGCAGGCTGATCAGCAGCACGACGCCGAGCGCCATCGCGAACTTCAACATGAACTCGTCGACCGCCGAGGTGATGTTGACGGCCTGGTCGGACACCTTGTCGAGCGTTATCCCAAGCGGCAATGTCCGTGCGATCGAGGCAGTCCTGTCCTCCAGCGCCTTGCCGAGCGCGCGACCGTCCCAACCCTCCTGCATAACGGCCGCGAGCATGATGGTGGGCTCGCCCTGGCGTCGGATGAGATAGGTGGGAGGGTCCTCGTAGCCGCGGCGGACCTCGGCAACGTCGGAAAGCTTCAGCGTCCGCCCCCCGGCAACGATCGGCGTGTCGGCGATAGCCTGGACACCGTCATAGGCGCCGTTGAGCCTGATGAAGACCTGCGGCCCCTGAGTATCAATCGAGCCCGCCGGCGTGACGGTGTTCTGCCTTTGCAAGGCCGCAACGATATCTTGTGCGGACACGCCGAGGGTTGCCAGCTTGGCATAGGAGAACTCGACGAATATCTGCTCCGGACGTTCGCCGAGTATGTTGATCTTCTTGACGCCGGGCACGTGCAGAAGATCCTGGCGAATGGTCTCAGCCTGCCTGGCCAGCTCACGCATCGGCATGCCTTTGGCCTTCAGCGCATAAAGGGCGAAACTCACATCCGAATATTCGTCGTTGACGAAGGGGCCGTAGACGCCGGGCGGCAGGTTGCGGGCTTCATCCCCGAGCTTCTTGCGGGCCTGGTAAAATTCTTCCTGCACGGCGGATGGCGGCGTGCTGTCCTTCAGCGTGACCGTCATATAGGCGTATCCCGGCCGCGTGGTCGTCTCGACCCGATCGTACCAGGTGAGCTCCTGAAGCCGCTTCTCCAACGGCTCGGCGACAAGGTCCTGCATCTCGCGGGCCGTCGCGCCCGGCCATGCCGTTGTGACCGTCAGGGTCTTGATGGTGAAGTTGGGATCCTCCGCCCGCCCGAGCATAAGGAATGCGTAGGCGCCAGCAGCCACCAGCAAGAGGATGAAGAACAGGGTGACGGCGCGTTCGCGAACGGCGATCGCTGAAAGATTGAGGTTCATCGTCAGTTGCTCCCGCTTTCGGAAGCAGTCCTGACGCGGGCCCCCTCCTGCAGGAGATGAGCGCCGAGCGAGACAATGGGAACGTTGGAGTTCAATCCGGAGATCACAGCGGTTTCGCTGGTTACACGAACAAGCTGGACGGGCTGAAAGTGTACGGTTGAGGAGGCGCTGTCCACCACCCAAACACCGGTCTTGCGGCCGTCATCAAGCACGGCCCCCAGTGGCACCTGGACCTCTGGCTGTTTCACCTGGCTTGCGAGCCGAATGGTTACCGTCGCGCCAAGCGGTGCCGCGGCAGCCTCACCGTCGAGCACATAGCGCGCCTCATACGTGCGGGTCTGGGCATCGGCGGAGTCCGACAACTGCCGGAGATGCGCTGAGTAACGACGCTCGTCGCCACCATACACGCTGGCCTCGGCCGCCGAGCCGATCGCCGGCCGAATGGTTTCGGGGAGCGCGACAATTGCTTCGCGCGGGCCTGCCTTGGCGGTCCGGATCACTGGCTGGCCGGCTGCGACGACCTGCCCCGGCTCGCCAAGCGTTTCAACCACCGTCCCATCCGCGTCCGCCAACAGGACTGCATAGGCCGCCTCGTTCTCGGCGACCCGTGCGTCGGCTTCGGCGGCGGCGAGTTGCGCTTGGGCTGTTTCCATCGCAGCCTTCGCCTGCTCGTAGCGCTGCGGTGTAATCCACCCGCTGCCAAGCAAACTGGCGTATCGCCGTTCATCCGGCTGTGTCTGAGCGACTGTCGCGCGCGCTGCCGCGACGGCATTGCGTTTCGCCGAAAGCGCAAGGCGCAGATCGGTATCGTCAATCCGCATCAGCGGCTGACCGGCTTCAACTTCCTGACCGACGTCCACCAACCGTTCCACGATCTTGCCTGGAACCCGGAAGCCGAGATTGCTCTGCACCCTCGCCGCGACGATGCCGGTGAAGCCACGTTCCGACCCGGTGACCGGCGCTGCCGACACAAGCCTGACGAATGGTGCTTCCTGCCTTGGATCGGTCACCAAAGAGGCTTCCTGCGCGGGAGTGGCAAGCGTGACGAATGCCGCCGCCCATGACATCGCCGTCAGGGTCGATCCCAATACGAAAACGGTTCTCTTTTTCACGCTCGTCGCCTCATCTCGAAATAGATTGCATTCGACCTCTATACCGATTATAGATTACGAACGCAATCAAAAAGGAGAGCGATGATGCGAGTGAGCCGAATTCAAGCCGCGGAAAACCGCGAGACCGTCATCAATGTGGCAAGCCGGCTTTTTCGCGAGCGCGGCTTTGACGGCATCGGCCTCAAGGATCTGATGAAGGGTGCCGGGCTGACGCAGGGCGCCTTCTACAAGCAATTCGCGTCAAAGGAGGACTTGGCAGCGCAGGCGTCCAGGCGGGCGATGGAGAGCGCCACCCACAGGTGGTCGACCGCGACCGCGGCAAATCCTGGGAATCCGCTCGACGCAGTGATCTCATTCTATCTCAGTATGGATCATCGCGGAGAAAGGATGGACGGCTGCCCGGTCGTTGCGCTCGGCTCGGATGCTGCCAGACAGGGCGCCGAGGTTAAGGCGTCATTCGAGGCCGGGATCAAGGAATACCTTGAGATGCTCGGCGGTTGGGTTGGCGGGACCGACGGCGAAAAACCCGGCGATAAGGCCATGGCCATTCTCTCGACAATGGTCGGTGCCGTGCTCCTCTCGCGGGTCGTCAACGACCCCGACCTCGCGCAGGCCTTTCTGGATGCGGCAACCGATCAGGTTCGCGAAGCAGTCGCCGCTTGAACGGCGGCGGCAGCGCTGCCCGCGCACCCAAGTGACAGGAGAATAGATGCGACGGATTGTTGTTACAGGCATGGGGGCGATCACGCCCCTTGCCGCCGATGTCGAAGCGTCATGGTCGCGGCTGCTGGCCGGTCGCTCTGGCATCCGTAGGCTTTCGGACGACGTCGTGGGAGACCTGCCGGCGAAGATCGGCGGCGTGGTTCCCTCCTTGGAAGAAGACCCCGACGCTGGCTTCGATCCTGACGGCATCCTGTCCGCGAAGGACCAGCGCAAGGTAGATCGGTTCATTCTCTTTGCGCTGGCGGCGGCGGAAGAGGCCCTTGCGCAGGCGAAATGGAAGCCTGCCTTGGAAGCGGATCGCCTGCGCACAGCAACGGTCATCGCTTCAGGGATCGGCGGCTTCCCCGCCATCACCGAGGCGGTGCGCACAGTCGACCTGCGTGGCGCCCGCCGCCTGTCGCCCTTTACGGTGCCCTCCTTCCTGGTGAACCTGGCGGCGGGCCACATCTCAATCCGTCATGGCTTCAAAGGTCCACTCGGCGCACCGGTGACGGCGTGCGCGGCCGGCATCCAGGCGATCGGCGACGCGGCCCGTCTTATCCGCTCGAACGAAGCTGATATTGCCGTTTGCGGAGGCACGGAAGCGTGCATGAACATCGTCAGTCTCGGTGGGTTTGCTGCCGCACGCTCTCTTTCCACCGGCTTCAATTGGGCGCCGGCTCAAGCCTCGCGTCCTTTCGACATATCGAGGGACGGTTTCGTCATGGGCGAAGGAGCCGGCGTGCTGGTGATCGAGGATCTGAACCATGCGCTCGCGCGCGGCGCCAAGCCGCTCGCCGAGCTCGTCGGCTATGGCACGACGGCGGACGCGCATCATGTCACCTCCGGTCCCGAAGATGGCGACGGCGCGCGTCGTGCCATGGAGATCGCAATTGCCCAAGCCGGTATTTCACCGCGTGAGGTTCGTCATCTCAATGCGCATGCGACCTCCACGCTGGTGGGCGATCTGGGTGAGATCGAAGCGATCAAGAGCGTATTCGGGCGCGATTTCGCGATAGCTGTCAGCGCAACGAAATCGGCGACCGGACATCTGCTGGGCGCGGCCGGCGGGCTTGGTGCCATCTTCTCGATCCTGGCGATCAGGGACCAGGTGGCACCGCCGACACTCAATTTGAGCGCTCCCGATCCGGCCGCCGACGGCATCGATTTCGTCGCAAACGAGGTCCGGCCAATGGAGATGGACTACGCGATCTGCAATGGCTTCGGCTTTGGCGGTGTGAACGCCAGCGCCTTGTTCAGGCGCTGGACGGGATGATCCGACCGGCGCGAGCACCGGAGCGACCGGTGATTGAAAACTTTACCGCTGACCGCTTGGCAATCCGGTCGCTTGCGATCGCGGCCCTATTCCCTGCGGGAAACGGAAGTTTCCGGGATTCGTATGTTCCGCGCATCCCCGGCAAGGCTGATGGGCGTGCATCTTATGGAGATTCGCGATGACTGCCATCCCCAACATCATTGAGCTGAAGCCAAGGATCACCGTGATCGGCGTGGGCGGAGGCGGCGGAAACGCCGTCAACAACATGATCCTCCAGAATCTCAAGGGCGCGGAATTCGTCGTTGCGAACACCGATGCCCAGGCGCTTGCAATGTCGAAGGCATCGCGCCTGATCCAGTTGGGCGCCAACGCGACAGCGGGATTGGGAGCCGGCTCCCTCCCCGAAGTCGGCCAGGCGGCCGCCGAGGAATCGATCGATGAGATCATGGACCATCTTGCCGGCACCCATATGTGTTTCGTGACGGCGGGCATGGGAGGCGGAACTGGAACCGGGGCAGCACCCGTCATTGCCCATGCCGCACGTCGGGCCGGCATTCTCACCGTGGGCGTCGTCACCAAGCCGTTCGCCTTCGAGGGCGGGCACCGGATGCGGGCGGCGGAACAAGGTATCGCGCGCCTCCGCGAGTGCGCGGACACGGTTATCGTCATCCCGAACCAGAACCTTTTCCGGGTCGCCGATGCGAAGACGACCTTCGCGGACGCCTTCGCCATGGCGGATCGCATTCTCTATGCGGGAGTAGGCTGCGTCACCGACGTGATCGTGAAGGAAGGGTTGATCAATCTCGACTTCGCCGACGTGAGAGCTGTGATGCGAGATATGGGGCGCGCCGTGATGGGCACCGGCGAGGCGACCGGACTGAACCGCGCAAAGATCGCCGCTGAGGCCGCGATCGCAAATCCGCTTCTCGATGAAGCGTCGATGCGAGTTGCAAGAGGCGTCCTTGTCTCGATTTCCGGCGGACCGGATATGACGCTGTTCGAAGTGGACGAGGCGGCGACCCGCATCCGTGAGGAAGTCGACGCGGACGCCGACATTATCGTCGGCGCCACATTCGACGACGCACTCCAAGGAAAGTTCAGGGTGTCCGTCGTTGCGGCCGGGCTCCGGCAGACGGCAGAGGTGATCGAATTCGGGCGGAAGATCGCATGAAGGCGACATTCGACGCCATCGTACCGGCTCGCCACGGCTCGCACTTTCATCGACGCCGACAACAGTTGGGCGAAGATCGCCCAGGGCCTATTCGAGAAATCCTCCAATAAAATAAAAGAGAGAGATAGATGCTAACCTCGTCCATAATCGAACCAAGCCTCTTGCAAATATCGGACACGCTCAGTCTGCGTTATGAAAAGACCGGCTATGGGCCGCCATTGGTCCTTATGCATACGATCCGCACACAGCTCGAGTACTTTCGCGATTTGGCGCCTCTGCTCGCCGAGTCTTACACGGTGTATGCCATCGATCTCCCTGGACACGGTCATTCGCCGATCGACCCACTCGCGCGCTTCGATGAGCCGTATTTCAGGCAAGGCGTCATCGGCTTCATCGAGAAGCTGAACCTCATCGGCGTCACGCTTGTGGGCGAATCGATCGGGGGTGCATTGGCTCTCACGGTCGCGGCCGAAATTCCGCAGCGGGTCGAGCGCGTCTTCGCCAGCAATCCTTACGACTACGAAACCCGTTACGGAGATGGGCTCCGACGTGGCAACTGGTTCGCGAATTTCATCATCGGAAGTTTGCAAGTCCCAGTTCTGGGCCCATTCAATGCGTGGATGGAAAACAAGACCGTGCTCGGGAAAATAATGGGCGGCGGATATCACGATCCGCGTAAACTTCCTTCCGACCTTCTCACCGAGTTTGGCCGCGTGGCCAACCGCCCTGGATATAAGCGCGTCGCGCGCAAGGTGCTGGCAGGGTGGCGATCTTGGAGCAAGGCGCGGGACCAGTATCGGCTTGTCTCAGCGCCCGTGACGCTGATCTATGGCGATGGCGATTGGTCGCACCCTAACGAACGAGAGCGAACTCGAGCACTGCTCCCTGACGCGCGACTGTTTACGCTCAAGAATACTGGACACTTTTCAGCAGTCGAAAATCCATCGGAGCTAGCTTGCATCATACTGGGGACCGGCGCCCTTTGAGCCGTTCCAGCCGAGTGGTCTTGCCCTTGGACATAGGGTCCGCTCCGTGTCGCCATTCGCAGTCTCTACCTCATCTGGCTCATGATGAGCCGATCGAACGCGCGGTCTCCGAACCATTTGCGATCGCGATCATCGGCCAGGCGTATGGGCGGGATCGGCGTCGCTCGTCGACCCGTTAGACCATTCTTGCCGATGCCGCGAACGCGCACGACAGGCACTGCTCGATGCAGCGGCCGAGTTCGTGGCGAGCCTAGGCACAGGCGCGTCCACGGCCAAGATCGCAAAGGCGGCTGGCGTTTCCGAGGGGACGCTGTTCACTTACTTTCCAACCAAGGACGATCTGCTCAACCAGCTCTTTCTCGAGATCGAGGCCGACTTGGTAGAGATGATGCTGGCCCCATATCCGGCGGACGCCTCCCGCAAAGATCGACTATTCGTGGTCTGGAACCGTCTGATCGACTGGGGACTGGCTCACGCCACAGCGCGCAAGGCCCTTCGCCAGTTGAAGGTGTCGGATCGCGTGACAGCGGAAAGCCGGAACCGGTGCAACGCCATGCTGCGGGATACGCGGACGATGGTGGAAGAGTGTCTCGCCGGCCATGCCGCGCCTGACAGGATCGCCTTCTACATCGATACCATTCTCTTCGACTTGGCCGACATCAGCATCAATGCGGTCACGGCCAGACCCCAGGAAAGTGACGCCATCCGGCAGGCCGGGTTCGACCTGTTCTGGAAGGGGTCCGCCGCCTGAGTTTTAACTAATAAATGAGCATGTAGGCACTCACACATAAGGATCGAAAATGTTTAACAGCAAGGGTCTCACCGAAGCCGACGTCCCTAAGCAGGCGGGAAAAAGCTTCATCGTCACCGGCGCCAACACCGGCGTCGGATTCGAAATCGCGGGGGTGCTTGCCGCCAGGGGCGCGCGCGTCCTGCTTGGCTGCCGCGAGCAGACCAGGGCGCAGGATGCCATCGCGCGGATCAAGCGGATCACGCCGAACGCCGATCTCGTCTGGTTGCCGCTCGACCTCGGTGACCTCGACAGCGTTCGCACCGCAGCCGAGATCGCCGCGAAGGAGCCACGGATCGATGCGCTCATCAACAATGCCGGGATTATAAACCCGCCGCTGACGCGCACGAAGCAGGGATTCGAATCGCAGTTCGGCGTCAATCATCTCGGGGTGTTCGCGCTCACCTCGCTGCTCCTGCCTAAACTTGCGGAGACTCCGGGAGCGCGGGTAGTCGTGACCTCGAGCGTCGCGCATCTGAAGGCCAAGATCGACTGGGACGACCTCAACGCCGACAAGAGCTACATCAAGAACGATCGCTACGGCGCCAGCAAGCTGGCGAGCGCGCTGTTCTTCTTCGAACTGGATCGTCGCCTGCGCGCGGCGAAGTCGCCCGTCACGGCAATCCGCGTTCACCCTGGCATCGCCAGCACAAGTCTTGGCCGTCACATGGGATTTGTCCAGATCGCAGGCCCAATCGTCGGCCTGTTGCTCAATAGCGCCGACAAGGGCGCGTGGCCGGCACTTCTGGGTGCGACCGGCAAGGTGAAGCCCGGAGGCTATTACGGTCCCACCGGCTTTGGCGGAATCCGCGGTGTAGCCGGCGAGGCAAAGCGCGCGCCGCATGCCGAAGATCCCGCGCTCGCGAAGCGGCTCTGGGACGTCTCCATCGCCATGACCGGCATTGATCCAGGCTTGCGGCCCACACCCAGTTCGCCGTTGCCAGCTACGGCATCGAGCATATCGACAACATCATGCTCCCATTGAATGCCGCCAGATTTGACGCTATATTGCGTCATAATATGCGTCGATAGGAAGCAGCTGATGGGCTTAATTCAATATTCCGACAACGGGTTTTTCGCGCCGCGCAAGATCGCGGAGGCTCTCCGAACGACCAGCGAGGAAGTTGCGAAGACTGCCGGGCTTGGCAAGGACGCCGTCCAGCGCAAGGACCGCGTTCGGTCGGACAAAACCCAGCGCCGGCTGCGCGAAATGGTGGAGATCGTAAATAAGGTCGAGCCGCGCCTCGGCTCGGCTCTCATGGCCTATGCATGGTATCGATCCGAACCGTTGCCCGGCTTCTCCGGGCAGACGGCCATGCAACTGGTCCGTAGCGGTCGGGCTGACGACGTGCTCGACTATATCGACGCCGTCGATGCCGGCATCCACGCCTGACCCGGTGGATGCAGTATCGAGGCAAGCTCTATCGGGCGCTAAACCCCATTTACGCGCGCGCGCCGCTTTCGGGTCGCGGTGCTGAGTTCTACGGCGGTCGGTTCAATCCGAAGGGCACTCCCGCACTCTATACATCCCTCTCCGTGCTGACCGCGCTGCGGGAAGCAAATCAAGTCGGCAATTTGCAGCCGACCACGCTAGTCTCCTACGACGCAGACATCGAGCAGATATTCGATAGCCGGGACGAACAGGCGCTTCTGGCCGAGAGTGTTGATGCCGGCGCGGTTGCTGGTAGCTCCTGGCGCGACCAGATGAAGGCGACCGGTGAGGCAGTAACGCAGGCATTTGCTCGAAGACTGATCGGCCTCGGTTATCACGGTTTGCTCGTCAGGAGCTTTGCGCTGGGCGCGACCGCGGACGACGTCAATCTCGTGCTCTGGACGTGGGGAGATGCCCCGCCCTCGCGCCTGACCCTTATCGACGATGAGGGTCGGCTGTCGCGGTGAGCTGGTACGGCGGCCCGGAAGATCGGTCTCCTCGGCGGCATTCTCACCTGTGCAGTGGAGCTCGGGATCATCGAGCAGAGCCCTGTGCATGGCATTCGCAAACCGAAGGACAGCGTCAACGCCCGCCGTCTCAGCGAGCAGGAGTATCGCACGCTCGGCGACATTCCGAGGCGGTCGACGACGGACAAGGCTTGCGGAAAGAACGAACTCCTGCCGTTGTCGGCACAAGAATTAGTCTGAACGGCTTTCGAAAATCCGGCCGAAGATATGCCTGAGAGTTACGCCAATGTTGGCGTTCAGCCTAATGTACACCTCGCTCCGCTACGGACACGCCGTCCATGACTCTATCACTCGGATGCAGCACCACGCGATCGCCCGCGACAATGCCTGACAGAACCTCCGCTGTCCGGTTGTTTCGCTGACCGATCTTGATGATGGTCGCCCTTGCACGGCCGTCCCTGACCGCGAACACCGCCCAGTCGTCCCCCAGTCGGAACAGGGCGCCCACCGGCACGGTCAGCACGCCATCGGCTTTCCAAATCGTGACATGCGCGATCACCCGATAATCATGTCCTAGCGCCGACCATTTCGCGGGAGGGTCGGTGAAGTCGATGGTCGTGCGGACGCGTTGTTCCTCGATGCCAAGTGCGGAAACCTTGGTGAACCCGGCTGGATCGACGCGTTCGACGCGACCCTGGACCGCCGGCCCACCCCAGTTGTCGATCCAGACGGGCGCGCCTTGCTTGATCCGGACCGCATCGGTCGACAGCAGGTCCGCGACGATTTCGAGATCGAGCGGGTCACCGATTTCGATCAGCGGTGCACCGGCCTGAACCACTCCTTCGCTCTCCTGGATGATGTTCAGCACGCTGCCGGTTACGGGAGCGCGCAACTGTATGCAGCAGGCCGGATCCGGCTCTGGCGCGGCGTCGGACTGTTCACCAAGCCGGGCTGCAACGCTGTCACGCTCGTTGCGGCGAACCTCTAGTTGAGCCTTCGCACTGGCCAGCGCTGCGTCATTGGTTTCGACGTCGAACTTGGCTCCGTCGAGGACCTTGATAGAGATTGCCTCGGTGCGCGCAAGCGCTTCGGCCCGTCCGAGCTCCGTTCGCGAAAATACAAGTCCGGCCTTGATCCGGGCTATTTCGGCAGCTGCAAGGTTTATCGCGGCATCGGCCGCAGCCAGCGCCGCCCGCAGTTCCTGATGCGTGCGTGCATCGTGAAAGCTCGGCAACGTCGGTTGCATCACCGCCATGACCGTTTCGTCCTTGGTGACGTGGTCTCCGATGTGGCGGGGTGGAGAGATCCGTAGGACTTTGCCCGCGATCGGGGCTGACACTGTATAGACGTGACGTACGCGCGTTTTCGCTTCGTCGTCGATCGTGACTTCCATGGGACCTTTCGTCAGCGTTGCCAGATCCACTGCAATCGGCCGCGGCCATGCGAACCAGACGGCGCCGGCGCCCAAGATGGTCAACGCTGCAATGCCCAACGTTCGCTTCATCCAGATCGTGTGCATGGTTCAATCCCGTGTTTTGAGAACGCTGACAAGGTCCAGCTCGTTGAGCCTTCGGCGAACGACGAGCGCGGAAAGCACGGCCGCGGCGATCACGATCGCGCTGGCGAAGATGTAGGTGGACTGCTCAACGATCAGGCGTACCCGCATCAGCTCGCCGGCCAGGTTCTTCTGCATGATCCAGGCAAGACCATAGCCCATGAGCCATCCGGGCGGCTGCGCGATCAATGTGAGCAGGGCGAGTTCCAACAGGAGGATGCGCAACACTTCACCCCGGGTGAAGCCAAGGACGCGCAAGCTGGCCAACTCCCGCGCCCGTTCGGAAAGCGAGATCCGGGCGCTGTTGTAGACTACACCGAACGCGATGACGGCAGCCAGCCCGGTGTAGATGCTGGCCATCGTCGTGATCAGCAAGGCAACCAGCTTGCGGAAATTCGCAAGCGAGACACGCTGCAGAGCCAGGCCGCCGACAATCGGCAGGTTCTTGATGGCGGCATAGAACGTTTCCCGGCTGTTCTGGTCGAGGCTGACATTGATGCTGTTCACCGACGGCGCTTCGCGCATCAGGCGCGCGAGCGTCTCTGAATCCATCATCCCGCGAATGCCGAAGTAATCTTCGACCATGGCTGCCACAGGAACGACAACGGTCCGCCCCGTTCCTTCGAGCAAGTCGACCTCGACGGAATCGCCGACCCTCACCCCGAGAATTCTAGCAAGCATGCTCGAGATCGCCAGGCCCGCTTCCGGCAGGACGACCGGCCGCAGGTCGACATCAATGATGCGGTTGAGCTCGGCGTCACGCGGCCTGCCGCTGATCATGATCCGTCGCTCGATGTTTCCGTTCCTGATGCGGACAGGCACCTCGCGGTAAGGCTCGGCGGCGAGAACGCCCGGAAGCCGCGCGATCTGCAGGACGACGTTCAGCGGGCGTTTTTCCACGAAGCTCACGGTGGCGTCCTGGCGGTCGGCCAGGAAATACGTGACATCGATCAACTCCTCCATCGCATCGCCGGTGAAAAGTGAAACAATCAGGATGGCTGTCGCCAATGCAATTCCAAGCGTCGTGAACAATGACCTGACTGGATGGCGAGTGATGTTGCGCAACATCATCGTGGTCGGTTGCGACATGAACCTGTCGACGCCGGAGCTCGCCGGCAGGAGTCGCCGATAGCGCGGAGGCGCCGGCGCCTGCATCGCTATGGCAGGCGCCAATCGCACGACCTCGCGAAGCGCGCGCACCGCCCCGATGATCGCCGCTACGAGGCTGAGCGCGGCGGCAATGACGTAAAGGTCCGGGCTCTTGGTGAAGACGAGGAACGGAAAATGGAAAAAGTCGCCGAACAGACTGGTGATGCGCATCCCCAGCCAAGTGCCCGCCGCACTGCCCATCACAATGCCGATCATCACGATAACGACGACGAATTTGAGGTAGTGCATGACGATGCTGGCATTGTTGTATCCCAGCGCCTTCATCAGCCCGATCTGCTCGCGCTCCAGCACAACGAGCCGGCTGAGGGTGAGATTGACCAGAAATGCCGACACCAGAAGGAAGATCGGTGGCAGCGTCCGGCTCATATTGTTGAGCATATCGAGTTCGTGGTTCAGCCAGGCGTGCGAAGTCTGGTCCTTCCGGCCATAGGCCGCTCGGCCACCATAGCGCTCAAGCATCGCGTCGAGGCGCATCATGACCTCGCTCTCGGATGCGCCCCGCAGCAACTTCAACGAAACCGAGGAGAACGCATCATCGAGGTCATAGGCGCTGGCGAGCGCTTTTTCCGACATCCAGACGAGGCCGAAGCGGCGGTCGTCCGGCATGATGTCGCCTGGCCCGACCGCGTAGATAAACTCGGGAGACAACGCGATCCCGACAATCGTCAATTCGCGCTTTCGGCCGTTCAATATTGCCGAGAAGCGGGCCCCGGGCTGAAAGCCGTGGGACAAGGCAAAGCCTTCGTTGACGACGACCTCTTCGGCTCGTCCAGGCTCCGGCATGCGACCAACACGCATGTAGAGCAGGTTGAGCGAAGCCTCACCGATCTCCGGCAGGGAGATGACTTCACCCGTGGCCGGCTCCAGATAGTCTGGTATGTCAAGCAGCACGAGCTTGGCTATTCGCGCGTCGACCGAAGCGACGCCAGGAATCTCGGCAATCTGGTCGACGAGCGTCCTCGGCGCGCGGCTCACCGTGGCAAAGACGTCAGCAAACCGGTAGCGTTCGTAATATGCGGTGCGCGTCTCGTCGAGGGAGCGGTAGGATCCGACCGCGAGGATGAGCGTCGCCACGCCTCCGGCAATGACGAGTGCAATCGCCAGCGCCTGCGCCCAGAGCCGGGCGAAATCGCGAAGAAGCTTGATATCCAGCGCGCGCATGCGGATCACCAGACAAGCTCGGCGGCAGTCCGGCGCACCTCGTTCTTGCGAATTCTGGAGATTTGGCCATCGGCAAAAAACAGCACACGGTCGGCGACATCCTGGATGCTGGCGTTGTGTGTGATGATAAGTGTGGTGGTGCCAAGCTGCGCATTGATGCTGAGCAATGCCTCGATCACCCGGATGCCCGTTTTGGAATCCAGCGCGCCGGTCGGCTCGTCGCAGAGCAAGACATCGGGACGCTTGGCGATGGCGCGGGCAATGGCCACCCGCTGCTGCTCGCCACCGGAGAGCTGAGCCGGGAAATGGTGCATCCTCGGTTCAAGTCCAACCAGCGCCAGGGCCTCGTCCGGGCGCATCGGATGATCGGAAATCTCCGTGACCAGGGCGACGTTCTCATAAGCCGTCAGGCTGGGGATCAGATTGTAGAACTGAAAAACAAACCCAATGTGCTGCCGTCGATAGGCAGTCAGCCCCCGATCGTCGAGGTTGGTTAGCTCCTGGTCCCTGAAGAACAACTGTCCGCTCGTGGCATGGTCAAGCCCGCCCATGATATTGAGCAGGGTCGATTTCCCGCTGCCCGACGGGCCAAGCAGGACGACCATCTCTCCCGCCGAAATCTCTAGGTCCAGCTTACGCAACGCAAGCACCTGCGTCTCACCCGAGGTGTAGGTTTTGGTCAGCGCTCTTGCGGTGAAGACGGTGTCAGCCATGGCTGCTGGGAATCGGATGTTCGAGGCATTTGTCGCGTCGGCGCTAAGATGAATCCGCAGGTCGCGTGCCACAGTCACCCGTCGAGGTGCGCGCGACATTGATCCAAATCAAAACAGGGATTCGAAGGCCGTGACGTGTGTCGGCACCCCAATCGAAAAGTATTGGAAGTGACGGTTCAAGTCGCCCGAACACGTTGATTCTGGGCCGGTATTGATTTGCCTCAAAAAAGAAAAGGGGCGGCTACGCTACGATATCACGAATTGGCGCTCGGCGCCCGTTCACTCGAACTAAGCTGGGATGAAGGCGGATGAAAGCAAAGGATGTAATGACTGCAAAGGTTGTTACCGTGTCGCCTGACCACAGCATAAGACACGCAGCACGGATCATGCTGGATCATCGCATCAGCGGCATGCCGGTCCTCGACGACGACAGCCGCCTGGTTGGGATTGTGAGCGAAGGCGATTTCCTGCTCAGGTCGGAACTCGGTACCGCGGCGATCTCGCCAAGCGAGGCGCGTGGCTATGTGAAGAGCCACAGCTGGAAAGTGGCGGATCTGATGACTCCGGATGTCGTCGCGGCCGACGAGGAAACCCCGATAGAGCGAATTGTCGCGCTGATGCGGGAGCACGGCATCAAGCGCATTCCGGTCATGAGGGGGCGGCGCCTGGTCGGCGTTGTCAGCCGTGCCGATCTTTTGCGCGTCGTCATTGCGGCGAAATTCCACGATGATACCGCGGCAGGTGACGATGCGATCCGGCGCAGCATTCTTACGCGGTTGCAAAAGGACGCAGGCTTCAAAGGAGACGCCATAACCATTACGGTCAGCGATGGTCTGGTGCATTTTTCGGGAATGGTCTCATCGCAGAATGAACGGGACGCTGTCCGCGTGGTTGCCGAAGGCGTCAGGGGCGTCAAAGGTGTGTTCGACCACCTGTATCTGGCCCATCTTTGAACAGCGGTCCGGGAGGGCGTACAGCGATGCGATCGCATCCTCCCGAAACCGATCATCCGGTGAACACCTCTGCCATGCAAGACGACCTGGCGATATTGCAGCGGGAGACATTCGACTATTTTATCCATGAAGCAAATCCCGCCAACGGTCTCGTTCTGGACAAGACTGAAGCGAATTGGCCCGCAAGCATCGCGGCCACCGGCCTTGCGCTGGCGTCCTATCCAGTGGGAGTCGAGCGCGGATACATGAGTCGAAGCGCGGCAGCGGGACGCAGTTTGGCAACGCTGCGCTTCTTCTGGAACAGTCCACAAGGCCCTGAGCCAGACGCTACGGGATATCGTGGCTTCTACTATCACTTCCTAGACATGCAAACTGGCCGGCGGGCCTGGCAATGCGAGCTGTCGACGATCGACAGCACATTCCTGCTGGCGGGCGCGCTGGCTGCAGGGCAGTATTTCGATGCCGACACCGAGGCCGAAGCCGAGATCCGCACGTTGGCAGAGGCGCTCTATCACCGAGCCGACTGGCGCTGGGCGCAGGATGGGGGAGAGACCGTCACCCATGGTTGGACACCCGAGCACGGATTCCTGAAGTATCGCTGGGAAGGTTATGACGAAGCGCTCCTGCTCTATGTCCTGGGGCTAGGTTCGCCGACACACCCCTTGCCCTGGAGCAGCTACACGGCCTGGACCTCGACCTTCAGATGGGAGCACTGTTACGGCTACGACTATCTCTATGCGGGACCGCTGTTCATCCATCAGCTCTCGCACGTATGGATCGATCTTCGGGGCTTGCAGGATGCTTTCATGCGCAGCAAGGGAAGCGACTATTTCGAGAACAGCCGACGCGCCACCTTCGTCCATCAACGTTACGCAGTCGAAAATCCGCGTGGATTCGAGGGTTATGGCGAACACTGCTGGGGCATCACCGCAAGCGAGGGTCCTGGCCCTTCCACGCTCAAGCTGAACGGCATCGAACGCAGGTTCGAGGGCTATGTCGGGCGGGGGGTCCCGTATGGTCCCGACGATGGCACGCTCGCTCCGTGGTCCGTCGCCGCCTCCTTGCCGTTTGCTCCCGAAATCGTCCGACCGGCGATCAGCTTCTGCATCCACCAGGCCAAGCTCAAGGCCGCCAATGCCTATGGTTTCAAGGCGGCCTTCAATCCCACGCATCCGGGAACATCCGGAAACGCCTTTGGATGGTGGGTTTCGCCTTGGTATTTCGGCCTCAACGAAGGTCCCGTCGTGCTCATGATCGAGAACGAATGCAGCGGGCTACTGTGGCGATTGATGCGCTCGTGCCGGTATATCCGCAGCGGCCTGCAGCGGGCGGGATTTGAAGGCGGCTGGCTGAAAGAATTTGGTCCGGAGCCTACGCCGGATGCTTGAGCGGCCCCGAAGGGGAGGAGCATATTTGGTGGGAGACTGCCCGCTAGGGAGCACTCCTTCCGGGAACGACCAAAGGGTCGGCCCGCTCTGGCACCGGCGGTAGCCGCAGCCTCTGGCTTGCGATTGCGGCGAGACCCATGGCTGCGGCAGCGACGAGGAAGGCGGCGCCTTCCAGATCGTGGTAACTGAACAGCAGGCCGGCGGCCGCGGAGCCCACTGACAGCCCGAGGCTGACAGCTGCCGACTGGATGCCGAGTTCCATACCTTGGCTTCGTGCGCTGATGCGCGACACCCAGTAGGCGAGCAAAGGGCTGATCACGCCGGCCGAAGCCGAAACAACGGAAACCGCAAGCAGCATTTCCGTGAGTCCGGCAAGTGTCGGCATAACCGCCAGACCGATCGCCATCACCAGGAAGGCAGGCGCCACAAGCAGCCTCGTCGCTGCCGGTTTGACGAGCGGCGAAAAGACGAGGCCCTGGACCGCAAACATCACAACGCTGCATGTCGCGAACATGAGGCCGAGCGCGGCTGGACCCATTGCGAGTTCAACGTTTCGCAGCGTGAGCCCGACCTCGAATGCACCAAGCCCTGCCGCGGCCACGGCGGCAAGAGCGAGCAGCCGTATCTCTCCAGATACGAACATTGAGGATCCGGGTTTGCTCGTCTCAACACGGGGGCCGGGCAGCATGTGTCCAGGCAGCACAGACCACACGCCAAGAGCTGCCGCCACAGCGAGGCCGGACGCAAGGAGGAAGGGAATGGTCTGTGGCGGGACAGCCGCCACGCCCAAGTCAAGTTTCAGTTCTGCCACGAGCCCGCCGAGCATCGGCCCGACCAGAAAGCCCGCGATCGATGCCATGCTCATCCAGCCGAATATTCTTGTGCGGCGATCATCCTCACCTTCGGTGTCGGCAATGAACGCAAGAGCCGTTGGCCCCACGGCTGCCGCGAAGCCACCATTCAGGATCCGCCCGATATAAAGAACGGGCAAGCTCGGTGCCAGCGCCGATGCCGCCAAGGTCATGGCAAAGCCGATCAGGCCGATGACAAGGACAGGTCTGCGACCGATGAGATCCGACCACTTCCCCCAGAGGAAAGCGGCGACCACGGGCGCAGCGACATAGGCAGCGGTCAAAAGGCCAATCTGCCGCGCATTGAATGCCGGGTCGGTGGACCCGGCAAGCCGCTCGACCATCATCGGCAGGACCGGCAAGACAATTCCGTAGCCGAGCGCAACGACAAAGGCCGAGGCCAGGATCGCGCCCAGGCTCCATCGAGACGTGGGCAGGCGAGCTTGCATCGGCACGCTCATGCCAGCGAGCCGCGCGGGTGCTGATGAGCGACGCCTTCGGTCGTCGATGCGGCGGCAGGTCGAATGCCTTCTAGCCTGGTTCGCTTGAGCAGCAGGGCGTTGATGGCCACGAGAGCCGAACTGCCCGACATTGCCAGCGCCGCTAGCTCGGGGCTCAGCAGGAACGGGTAGAACACGCCCGCCGCGATCGGGAAGGCGATGAGATTGTATCCGACCGCCCACCACAGGTTCTGGTGCATCTTGCGCAGCGTGGCGCGCGAGAGCGTCATCGCCCCGACCACATCGTAGGGATCGCTCCTCATCAGCACGATGTCGGCACTCTCGATAGCGACATCGGTGCCCGCACCGATGGCGAAGCCGACATCGGCTTGCGTCAGAGCCGGCGCGTCGTTGACGCCGTCGCCGACCATGCCGACCTTCAGGCCCTGGCCTTGCAGTTCCTTGATCTTTTCCGCCTTCTGCCCTGGCAGCACGTCCGCGAGCACGATGTCGATGCCGAGTGCGTCGGCGATGCGTTTCGCGGTGCCGGCGTTGTCGCCGGTGAGCATGGCCACGCGCACGCCCTGCTCGTGTAGTTTGGCAATCGTTGCAATGGCCGTCGGGCGCGGCGTATCGGCGATCGCGATCAGCCCGAGCAGCTTGCCGGACCGTGCAACATGGATGACGGTGCGGCCTTCGCCCTTTAGCGCTTCGGCTGTTTCGCCCAACGCCAGAAGATCAATCTTCTGCTCGTCCATGAGGCGCCGGTTGCCGAGGAAAGCCTGGTCTCCACCAATCGTGGCACTGGTGCCCTTGCCTTCGATATTCAGGAAGCCCGACACTTTGGGAAGCTTCATAGCCGTGGCTCGCTGGACGATGGCGACGGCGAGCGGGTGATCCGACCCTTGATCCACCGCAGCTGCGACCTGCAGAACCTCGTCGGGCGAAACGCCGGCAGCCGAGACGATTTCGACGACCTTGGGCTGCCCCATGGTGAGCGTGCCGGTCTTGTCGAAGACGATTACGTTGAGCTTGGTCGCCTCCTCGAGAGCGGCTGCGTTTTTGAACAGAATCCCTTTTGCGGCACCAAGGCCGGTGCCGACCATGACGGCCATGGGTGTAGCGAGGCCGAGCGCATCGGGACAAGCGATGACGAAGACGGTTATGGTCAAGGTCATTGCGAACAGCAGAGGCTGGCCGAGCCACCAGAACCAGACGGCGAAAGTCGCAAGCCCAATGAGGATCGCGGCGAGCACCAGCCATTGCGAGGCGCGATCGGCGAGCAACTGCGCCGGGGCCTTCGAGTTCTGAGCCTCCTGGACCAGCTTGACGATCTGGGCAAGTGCCGTGTCGGCACCCACCTTGGTAGAGCGGTAGCGCAGCGTGCCGCTCTTGTTGATGGTCGCCCCGATGACCTTGTCCCCGATCTTCTTGGTCACCGGCATCGACTCGCCGGTCAGCATGGATTCGTCGATCGTCGACGTGCCCTCGATCACCTCGCCATCGACGGGAAGCTTGTTGCCGGGTCGCAGGACCACGATGTCGCCGAGCACGATGTCCGCGGTCGCAACCTCGATCTCCTTGCCATCGCGGAAGACTGAGGCCCTGGGCGGGGCGAGGTTGAGCAAGGCCCTGATCGCGGCCGAGGCCCCGGCGCGGGCGCGCATCTCTAGCCAGTGGCCGAGCAGAATGAACACGAGCAGGACGCTCGCGGCCTCGTAGAATTGCTGCCCCTCGAAGAAGAAGGTCGCGCCGAGGCTGAACAGGTAGCCGGTGCCGACGCTCAGCACCACCAGCACGGCCATGTTGAGGACGCCGTTGCGCAGGGCTCGCCAGGCGGCAACAAGGAAGGGCCAGACCGGATAGAGGATCGCGGCGCTGGCAAGGAAGAACATCGCGACGTCTTCGCTCAATCCGAAGGGTGGGCGCAACCAGGGTTCGCCCAGACCCATCGGCTCCATGGCGAAAATCGGCAAGGCGAAGATCAGGCTGATGAAGAAGCGGTTGCGCATGTCCTTGACCATGCCCTGCATGTCCATGCCGGCGCCGTGTCCCATCTCATGGGCCATGGCGTCGTGCGGTGCCTTATCTGCAATCGCCCTCGGACCCGCTGCACCGGGTTCAGTCATGGCGGCGTGCCCCCCATGATCGTGCTCGGCGTGATCATGCACGACATGCCCGGAGGTTGCTTGCGGATACCCCGGCGGAATGGTCGTGCTGCCGGGAATGCACAGATACCGCGGCACGACCTCGCCACGGCAATGGAAGCCGCAGGCCTTGATTTCCAGAGCAAGGGCTTCCGGGCTCGTCTGCCCCTCGTCAAATTCGACGGTCGCGGTCGTAGACCCCGCGTTCATGGCAACACCGGCGACGCCCGGCAGAGCCGCCAGACGTTTTTCGACCGCCGCGAAATCCATCATGCCGACAAGGTCGCGCACTTCCAGATTGACCTTTTTCATCATCGTTCTCCGTGCCGCGGTTCGGGGCGATCGCACCGTCTGAATTGTTTCAGCCTCGGTAGGCAAAGGTCGACATCATGCCGCTCGCCATGTGGTAGAGATGGTGACAATGGAAGGCCCATTTGCCGGGATTGACAGCATCGACGGCGATGGTGATCGAGCGCATCTGCGGCACCAGCACGGTGTCGCGAACGGCGCCCCGGAAGCGCTGCCCGTCAATCGCGACCACCTGAAAGTGATGGCCGTGCAAATGCATTGGGTGGGCCATCATGGTGTCATTGCGCAGCGTGACCTCGACGCGATCGCCCTTGTCCACAACGATGGGAGCACTGATTTCGAGTCCCCAGCGATAGGCAGCCATATCGCCGGTCAGCGCCATTTCGAACGTCTTTTCGGCAGGGCGTGATGCAAACGGCGACATTGCCCGAAGTTGCGCCTCAAGCGCCAGGTCGAGAACCGGAGCATCGAAATCCGCCGCCGTCCCGAGCTTGGCCACCGCGGCCCCCGCCGGGCGCAGGACAATTCCGGTGCGTTCCTTGCTTCCCTCGCGCAGCGCCAGGATCGGAAAGGAGGAGCCGAGGTCGCGCGGCAGCTGCAGGCGCACGTCGATGCGCTGCCCCATTGTCATCGGAAACCGCCGGCCCCTGACCGGTTCGACAGGCTGACCGTCGACCGCGATCAGTTCGCCTTCAAGTTCCCCGAAATCGATTGTAAACGCCGTCGCCGTGGCGCCGTTGATGATCCGGACCCGCACGCGTCCGCCCCGTTCGACCGGGACTATCTCGGGGTCGTTCAGGGACCGGTCATTGGCCAGATAGGCGTCATACTCGATGTCATTGATATCAGCCATTATGCCGCCATCGTTCATCCCTGCCATGGCGTCGGTTTGCGCTCCCGACATATCCATTCCGTCCATCGGCATGGAGCCGCCGGTGTTCTTACTCTGCAGCCCGGCCAGCAGCTCCTGAGGCGATGAGAACGAGAAATCGTGGAGCAGGATGACAACCTCCTGCTCGTCTTTTGCATCATCGGCGGGATCGGCGACGATGAGCGGCGCAGCGAGCAGCAATTGTTCCTGCAAGGTATGGGCGTGCATCCAGAAGGTGCCGGGCTCGCCGACCGGAAAATCGAAACCGCGATCGGCGCGAGCGCCGATGAGCGGCAGTGGCGCGTCGGCAACCCCGTCGCTCGGCCACGGCGGCGTCAACCCGTGCCAATGTATGATCGTCGGCTCGGCAGTCTCGTTTCGAAGCAGCACGTTGAAGGCGTCGCCCGCCCGCAAGCGCAGGCCGGGCGCGCCGTCGGCCCTTTGCAGGCCGAAGACGCTTGCAGCTTTGCCGTTCACCTCGATCGTGCGGCGTGAGATGCCAAGCATCTGGCCGTCTGACTGACTGGCGGAGGCTGCCGAGAGCAAGCTCGATGGGATTGCAAAAACTGCGGCGCCTGCCACCGCGCCCTTCAGGATATCTCGACGTTTCATAATGATTTCCTCGCTTCGATTGGAAGTTTCGTTGTTTCGTTCAGCGCATAAAGATCAGGTTCAAACGCGTCGGCGATGAGCCGGTGCGATCAGGGCGCACTGCGCCCGCCGGCCGAACCGAACAACCTGGTCACATGCGGAAAGAAGGCGGGCACACGGGCCGCGTAACGGTCGTATGCGTCGCCGAATTCCTTTCTCGCTTCACGCTCTTCGATGAAGGAAAGCCGCGCATACATGCCGACCAATATAGGGAACATCGCCAGCGTCAGCAGCGTCGGCCATTGCACGAGGAATCCCGCCATGACGAGGACGAAGCCGACATATTGCGGATGCCGGATGGAAGCATATGGGCCGTCCGTTGCGAGGCGATTGTGATGCTGCGCGTCGTAAAGCACTCGCCACGCGGTCGAGATCAGCATGAAACCGGCGCCGATCAGGATGAAGCTAAGAACGTGAAACGGGCCGAAATGCGGATTGAGACGCCAGCCGAACATCATTTCCGGAAGGTGACCGGCATCATGCGAGAACCAGTCGATGCCGGGGTATCCTGACTGCAGCCACCCCGAGAACAAGTAGATCGTCAACGGGAACCCATACATCTCGGCAAACAGCGCCACCAGGAAGGCGCTGAATGCACCGAAGGAACGCCAGTCGCGGCCGGTCCGCGGCTTGAAGAAGCTGAATGCGAACAGGATGAAAATCGCCGAATTGATTATGACCAGGCCCCAGAGGCCGTAGGCAGGAGATTGCTCGACCATCGTCATACTCCTTTATGGTGGGTGTTGCTGTCTTGCGCGCCCGGCTCGGGTTCCTTGTGCCTTGGATGACCGCTGTGACCGCCGTGCCCGCGGTGAAACATGTGAAGCAGAGGACAGGCGAGCAGCAACAGAAACGGCAGGACACCAAAGGTATGCGCCCGGTGCTCAGTGAGAAGGAAAAACGCGGCGATCAGCAGGAAAGCGATCGTGACCAGGCCGGTTTTCGAGGCCCAAAATCCGCCTGCCTCCGGTTCTGGTTCGGACCCGGTCGGGGGACCCGACATGCGGTGAACGTTGTTGGTATTCATGGGATGGGTTCCTTATTTGTCATCGATTGTCGTTGCGGGAGCTTTCGAGCCCATACGTGATGAGGCTCACAGCCCAGACCAGCGCGCAGGCGAACAGTGGCCACCTGAAGTCGGAGCCGATCGTGAAGTTGACCATCGACATCAAGCCGATGGACGACGCTCCTCCGATCAGAGCGCCGGCCACCGCGACCGGATGGCGCGCGCGGAACGCGGTGATTGCCAGCGCAACCAAGAGAACGCCGGTGGCCAAGGCGTAGCCGCCGAGCACCCGGAAAACCTGGGTGAGCCACATGGCAAGCCGTGGACCGATGGCTTCGAGTTCGGCCGCCGAGAGGTTGATATAGCGGACGTCCTCGGGCAGCAGGGGTGGCCTGAGGGCGATGAAATACAATCCGATCCCGGCGATGATCATCCCCGCCAGAGCAAGAGTGACGGACGACGTCGTCCATGGATTGACTGGGGCTTTCATGGGCTGAACCTTGACTTGCCTACCGGCGCCCTGTGGCGACGACATTGTGGATCGAGGCGTAAACGACACCCGCCAGCAGCCCGACGATGCCAAGCCCGAGAACGCCGTAGAGAACTCGGACGGGGCTCATCGGCGCCGTGGACCTGACCGCGCTGAGGTCGAGCCCGTGCATGATGGCGCCGAAGAAATCGAATGTTGCCTCTGGCCAGACAGCGACGGCCAAAGCGCAGAGCATGCTCATCAGGGCCAACGTCACGCCCAGCGCAATGCCGACGGACAGGACACTGAGTTTGTCCATATCTTCCTCCTGTCACTTCGCGTGTTGCTTGAGCCATTCCTGCATGGCGGCGATCTCGGACTGCTGAGCCGTGATGATTTGATTGGCCCAAACCTTGACCTGATCATCCTTGCCGAATTGCAGGACCGCCCGTGCCATATCGATGGCGCCCTGGTGATGAGGGATCATCGCCTGGACGAACGCGACATCGGGATCGCCGGCCTGGATGCCCTGCATCATCGGCGCGTCCATTCGCTTCATCGCCTCCATATAATTTCTGGAGGCCTCTGACATGTTGGCGGTGTCCATCGGCATGTTCGTTATGCCGCCCTGACCCTGCATCATCCCGCCCTGCATCATCGGCATCATCTGCTGCATCATCGGCATCATTTGCTGCATCATGGGAGCCATCTTCTCCATCATGGGCATCATCTTCCGCATCGTGGACATCATTGCCGTGCACTGCTCGGGCGACCCGCCAGGCATCGCCTCCGCGGCCGGTGCCGTTGTCGTGGTCTGTGATGCGTCGGCCGCCGGATGGTGCGGATCTGTCTGGGCAAAAACCGCACCCGACAGGGTTGCGCATACGGCAAGCGTGATCAATCGAAGGTGGGTTTTCATGGCTGTTTCCTTGTCGTTGATGTGAAAACCGACAGGCGAATTCAGGATGCGCAAGGCAGCCCGGATCGCCGCTACCGGTGTGGTTTCGCGGATCGTTCGCTCGTTATGGGGACTTGATGGCACTGCTGGATTCAACAGTCCCGAGCACCGCGACGGCGCGATATCAGGCGAAGGTCTGGGGAGGTCGCAGGAGGGCCTCGGGGTCGATGCCCGTTGCCTGAAAAGCCTTGCCCGGCATGAAGCGGACGGCAACCGGCGCGTCGTGAAGAACGCCGCATTCGCCGGCGGAAATGCCTGCAGCACAACAGCCGGAGCCGGTCGAGTGCACGCAATCCAGGCAGCCATCACATGGCGCGCGATGGTTGTCTTGGTCTGTCAACGCGATGTGACCCATCACCTTGTGCAAGGCGCTCGTCGTGAGCGTCGCAACGTCAGTTGTGACGCCGGCATCGGCGCCAATTGCAGAAGCGGCAACGGCACCGCCCGCGATCAGGAGGATCACGGCCGCCCATAATCGAAGCTGAGCCAACGCGATTTTCATGCGTTCAGTCTAGCCCAACCGTGCGCCACCACTTTGATGCAAATCAATGCCGCGGCTCTGGGAGAGCGCCTAGTTTCAGCGAGCCTCTTTTCCCAGCTCTTCCTTGGGGAATGAACTGGAGCTGAAACCATGTCGGCAAAGCCGCGTTCCACCGAGACTCCCGTCAGGATAGAATCGCCGGCCGACCCTTCGTATTCATTTCGGCCTCATATGAGCGCTTCGTCATGGACGACGCTTGGTTCGAAAATGGACTACGAGTGCGACGCAGGCGAAGCTCGTTGGGTTGGCCCCAAGTTCGGATTCCATGGAACCGAAGGAGCACGCAATCCCGACGATCGAGCATCTAGAAGGTCAACCGAACAATGACGGACTGAATGGTGCGCGAACGCGTCCATTCGCTAGGGTTCGATAAGCGCGGGCGCGTCGCGATCCGGCGGCATTCCCAACCGGCAACGAGAGACAGGCATGACCCAGCACAAGACAATACCTATCCCCACCAGCCGGTTGTCCGAACACGAACTGAGTGACATCGATGCCTATTGGCGCGCCGCCAACTATTTGACGATTGGCCAAATTTACCTGCTCGACAATCCGCTGCTTCGCGAGCCACTACGGCTGGAGCACGTCAAGCCGCGCCTGCTCGGTCACTGGGGAACGTCTCCGGGCCTGAGCTTCATCTATACCCATCTCAACCGCGCCATACGGCTTCGAGACACGAACGTCATCTATGTCTGCGGTCCCGGCCATGGCGGCCCGGCCATGGTGGCAAACACCTATCTGGAGGGCACCTACAGCGAATTAAATCCAGACATTTCGATGGACGAGCAGGGAATGCGCAGGCTGTTTCGACAGTTTTCATTTCCAGGCGGGATTCCTAGCCACGCCGCTCCCGACGTGCCGGGTTCGATCCACGAAGGAGGCGAACTGGGCTACGCACTATCTCATGCCTATGGTGCTGCCTTCGACAATCCTGATCTCGTCGTGGCCTGTGTCGTCGGCGACGGCGAGGCGGAGACCGGACCGCTTGCCACCGCATGGCATTCGAACAAGTTTCTCAACCCGGCACGTGATGGTGCGGTGCTACCGATCCTGCACCTGAACGGCTACAAGATCGCCAATCCCACCATCCTGGGCCGCATTCCCGAAGAAGAATTGCGCGCGCTGTTCATTGGCTATGGCTATGAACCGCTGTTCGTCGAGGGGCATGATCCGGCATTTATGCATGAGCGGATGGCGACCACGCTCGACGATGCGCTGGACCGCATCCAGGCGATCCAGCGTGCGGCGCGCGATGGTTCCGAGGTATCGGCCCCGAGACCGAAATGGCCGATGATCATCCTGCGAAGCCCCAAGGGCTGGACCGGCCCGAAAGAGGTGGATGGATTGAAGACGGAAGGATTCTGGCGCTCGCACCAGGTTCCCTTATCCGGCCTCGCCGAAAACCCGGCGCATCTGAAGCTGCTTGAGGAGTGGCTGAGAAGCTATCGACCTGAGGAACTGTTCGACGATGCCGGCGCCGCTATCGCATCGATCCGCGCCACCACGCCCGCGGCCACGCGGCGCATGGGATCCAACCCGCATGCCAATGGCGGCCTGCTGCGCAAGTCCCTCGATCTGCCCGCGCTGCACGACCATGCGGTTGCGGTCGAACAGCCAGGTGCGGTGAAAGCGGAGTCGACGCGGGCCATGGGCAAGTTCCTGCGTGGCGTGATGGAACTGAATCAGGCGGCGAAGAACTTCCGCATCGTTGGTCCCGACGAGACCGCCTCGAACCGGCTTCAGGACGTATTCGAAGTCACCGAGCGCGCCTGGATGGAAAAGATCCTGCCCGAAGACGTTCATCTCGGCCGCGACGGCAGGGTTCTGGAAATCCTCTCCGAGCATACCTGCCAGGGCTGGCTTGAAGGCTACCTGCTGTCCGGGCGGCACGGTCTGTTTTCCTGCTACGAGGCGTTCATCCATATCGTCGATTCCATGTTCAACCAGCATGCGAAATGGCTGGATGCCTCCCGACACATTCCGTGGCGGCGGCCGGTCGCCTCCCTGAACTACCTGCTGTCGAGCCATGTCTGGCATCAGGAACACAATGGCTTTAGCCACCAGGATCCCGGCTTCATCGACGTCGCCCTCAATAAGAAGGCCGACATAGTGCGCGTCTACCTGCCGCCGGACGCCAACACCTTGCTTTGCGTGACCGATCACGTGTTGCAGACATGGAACCGCGTCAACATCATCGTCGCTGGCAAGCCGCCGTCGTGGCAGTGGCTGTCAATGGACAAGGCCATCGTCCATTGCAAGACAGGGATCGGCATCTGGGACTGGGCATCGACCGAGAATGGCGAAGAGCCGGACGTGGTCATGGCGTGCGCCGGCGACGTTCCGACCCTCGAAACGCTTGCGGCCGTGCAGATCCTCCGGCATCACGTCCCTGAACTCAGGATCAGGGTGGTCAACGTCGTCGATTTGATGACACTGCAGCCCAAGGAGCATCATCCGCACGGGCTGCCAGATCGGGATTTCGACGCATTGTTCACCGCCGACAAACCCGTCATCTTCGCCTATCATGGTTATCCCTGGGCCATTCATCGCCTGACCTATCGGCGCACCAACCACGACAACATCCACGTGCGTGGCTATAAAGAAGAGGGCACGACGACGACGCCCTTCGACATGACCGTTCTGAACGGCCTCGACCGTTTCCATCTCGTCAAGAGCGTGCTTGAACGCGTTCCGGAACTCAAGGGCGTTCAAGTCGGTCTCAAGCAGGCGATGGACAGCAAGCTGCTTGAACATCGAGCCTATATTCGCGCCCATGGGCAGGATATGCCGGAGATACTTGACTGGAAGTGGGATCAGGACCTGGATGTGGTGCAAATCCGCCCGGCTTGAGCCGATGCCCCGTCTTCAGCGAACTGCGTTGACAGCACATCGGACGGCCCATGACTGACGCTTTCCTCGTCCTGAACGGCGGTTCCTCCAGCCTGAAGTTCGCTGTCTTCGAGGCACGCGACGGCCTCCCCCCGCTGCTGCGCGGCAACATCGCCTCGCTTGGCGGACATCCGCAACTGAATGCCGAGGCCGCGGGTGACAGGCCGAAGATCTTCAGGAGCCTGGGCGATGGACCGATCGATATCGGCGAAGCATTCACTGCCGTAGCCTCCCTCCTGGCCGATCGTGAACTCCTGCGCCGCATCGACAGCGTGGGGCACAGGATCGTTCATGGCGGCCGCGACTTCACCGAAGCGACGCTGCTCGATGCGCCCGCGCTCGACGCACTCGCCCGGCTCGAGCCGTTGGCGCCGATCCATCAGCGGATCAATCTCGAGATCGTGGCACTGGCTGCCGACCTCCTCCCGCAAGCCATGCAGGTCGGATGCTTCGACACAGCGTTTCATGCGACCCGCCCGAGCGTTGCGAAGATCTACGGCATTCCACGTGCGATGACCGAGGCGGGTATCGTTTCCTACGGCTTTCACGGCTTATCCTACAGCCACATCGCCTCGCGGCTGCGCGACCGCTATGGCGCCGGCGCCGGCGGCCGGGCAATCGTCGCCCATCTCGGCAGCGGCGCCAGCGTGTGCGCCATGGACGCCGGACGAAGCATTGCAACGACGATGGGGTTTTCGACGCTGGATGGCCTGATCATGAGCACGCGTTGCGGCGCGCTCGACCCGGGGATCATTCTCCACCTCCTGCAGGACAGGAAGCTGTCGGTCGGTGAATTGGTCGCACTGCTTTACGAGCAGTCAGGCCTGCTCGGCGTGTCGGGAATATCCGGGGACATGCGGACGCTCATCGGCTCGGACGACCCTGCCGCCGCCGAGGCGGTCGATCTATTCGTCTATCGCATCGGGCGCGAGATCGGATCGCTGGCCGCTGCCCTTGGAGGGCTTGATACGGTGGTGTTTACCGCCGGCATCGGTGAAAACGCGCCATCGATCCGGGAAAAGATCGGAGTTGCTGCCGGCTGGCTTGGCGTCGGTATCGATCATGACCAGAATAGAAGAGGCGAGGAGATCATCAGCCTTGCCAATTCACGCGTCGAGGTTCTTGTAATCCCTACCGATGAAGAGAGAGCCGTTGCCAGCCAACTGCTCTCTGCGCCTTCGCCGAGGCGGGCAAGACCCAGCTTTACCCTGCCGTCGCGGAGGAGACATTGACATGCTTCCAGTCTCCGGCGTGGCGGAAGCCGCCATGGGCGAAGCCGCCGTCACGAGACAGCCGGACCAATAACGGCACGCTACCAAAATAGCCGCCCTGAAGAAGCCTAAGCGGGACTCCGAGCCAAATCTTACGGCCCCAATAAAAGTCCCGCCGGACCCTTGATCGCCAGAAAATGAATCCCAAGTGGGTACCAACCCGCTGGTCCGGGCCCCTCTGGTGAGAGCCTCGCACTCTTGCGATGTCGGACCGATTTTCTGACAGCTCGTGCCGACAGGGGATTGCCCTTGAGTTTCTCATTTTTGTTCGTCGAGTGGCTAGGAACGCCGCTGTGGATGTGGTCGAGCTTTTTTGTCCTCGTCATTGCTATTCTGTCGTTCGACCTTGGAATTCTTCACAGGCAGGACAAGGAAATCGGCGTCGGCGAAAGCGTGATGCTTTCCGGCCTCTATGTCACGCTCGGGCTCGCCTTCGGTGGCTGGGTATGGTGGTATCTCGGCTCCGACGCCGGCCTCGCCTATCTGACAGGCTTCGTCGTCGAAAAGACGCTGGCGCTCGACAATGTCTTCGTCATTGCCCTGATATTCTCATTCTTTGCCGTGCCGCCCATCTACCAACACCGGGTGCTCTTCTGGGGCGTCCTCGGCGTCTTGGTGCTGCGGGCCATCATGATCGGTGTCGGCGCGATGCTGGTCGCCGAGTTCGCCTGGGTTCTTTATATCTTCGCCGCATTCCTGATTATCACCGGCATCAAGATGCTGATCGTCAAGGAGGCAGAACCCGACCTGTCGAAGAACGTCCTCTTCCGCTTCATGCGCAATCGCTTTAACATCACCGACGAGCACCACGGCGAACGGTTTTTCGTCAAAAAGACGAATCCCGGGACGGGCCAGGCGAGCTGGTTCATCACGCCGCTCTTCATGGCGCTGGTGATGGTCGAGGTGGCCGACGTCATATTCGCCCTGGATTCCGTCCCTGCGATTTTCGCGATCACAACCGATCCGTTCATCGTCTACACCTCGAACGTCTTTGCGATCCTCGGCCTTCGCGCCCTCTATTTCGCGCTTGCGGCGATGATCCACCGCTTCCGCTACCTGAAGCCCGCGCTCGCTATCGTTCTGATCTTCATCGGCTCGAAGATCTTCGTCGCCGATCTCCTGGGCCTTGAGAAGTTCCCGGCCGCCTTCTCGCTCGTCATTACCTTTGCGATCATCGGCGCCGGCGTGGTCTGGAGTCTTGTCAAGACGCGGGATCAGCAGCGACAGTCTGCGCGACCGGGGCTGCAACGACGAACACCGTTAGCTAAGGAACAGCAAGGAAACAGATATGATTTCTGACTTCATCAGCTGGATTTTTGCCATGCTCGTCCGTGTCGACTCGCGTCCGACGGGCTGGTATCCGTTCGTTCTCCAGGGCGGGAATATCCTATAGGACAACGACAGTGGCGCCATTGGAGGCTCTGTCATAAAGGTCGATGATATCCTCGTTGAGCATGCGGATGCAGCCGGAGGACGCCTCGGTTCCAATCGTCCACGGTTCTGACGTGCCATGGATACGGTAGAGGGTGTCGACGCCGTTCTGGTAGAGGCTTCCAAGAACCCCAGCCATCCCTTTAAGGTCCGTTCCGGACACATGGGTTACGGTTGACATGGGGTAACACTTTTGGCCCGAAGGGGTTTGGAGTGGCTCGAGCCTCCCAGTGCAAATCGCGGCAAACGGGGATCGTCACTTTGCACATGGTCTGAATAGTATTGAACATCTCCCTCTTTTCCATACAAGGTCGTCGAAGAATCGACCAAGAGGGGTGGCGGCTCAACATGGAACTTCAATGAACCTTCCTATCTTCGCCATCAACCTCGATCGCGAGACCGGTCGCTGGAGCGAATTGGTCGCCAGCGCCGAGGCGGCCGGCCTGACCTTGCAGCGCATTGCCGCCATCGACGGCCACGCCCTCGCTAAAGAGGAATGGACGGAGATCGATCTTCCAACCGCGCGCAAGCTAAGCGGGCGCGACATTCTGCCCGGCGAATATGCCTGTTACCGCAGCCATATCCAAGCGCTGGAAACGTTCCTGGCCGGTGGCGGCGCCCATGGCCTGATTGTCGAGGACGACGTCCTCTTCAGCGAAAACACCATACCGCGCATCGAGGCCATCATCGCGGCGGTCCCGGATTTCGACGTCATAAAGCTGATCAACCATCGCATGAGCTTCTTCATGCGCGCTGTCGAGACGACGGAAGGCGACGAGATCGGTCGCGCGCTGCATGGCCCGCAAGGCTCAGCGGCCGCCTATCTGGTTACGCGGGAGGGGGCGCGGGGACTGTTGTCGGCGCTCGCCGTAATGAAAATGCCATGGGATGTCGCACTCGAACGATTTTGGGATACCGGCCTGAAAGTCTATTCGGTCCGCCAAAACGTGCTTGGCTTCGCCGCAAGCAGCAAGAATTCCGGCATAGCCGGTCCCTCGGGAAGCTACAAATTCGCAAGGCTTGGCGGGCCGAGCCGGCTACGCGCCGGGGCGTTGCGGGCCAGCGACGAGCTGCGCCGCCTGCATCACGTCCTGCTGCGGCCCCCTCTGCCGCGAGAAACCCCGGACTACGCCAGGGGCGACGCGCCGCGCAACACCCTGCTTCTGCTGCTTGCGGCATTCGCTATTCTCGCTTTGGTCTCCGCGGTCTGGCGCGAGGCCGACACCTACCGCTATGCGGGGCTGGCGCTGGCCTTGGTCGCAGTCGTCCGCTGGTTCAGGGTGGACCTGTGGACCTACAGCAAACCGCTGATCGGTTGGGTCGGCGGTCTGTGCATAGGTTGGTCGCTCTATGTCTTCATCCGACTGGCGATCGTCTATTTCGGCACCCACCAGTTGGGTGGCGCCGAAGGCATTTACCTGTTTCCGCTGTTCTACGCGACGACCGGCTTCGCGTTTCTGCTGTTTGTCAGGCAGCCCGCGCGGCTCGTCCTCTGGTTCATGATCCTCAGTCTTGTCTTCCTGGCGGCGGACACCCCCTATTCGGACATGCTGCAAGGTATCCAACCGGCGCCGCGGCTTTTCAACAATCCTATCCACGCGTCGGTGGCGGCCGGTTTCATTTTCCTTTGCACGCTACAATTCATGGCATACACGGCCCAAAGAACGGACCTGAGGAAAGCAACCAAAAACCTGCATTGGGCGCTGTCGACAGCCGTCCTGCTGTTTACCCTCGTCAACATCATTGGGATGCGGTCAAAGGGTGTCTGGCTTGCGCTTGCGCTGGTCCTGCTCTTGTTGGCGGTCATGACCCTGGCGAGAGGCCATCGCCGCGAACTGTTGGTTTCGGGTGGCGTGCTGGCGATCGTGGCGGCCGGCGTTGTAGCAACACACAACATCTTCTCGTCCACCGCCGGCGACACCATGATCTTCGCCAAGGCCCTGGTTCCGGATGTCTTGAGGCATGGCGTCCTCCCGGCCTTCGACCGCGCTATCGCGAGCGATACGGTTCCATTTGCAGCCAAGGAACGGCTGATGCTGTGGGCGGATGCGATCGAGATCTGGAAACGCCACCCGATCTTCGGAGCCAGTTCCAGCTGGCTGACCGAATGGGAGCACAGAACCTATCATCCCATGATCTTCAACGTCTTCCACAACGGTTATCTGGAGATTGCCGTGCGTTATGGTGTGGTCGGACTGGCGTTCTTCGCCTTTCTCTACACCTGGTCGGCCAGGCAGGTTCTGCTGGCCATGCGGGCCAAACTTATCGCTCCGGCCGCATGGTCCTGCTACATCTCAACACTGGTCTTCTTCGCCCTAACCATCCTTACCAATTCAAACAACCGGCTGGCTATGGGTGAGGCTTTCATGTGGTTCGCCGCGGCATTCGGCTTCTATTGTTTCTATGTTCGCCAGCAGAACAACCTTGTCGCGCCGCGAACCTATTTTTAGCCAGACGGGCCGGCGTGGCGCGCGACGCGTCAGCTCGCCTCGCGCATCGCTTCGGCCGCCTGCAGGTCGACCGACACCAGCTGGCTGACGCCCTGCTCGGCCATGGTCACGCCGAACAGCCGGTTCATGCGCGCCATGGTGATCGGGTTGTGGGTGATGATGACGAAGCGCGTCTCGGTGGTGGCTGCCATTTCGTCCATGAGATTGCAGAAGCGCTCGACATTGTGATCGTCGAGCGGGGCGTCGACTTCATCGAGCACGCAGATCGGCGCCGGATTGGTCAAGAACACCGCGAAGATCAGCGACATCGCCGTCAACGCCTGCTCGCCGCCGGACAACAGCGTCATGGTCTGCGGCTTTTTGCCGGGCGGGCGGGCCAGGATTTCGAGCCCTGCCTCGAGCGGATCGTCGGATTCGATCAGCTGCAACTCCGCCGTGCCGCCGCCGAACAGATGCGAGAACAGCCGCTGGAAATGGCTGTTGACGACGTCGAAGGCGGCAAGCAGCCGCTCACGGCCTTCGCGGTTGAGGCTCTGGATTGCTTGCCTGAGCTTGCGGATCGCCTCGATGATGTCCTCGCGTTCCGACACGATCGCCTCGAGCCGGTCGGAAAGCTCCTTCTGCTCTTCCTCGGCGCGCAGGTTGACGGCGCCCAGCCGTTCGCGTTCGATCTTCAGCCGATCGAGCTGACGCTCGATCTCGGCCATATCAGGCATCGGGCTGTCAGCCTCCAGACCGGTATGGCGGATGACCAGATGCGGCGGCGTGTTCAGCGTCTCTTGGATGCGTGCCTCGACCTCCAGCCGACGTTCGTCGGCCGCGGTCAGCCGCTCTTCGGCGCGAACGCGGGTCTCGCGCGCCTCGGCCAGGAACTGGATGGCGCCGGTGGCGGCCTTGTCCAGTTCGGATTGCCGGTTCTCGGCTTCCTGCAAACGGTCGGCCGCCGCCTTGCGCAAAGTCTCGGCCTCGGTGAGCTGCGACAGCAGCGCGCGCCGCTTGGCGTCGATTTCATCGGGCGCATCCGCCAACCGCTCGCGTTCGGCCTCGGCTTCGGCCTTGCGTTCGCCAAGCGATGCGATCTGTGTCGAGGCGTTTTCAGCCCGCTCCAGCCAGTTGCCGCGCTCGGCGCCAATGGCATCGAGCCGGCGCGCGCGCGCCTCGGCTTCGCGCCGCAGACCCTCGTGCACCGCACGCGCATCGGCAAGCGTGGCGCGGTCGCGGGCAACATTGGCCGAGGACTGTTCGAGCTGCAATTGCAGGTCGCCGAGATCGGGCGCGTCCTGCAGCAGCATTTCCGCCTCGGCGAAGGCCGCCGAGGTCTCCTCATGGCTGTCGACGATGCGCGCACGCGCCTCATCCAGTGCGGCGCGGCGGCTCTGCAATTCGCCGCCGGCCCGTTCGGCCTCAGCCAGCGCATTGCGGGCAGCGTCCAGCCGATGCTGGGCTTCACGACCGGCCTGGCGCGCATTGCGCTCGGCCTCGCTCGCCAGGCGAAGCGCCTGTTCGGCCTGCGCCAACGCTTCTTCGGCCTGACGCAGGACAAGCGTCGCCTGTATCGCCTCGGCATCGAGCTCAGCCAGCCGGTTCTTCTGCGCCAGCCGCTGTGCGGCGGCGGTCGGTGCGTCGGCACTGGCGGTAAAGCCATCCCAGCGCCACAGCGCGCCCTCGCGGCTGACCAGCCGCTGGCCGGGAGCAAGGAGGGCCTGCAGGCGGCGGCCATCGCCTGATACAACGATACCGATCTGCGCCAGGCGGCGGGCGAGCTGTGCCGGGGCGCGAACCACGCTGGCAAGGCTCCTGACGCCCTCGGGCAGAGCCGCGTCGCCGGACTGGATTCCGCTTTCGCCCCAATGCACCGGCGCGCTGCGGTCGAGCGGCACGTCGAGGTCTTCGCCAAGGGCCGCACCCAGCGCCGTCTCGAAACCGCGCTCGACGCTGATCTGTTCCAGCACGGCCGGGAAAAGGTCGCCGCTGGCGGCATTGAGTATCTTGGCCAGCGTGCGCGCTTCCGTCTCGATCCGCGCCAGCTCGGCCCTGGCATCCTGAAGCGGCGGCCGGGCAGCGCTTTCGGTGGCGCGGGCATCGATAACCGACTGTTCGGCCTCCAATATGGCAGCCTCGGCTTCCTCCAGCAGCGCCATGGCTTGTTCGACCAGCACGCGCTTCTCGGCCGGATCCGGCAGGCCGGCGACCTTGGAGAGTATCTCCGACAATTCGCGGTCGACGTCGGCAAGCTGACGCGCGAAGCGGTCGCGGCGCTCGGCGGTGTCGCGCAGCGTCCGTTCGATCTGGTTGCGCGCGGCGGCAGCCTCTGCCCGCTCGGCGGTCAGCGTGGCGAGCTTGGCTTCGCTTTGCGAAAGCGTCGATGCCGCCTGTCCGAAGGCGGCGCGGGTGCTCGCCTCGCGCTCGGCGGCACCGGCATTTTCGGAATTGAGCGTGGCTTCCTCGCTGCGAAGGCGTTCGAGGATATCCGCATTGTCGCGGACCATGCGCTCCTCACGCGCGATGTCGCCGTCGAGTTGCTGAAGCCGGCGTTCGAGCTCGCTCTGACGGGCGCGGATGCGGCCGGCTTCCTCCTCGATCTGGGACTTGGCGATCGACAGGCGCTGGAAGGCGGCGGCTGCGGCGGCTTCCGCGTCGCGCAGATCGGGCAGGCGGTGAGCGCCGATGCCTTGCTCGCGGGCGGCGGCCATCTGTGCGGCGGCGCGGTCGCCGACAAGCGCCGTGGCAACGGCAAGTGCCGAGCGCGCATCGCCCTCCTGGGTCTTGGCCAGCGTCCAGCGCAGATGCAACAGCGTTGCTTCGGCCTTGCGGATATCGGCCGACAGGTTCTTGAAGCGGGAGGCCTGGCGCGCCTGGCGCTTCAGGCTTTCGATCTGGCTTTCCAGTTCGCCGACGACGTCGTCCAGCCGTTCGAGGTTCTGTTCGGCCGCCTTCAGCCGCAGCTCTGCCTCATGGCGGCGCGTGTGCAGGCCGGAAATGCCGGCCGCCTCTTCGAGAAGGGCGCGGCGCGCCTGTGGCTTGGCCTGGATCAGTTCACCGATACGGCCCTGGCCTACCATCGACGGCGAACGCGCGCCGGTCGACTGGTCGGCGAACAGAAGCTGCACGTCCTTGGCGCGCGCCTCCTTGCCGTTGATGCGGTAGAGCGAGCCCGCCTCGCGCTCGATGCGGCGCGACACCTGCAATTCATCGGCATCGTTGAACGCAGCGGGCGCCGAGCGATCACTGTTGTCGAGGAAAAGCGTGACTTCGGCGGTGTTGCGTGCCGGGCGCGTGCCCGAGCCGGAAAAGATGACATCGTCCATGCCGGACGCGCGCATGTTCTTGTAGGAGCTTTCGCCCATCACCCAGCGCAGCGCCTCGACCAGGTTCGACTTGCCGCAGCCATTCGGCCCGACAATGCCGGTCAGTCCGCGTTCGATGACGAACTCGCCGGGCTCGACGAAGGACTTGAAACCGAGGAGGCGAAGGCGCGAAAACTTCATTCGCGCCGCCCACTAAGCGGATATCCGTGGTTTTGCAAAAGGAATTCGCGGCACGACAAGAAGCCGCGCACGCCGAAGCGCCGCCGCCTCAGTGCTGACTGGACATCAGAGCAGAGGGTCGATGATGGCCGACATTTCCTCAATCGACATCGCCCCTTTGTAAGTCTTACCGTTGATGAAGAAGGTCGGCGTCGAGTCGACCTTGAATTCATTAGCGCCGCGCTTCTGGACCGATCTCACATCGTCCAGAAGTTTCTGGTCCGTCAAGCAGGCCTCGAAGGACTCCTGTGTAAAACCGGCGAGCTTCGAGATTTGCAGCAGCGCATCCTTGGTGTTCTGAACGCCAACCCAGTTCGCCTGCTGCCTGAACAGGACGTCGACCATAGGGTAATAGTTATCCTTGGCGCAGCGCGCCAGCATGAAACCGGCTTCGGCACTCGGATCGAACGGGAATTCGCGCAGGATGTAGCGCGCCTTGCCGGTGTCGATGTACTTGGTCTTCAGTTCCGGAAAGGTGGTCTCCGCGAAATGCGCGCAGTGTGGGCAGGTCATCGAGGCGTATTCGACGATGGTGACCTTGGCGTCGTCCTTGCCAAGCTGCTTGTCGGGCAGCGCACCGGGTTTCAGCAATTCCGCCATATCCACGGTGCCTTGGGCTTCGGGCGCGGTTGCGGCGGCCGGCGTGGCGGGCTTCGCGGGAGTGGCAGGGTTCGCAGGCTTCACATCCGCGGCCTTCGCTTCCTCGCCGGAGTCGCTGCAGGCGGCGAGCAGGGCGACCGCCGGAATGGCGGCCAGCGAAGACAGGACGTTTCTGCGAGACAAGCTTTGGCCGAACGGGGGACGGTTCATACGAATCACCTGACAAGGGTTGGATTTTGCAATGCAAAGGCACGAAAAGGCGAGAGTTGGCGCGAATTAAGGCATCTCGATCCCCAATCCAATCGCGAAACCTGACAAGGGCGATCACGAATGCGAGATATTGACGACAAATCCATGACGTTCTTCAGGGGGTCTATGCCTTCCTCTCCCCGATAATGGTCGCGCCAAGTCTTTCCAGCGAGGCGCGCAACTCATCATTGTCGACCAGGCCGACGGTTCCCGACAATTTCGTCTTCTCGGCCGCTGTCAGCGGCCTGAGGGCCGGTCTGCGCCTTCCTTTGTCGGCTGTCACCGGCTTCTGCAGGATCCTGATGCGGCCGATGGCGGTGAAACCGAGGAAGGCGTTGACCCGGTTGATGATCTCACCGGTCTCGTGCTGCAAGTGCAGCGCCGCCATGCCTTCGCAGGCGATGACCAGCACCGCCGGCTCGAACGGATCGTCCTCATGCATGCGGCGCGGCCACTGGATTTTTTCGGGGCGCGAGTGGCTGGCCAGCCGTGGCCCGGCGATCTCTTCCCATGACTGGACGAGGCCGATCGAAATGCCGGCCCGCCTGCGCAGGACCGGATCGAGGATCTTGGTCGCGAGATCGCTGACCGGGACGGGATTGCCGTAGGGCGTTCTCCCTGCCATGTACGTTCTCCAGCCACGACCTTCATCAGTATCGGCCAAGGCCAATTCCCGATCAATGGCACCAGCAGACCAGACCCGCAAGACCGCATCTAGAGATAGCATAGCCGCATCCGGGGATATCGCGTCCCGCCTGCTCGGCTGGTACGATGTGCATCACCGTGAGCTGCCGTGGCGGATCACACCTCCTGAGCATGCGCGCGGCGTGAGGCCCGATCCCTACCGCATCTGGCTGTCCGAAGTCATGCTCCAGCAGACCACCGTCGAAGCGGTGAAGGCCTATTTCAAGGTATTCGTCGAGAAATGGCCCGATGTCGAGGCACTGGCCGCGGCGCCGACCGAGGATGTGATGAAAGCCTGGGCCGGGCTCGGCTACTACTCCCGCGCCCGCAATCTCAAGGCTTGTGCCGATCTGGTGGCCCTGCGTGGCCGCCGGTTTCCCGACACCGAGACGGGGTTGAGAGAACTGCCCGGCATCGGCGCCTATACGTCGGCGGCCATCATGGCGATCGCCTTCGACCGCCCTGCCGCCGTCGTCGACGGCAATGTCGAACGCGTCATCTCCCGACTGTTTTCGATCACCACGCCGCTGAGCGAGGCCAAGCCCGAGATCCGTGCCTATGTCCAGCGCATGGTGCCAGGGACAAGGCCGGGCGACTTCGCCCAGGCGATGATGGACCTCGGCGCCACGATCTGCACGCCGCGCCGGCCGCGCTGCATGCTGTGCCCGCTGCGCGAAGACTGCAGCGCGGTCGTTTCAGGCGATCCCGAGCACTTCCCAGTGCGCCTGCCCAAGGCCGACAAGCCCCTGCGGCGCGGCGCTGCCTTCGTCGCCGTGCGGGGCGACGGTGCCATTCTTCTGCGCAAACGGGCGGAGAAGGGCCTGCTTGGCGGCATGACCGAAGTGCCGACGACAGGCTGGACCGCGCGGATCGATGGGGGCACCACGGAAGCGGCCGCGCCTTTCCCTGCCGACTGGCGGCGTGCCGGCCAGATTGCCCATGTCTTCACGCATTTCGCTCTCGAACTCGAAGTCTTTCACGCCCACATCAAAGGTGGTGCGCCGGAGGGGCATTTCTGGTCGCTCGCCAACGAGATTTCCGGCGAGGCGCTGCCCACTGTCATGAAAAAGGCAATCGAGGCTGCGATACCCGGCGCGACGAAAAAGCCGTCACCACACCATGCAAAGAGGCCCCATGACTGAAATACGCCATATCGTTTTCGACATCGGCAGGGTGCTGATCCACTACGATCCCAACATTCCGTTCAGCCGCCTCATTCCGGATGCCGAGGAGAGAAAGTGGTTCTTCGACAATGTCTGCACGCATGACTGGAACATCGAGCAGGACCGCGGCCGGACTTGGGAAGAGGCCGAGGCGCTGCTGATCGCGGACCATCCCGAACACGCGGAAAACATCCGCAGTTTCCGCCGCCACTGGCACGAAATGGTGCCGCACGCTTATGACGACAGCGTCGCCATCATGGTCGGCCTGATCGAGGGCGGCCACGACGTGACCATGCTGACCAACTTCGCCAGCGACACGCTGGCCGAGGCACGCGAGCGCTTCGATTTTCTCGACCGGCCACGCGGCGTCACCATCTCCGGCGAGATCGGCATGATCAAGCCGGATCGCGGCATTTACGATCATCACGTCGCCGCATTCGGGCTGGAGCCATCGGCCACGCTGTTCATCGACGACAGCCAGAAAAATGTCGACGGCGCCAAGGCGGCCGGCTGGCAGTCGGTGCTGTTCACCGATGCGAAGACGCTTCAAGCAGACCTTGAGCGTCTCGGAATCAAGGCGTGATTCCAGCGATCCGTTGAACCTTTGAACCAACGGAATTCGAAACCATTGGCAGGGCTCAGGCCCCTGCCCGCTCCATGCCAAGCCGTGCGATGCGGCGAAGCTCGTCGATCGGGGTGAGGCCGCCGCTGCGCTCATAGTGCCAGAAGGTCCAGCCGTTGCAGGCATCCAGCCCCTGCACTTCGGCGCCGATCTTGTGGATCGAGCCGGCGCTGTCGCCGATCGCCACCGTGCCATCGGCGCGCACCTTGGCCGCCCAGCGCTTCTTGGCGTCATAGAGCGTCGCGCCCGGCATCATCAGCCCGGTGTCGATCAGGCTGACGAAGGCGACGCGCGGCTCGGCGCGCTTGCCGGTAAGCACGGTGAGATCCGCGCCATCCAGCGGCCGCACCGCATCGATGCGCTCGTTGGCGGCGTCGATATAGGCCTGCTCGCGTTCGATGCCTACGAAATGGCGGCCGAGGCGTTTTGCGACCGCGCCGGTGGTGCCGGAGCCGAAGAAGGGATCGAGCACGATGTCGCCCGGTTTGGTCGAGGCCATCATGATGCGGGCGAGCAGCGCTTCCGGCTTCTGCGTCGGGTGCAGCTTGTCGCCATTGTCGTTCTTCAGCCGCTCGCCGCCGGTGCAGATCGGAAACAGCCAGTCGGAACGCATCTGGATGTCGTCGTTGGACGCCTTCATCGCTTCATAGTTGAAGGTATAGCCCTTGCCCTTCTGGTCGCGCGTAGCCCAGATCATCGTCTCATGCGCGTTCTGAAAGCGGCGGCCACGGAAATTCGGCATCGGGTTGGTCTTGCGCCAGACCACGTCGTTGAGGATCCAGAAGCCGAGATCCTGCATCTTGGCGCCGACCCGGAAGATGTTGTGATAGGAGCCGATGACCCAGATGGTGCCGTTGGGCTTCAGGACCCGCCGCGCCGCCAGGAGCCAGGCACGCGTGAAGGCGTCATAGGCCTCGAAACTCTCGAACTGGTCCCAGTCGTCATCGACGGCGTCGACCTTGGACTGATCAGGGCGGTGCAGGTCGCCGTCGAGCTGCAGATTGTAGGGCGGATCGGCGAAGATGACGTCGATCGACTTTTCGGGCAGCCGGTCGAGCGTGGCGACGCAATCGCCCTTGAGGATCGTGTCCAGCCATTCGGATTGCTGGGGAGCATGGGATAGCTCGTCGAGAAGACGCACGGCAGACATTCTGACACCCAAGGCACGCGTTACTGTTTACTCTCCGTTATGGTTACCGATCAGCGTAAATATTCGGTGAAGACTGCAGAGTTTGCGAAGGTGGCCCTGTTGGTGTATGCCGCGCCGCCTGAGCCTCCCGAGGCCCCTTCATCCTCCCATTGTCCGGATCACCATGCCCCAGCCAGACCTTGTCATCTTCGATTGCGACGGCGTGCTCGTCGATTCCGAAATCATCGCCGCCCGCGTCGAGGCGGAGCTACTGACCCTAGCCGGGTACGAAATCTCCGCGGAAGAACTCGCCGAGACCTACGCTGGTCTGACGTTCAAGGACATCATGATGCGGGTCGAGGAGAAGTCCAGCATCCCATTCCAGGTATCGTTGATCGACCGCGCCGAAGAGCTGGTCGACCGTAAATTGCGCAGCGACGTACGTGCCATCGATGGCGCGCGCGAGGCAGTCGCCGCGGTGACAATGCAGCGTTGCATCTGTTCCAATTCACGCTCGGAGCGGATCGAATTCATGCTGGAGAAGGTTCACCTGATGCCCTTCTTCAAGAACCGCATTTTTTCCGCGATGGAAACACCGACCGGAAAAACCAAACCTGCCCCGGACGTGTTCCTGTTCGCGGCGGAGAAACTCAACGCAAACCCGTCGAACACCTTCGTCATCGAGGATTCCGTGCACGGCGTCCACGGCGCCAGGGCGGCCGGCATGCGGGTGATCGGCTTCACCGGCGCCACCCATAGCTATCCCGGCCATGCCGACGCGCTGACCGAGGCCGGCGCCGAAACGGTGATCCGCCGATGGGCGGAGCTGAAAAGCGTGGTCGCGGCGCTGTCGGAGTGGTCGGCGGATGCCTGAGGTATGATTGAATTCCGCCCTCGTGGCGGGACTTTTCTCGCCCGGCCGGCCTACCGTTCTCGTGCTTCAGAGTTGTACGATGCGATGCTGCAATTTTGGGGCTGGTTTTTCGTTTCAAAACCCTGATGGCTCTGCGATAATTGCGCCATGACGATTGAGCTTGAAATGATCTAGCTAATTGGCCGCACCGACGAACTCTTGGCGTCAAATCCCATGATCGGACGCAAGGGGCGAGCGGGCGGAACCCGCGAGCTTGTGATAGCGCGGACACCCTACATCGTTGTTTACCGGGTGCGCGGCAGCGACATTGAAATCATCGCCGTTGTCCATGGGGCCAGAGAATGGCCGGAGGGCCTCACATAGCCCGCCCATGTCTTGTGTTCGTCGCTTAATTCGTCGCCGGAGCTCTCTTCCTGTGGGTCTTCTTCGGCTTGTCCGTCGTTGCCTTCGGCGCGTTTTCATCATAGCCGGCAAAGGCCTGATAGTCCTGCGCCGTCGGCTCGGGCACGACGACATTGGAATCGGTGAAGACGAACTGGGTGGCGACCGAGGGGTCGGTGACCTGGACCTGATACTGGTGAAGCTGCGAGTAAAGGACCTCGGTGCCATGCATCACGGCGGTGCGGATCGGCATGGTGATGGTGCCGGGCGAGAATTTCGGTCCCGGCACGATTTTGCCGGCGACCGCGATCTTCATCGTCAACTGGCCGTTGGCACGGCTGCAGTCGCGTGTCACGTCGCTGACCGATGCCTGGTAGATGATGTTCGCCGACTCGTCGGGCGGAGTAGCAGCGGCGGCGTCGGCCTCAGCCTGAGCCGCGGCGTCCTGCGCGGCGTCTCCCGTCTTCTTGAGCCTGGGCTTGGGCTTCTGGGCGTCCTTGGAATAGGTGTTGTAGAATGCCGTGCCGTCTCGCACCGTCACCCTCGGACAATAGGCCTGCAACTGGCTGGCCAGTATTTTGGGATCCTGCGGCGGAGGTGGCGCCGTTGGGTCCTTCTTGCCGATGCCGAGGTTCAGGATGCCATTGTCGCCCGATTGGCAGCCGGCGGCGGCAAGCATAAAGCCGGTGAGCGCAAGACCCGCCAAAAAGCGACCACTGAATGTACGAAACGCCATGAAACTGCACTTCCCTCTCGCAAAGCTGGTGACGTATATCAACCGCACGGCAAAAATGCGACTGAGCCAGCGCGGAAATTAACCACCTTGCGGTGGACGGAAAAGCCAAGCAGTAACGGATTTGTGACATGCAATATGTGAGTACCCGCGGGGAAGCCCCCGTTCTTGGATTTTCCGACGCCGTGCTGGCTGGCCTGGCGCGCGACGGCGGGCTCTATGTGCCGCGCGAGTGGCCGCGGTTTTCCGCGGCCGAGATCCGCGCCATGCGCGGCCTTGCCTATCCCGATCTTGCCATCCGCGTGCTGTCGCCGTTTCTCGGCGACGAAATCCCCGCACCCGTCTTCGAACGCCTGGTGCGCGAAGCCTATGCCACCTTCCGCCACGAGGCCGTCTGCCCGCTGGTGCAGACCGGCCCCAACACCTTCATCCTGGAACTCTTCCACGGGCCGACGCTCGCCTTCAAGGACGTGGCGATGCAGCTTCTCGCCCGGCTGATGGACCATGTGCTTACCGAACGCGATCAGCACGCCACCATCGTCGGCGCCACGTCGGGCGATACCGGCGGGGCGGCAATCGATGCGTTTGCCGGGCGCAGCCGCACCGACATCTTCATCCTTTTCCCGCACGGTCGCGTCTCGCCGGTGCAGCAGCGGCAGATGACGACATCGACGGCTGAAAACGTCCACGCGCTGGCGATCGAAGGCAATTTCGACGATTGCCAGGGCCTGCTCAAGGACATGTTCAACGATCATGGCTTTCGCGACCGGGTTGCGCTTTCTGGCGTCAATTCGATCAACTGGGCCCGCATCATGGCCCAGATCGTCTACTATTTCTCCTCGGCGCTGTCGCTCGGCGCGCCGGACAGGCCGGTCTCCTTCACAGTGCCGACCGGCAATTTCGGCGATATCTTCGCCGGCTACGCAGCCAAGAAGATGGGCCTGCCGATCGAACGGCTGGTCATCGCCACCAACGACAACGACATCCTGGCGCGGACCTTCGCGACCGGCGAATACCGCACCAAAGGCGTCTTTGCGACCACCTCGCCGTCGATGGACATCCAGGTGTCGTCCAATTTCGAACGCTTGCTGTTCGAGGCCTCAGGCCGCGACGCCGCGACCGTGCGGCGCTACATGGACGGCCTGAAGCAGTCCGGCGCTTTCACCATCGAACCCCAGCAAATCGCCGGGATGCGGTCCGAATTCGATGCCGGCCGCGCTGATATGGACGAGGTCGCCGCCACCATCCGCTCGACGCTCGCGGCCAGCAACTACCTGCTTGATCCGCACACCGCGGCAGCCGTGCATGTCGCGGCGGGCAAGGCGTCAGGCGCGGTGCCGATGGTGGTGCTGGGCACCGCCCATCCGGCAAAGTTTCCGGCCGCCGTCGAAGCCGCCAGCGGCGTGTCGCCCGCACTGCCCGCATGGCTAGGTGGGTTGATGACATCGGAGGAAAAATACACGGTACTTCCATCCGACCTGAAAATGGTGGAAGATTACGTCGGCCGCCGTGCACGGGCGGCGCGTTAGGGAGTAGTAGCCATATGGGTGTTGAGGTAAGCCGTCTGTCGAACGGCCTGACAGTCGCCACCGAAACCCTTCAAAGCATCGAATCGGTTGCCCTTGGAGCCTGGGTCAAGTCGGGTGCCCGCAATGAACGTGACGACGAGCATGGCATGGCCCATCTGCTCGAGCATATGGCGTTCAAGGGTACGAAAAGGCGAAGCGCCTTCGAAATAGCCTCGGAGATCGAGGACGTCGGCGGCGAGATCAACGCCGCCACCAGCGTCGAGACCACCTCCTACTATGCCAGGGTGCTCTCCGACGATGTGCCGCTGGCCGTCGACATTCTTGCCGACATCCTGCAGGAGTCCGAGTTCGACCCACAGGAACTCGAACGCGAGCAGCATGTGATCCTGCAGGAGATCGGCGCCGCGCACGACACGCCCGACGACATCGTCTTCGACCGCTTCACCGAGACGGCGTTTCGCCACCAGACCATCGGCCGCTCGATCCTTGGCACGCCGGAAACCGTCAAATCCTTCACCTCGAAGCAGTTGCACGATTTCATCGAACGGCAATATGGCGCCGAGCGGATGGTGATCGTCGCTGCCGGCGACATCAAGCACGATAATTTCGTGCGCGAGGTCGAAAAGCAGCTCGGCGGCTTCCGCAGCAAGGCCGACAGCACCATCCCGCAATATGCGCAATATGTTGGCGGCGACTTCCGCGAGGATCGCGACCTGATGGATGCGCAGATCGTGCTGGGGTTCGAAGGCCGCGCCTATCATGTGCGCGACTTCTACGCCTCGCAGGTGCTGTCGATGATCCTCGGCGGCGGCATGTCGTCGCGCCTGTTCCAGGAGGTCCGCGAAAAACGCGGCCTGTGCTATTCGGTCTATGCCTTCCATTGGGGCTTTTCCGACACGGGCGTCTTCGGCGTCCATGCCGCCACCGGCCAGAGCGACATCGCCGAACTGGTGCCTGTCATCATCGACGAACTGCAGAAGGCCGGCGAGAAAATCCTGCAGGAAGAACTCGACCGTGCGCGTGCCCAGTATCGCGCCGGGCTGATCATGTCCGCCGAAAGCCCGGCCAGCCGGGCTTCGCAGATCGCACGGCAACTGCTTCTGTTTGGCCGGCCGATCGCCAAGGAGGAACTGATGGAACGGCTGGCGGCGCTGACGATCGAGCGGCTGACCGATCTGTCGTCGCGATTGTTCTCGACCAAGCCGACGCTTACCGCTGTCGGGCCTGTGGGCACACTGGCGCCATACGAAACGATCCTCGAATCGCTCGCAGGCACGCAGACCACGGCCCGCAAGCTCGCCGTCTAAGCCCCTCAAAGCGCCATGTTCGCGCTCCCTTTCTTCCGCCGTGATCTGCCGGCGCTGAAAGGCGACCGCGTCACGCTACGCGTACCATTCACCAATGATTACCGCGAGTGGGCGGCGGTGCGCGGCGAAAGCCGCGCCTTCCTCGAACCTTGGGAGCCACGCTGGACTCCCGACGAACTCGACCGCAACGCATGGCGGCTGCGCATCAGCCGCTACCGCGAAGACTATGCGCAAGGGACGGCCATCGCCTTCTTCATCTTCGAAAGGAGCAGCGGCAAACTGGCGGGCGGCATCACGCTCGGCAACATACGCCATGGCGTCTCGCAAAGCGGCCATGTCGGCTACTGGATCGGCGAGCGCTTTGGCGGCCGCGGCTTGATGACCGACGCGGTCAAGGTGGTGACCCGCTTCGCCTTCGATACGCTGAGGTTGCACCGGATCGAAGCGGCCTGTATTCCCGACAACGCCCGGTCGATCCGCGTGCTTGAAAAAGCCGGATTCCGGCGCGAAGGACTTCTGCGATCCTATCTCAGGATCAACGGCATCTGGCAGGACCACTACCTCTACGCCCGGATCGCGGACGATCCGCCGGGCGTTGGAACGAAGGACTGATTTTTGACGAATTTCCTGCGAAACGGGCCGCTGTTCGCCTTTGTCCTCGCGACAATCCTGACGCTGTGCGCGGCGACCTCGGCCTTCGCCGTCGAACCGATCAAGATTGCCCGTGACGATGTCGCGCTCGACCTTTCGGGTGCCGTCGAGATCTACCGGAACCAGGGCGAGAATTTCCAGGTGTCCACCGCTCCGGGTCCGGACGGCATCGTGCGGCGCATCGAGGTCGAGGCCAATGACGCGCGTTCGACCGGCGACTGGGCGGTGTTCGCGCTCGCCAACACCACCGACCAGCAGCTCGACAGGCTGATCGTCGCACCGCATTTCCGCCTGGTGAATTCCGGCATCTTCTGGCCGGATCTCGGCTCGACCCGCATTGCCGCCATCACGCCCAGCGAAGGCTTCGCGCTCGACCGCCAGACCAGCCCCGACGCCGACGTGTTCCGGGTGACGCTGAACCCCGGCACGGTCATCACCTTCATCGCCGAACTGGCCTCGCCGAAGCTGCCGCAGGTCTATCTCTGGGATCCGGAATCCTACAAGGACTCGGTCAATTCCTACACGTTGTTTCGCGGCATCGTCATCGGCATCGCCGGCCTGCTGGCGCTGTTCCTGACCATCCTGTTCGTGGTCAAGGGAACCTCGATGTTCCCGGCGACCGCAGCGCTTGCCTGGGCGGTGCTGGCCTATATCTGCGTCGATTTCGGCTTTCTCAACAAGATCATCGAAATCTCGCCCGGCAACGAGCAGATGTGGCGGGCGGGAACGGAGGTGGCGCTGGCGGGAACCTTCGTGGTGTTCCTGTTCGCCTACCTGAACCTCAACCGATGGCACGGCCATTTCAGCTACGGTGCATTGGTCTGGATCCTCGGACTGGTGCTGATCGCCGGCGTCGCTATCGTCGACCCGGCGGTCGCCGCCGGCATCGCCAGGCTGTCCTTCGCCGCCACCGCGCTGACCGGGCTCGGCCTGATCATCTTCCTCGGCATACGCGGCTACGACCGCGCCATCATGCTGGTGCCCAGTTGGGTCATGGTGCTGTTGTGGCTATGCGGATCATGGATGGCGATCACCGGCATGCTCGACAACGATATCGCCCAGCCCGCGTTGGGCGGCGGGCTGATCCTGATCATCCTTCTGATCGGCTTCACCGTCATGCAACATGCCTTTGCCGGCGGCGCGCTGCATCAGGGCCTGTTTTCCGACCTCGAGCGGCAGGCGCTGGCCGTGGCCGGATCGGGCGACACGGTTTGGGACTGGGACGTGCTGCGCGACCGCGTCGTCACCAAGCCCGATGTCAGCATCCAGCTCGGCCTAGCGCCCAACAGCCTCGGTGGTGCCGCACGCAACTGGCTGCCGGTGCTGCATGCCGACGACCGCGACACGTTCCGCACGACGCTCGACGTGGTGCTCGAACACCGGCGCGGCCGGGTGTCACAGAACTTCCGACTGCGCGGCGCCGATGGCCATTATCACTGGTTTTCGCTGCGCGCGCGCCCGGTGATCGGATCGGACGGAGAGGTCATCCGCTGCGTCGGCACCATGGTCGACGTCACCGAGCAGAAGAAATCCGAGGAAAGGCTGCTGCACGATGCCGTGCATGACAATCTGACCGGGCTGCCGAACCGCGAATTGTTGATGAACCGGCTGGAAGCGATCATCTCGATCGCCCGCACCGAAGAAAAGGTGCGCCCGACCGTCTTCGTCATCGACATCGACCGTTTCAAGCAGGTCAATGACGGCCTCGGCATCTCGGCCGGCGACACCATTTTGCTGACCATTGCACGCCGTCTGCACCGGCTGCTCAAGCCGAAGGATTCACTGTCGCGCTTTGCCGGCGACCAGTTCGCGCTGATGTTGCTGTCCGAACAGGACCCGGCCCGCATCGCTGCCGTCGCGGACGCCATCAAGCATGCCATCAACAACCCGATCACCTTCGCCAAGCGCGAGATCGTGCTGACCGCCTCGATCGGACTGATCACCTGGAACTCGCCGCAAATGTCGGCCGAGGACATGGTCAAGGATGCCGAGTTGGCCATGCATCAGGCCAAGCGCTTCGGCGGCGATCGGATCGAGCCGTTCCGCCCGGCCTTCCGCACCGTCGGCACCGACAGGCTGCAGTTCGAATCCGACCTGCGGCGCGCCATCGAGCGGCGCGAATTCACGCTCGCCTACCAGCCGATCGTGCGGCTCGAGGATGGCAGCGTCGCCGGCTTCGAGGCCCTGCTGCGCTGGGACCATCCACGCCGCGGCATGATCCCGCCGGCGGATTTCATCCCGGTCGCCGAAAGCTGCGGGCTGATCGTGCAGCTTGGCCTGTTCGCCATGCAGCAAGCGGCGGAAGACCTCGCCGGCTGGCAAAAACAGATCGGCGACGCGCCGCTGTCGGTCTCGGTCAACCTGTCCAGCCGCCAGCTGATCCGTCGCGACCTGGTCAGCGACGTGCGCTCGGTCATCGCGCGCGCCAATCTGAAGCCGCGCTGCTTCCGGCTCGAACTCACCGAATCGCTTGTCATGGACAATCCCGAGCAGACCGCCCATGTGCTGACCAAGCTGAAGCAGCTCGGCATCGGCCTGTCGCTGGACGATTTCGGCACCGGCTATTCGTCATTGGCCTATCTGACGCGTTTCCCCTTCGACACCATCAAGATCGACAAGAGCTTCGTCGACGACAACACGCCGAAGCGCGCGGTGCTGCTCAAATCGATGGTCAACATGGCGCATGAACTTGGCCTGTCCGTCGTCGCCGAGGGCATTTCGGACGAAAGCGATGCGCTGGAGCTGCGTCAGATGGGCTGCGAATATGTCCAGAGCTTCATGTTCGGCGCGCCGATGCCGGGCGACCAGGTGCTGAAGACGCTGAAGGAGCAATATCCGCTGACGCAGGCGTGAGAAGCTTAGGCGTGTCCGGCGGCGAGGCTGAGATGGGCGAGATCGATGCCGATCGCGGCGAGAATCCGGTCGTATTTGCGCTCGATGTCGGTGTCGAACAGAAGCTCGGCATTGGCCGGGCAGGTCAGCCAGCCATTCTCGGCGATCTCGGTCTCCAGCTGGCCGGCGCCCCAGCCGGAATAGCCGAGCGCCATTAGCGCGTGACGAGGGCCGCGCCCAGACGATATGGCGCGCAATATGTCGACGGTGGCGGTCAGGCAGATGTCGTCCGAAACGGTCAGCGAGGATTCCACCCGGTAGTCGCCCGAATGCAGGACGAAGCCCCGGCTGCGATCCACGGGGCCGCCATTGCGCACGACGAAGTCGCGCGCCTGCGCCGGCAGGCGGATCGCCTCCTGTTCGTTCATGATGCCCAGTTGCACGAGCAGGTCCGGAAACAGCATCTGCTGCGTCTGGTTGATGATCAGCCCCATGGCGCCTTCATCGGAGTGCGCACAGATATAGACTACCGAGCGCGTGAAACGGTCGTCCTTCATGCCGGGCATGGCAATCAGGAACTGATCGTCGAGAAAGCCGCGGCTGGCGGCCGTCTTCTTGTGGCGCAACAAGTCCATGAAAGGGAGCGTAACGCGTTTCCAAAGCGCCGAAAAGATGCACTGTGCGCGATTCGACCAAAGCCCATGCCGCCGGCTCGAGCATTTCTCCCCTCAAGGTCACGCAAATATGATACCGGCAAGGTCATGAGATCATTGCGCGGCCACGAACGGACGATCAAATCACCGCCATGCAAAGCTTGAAAATCCTGCTGCTCGGCGCCGCCATCGGGTCGGCAACCGCTCTTCCCGCCGCCGCCTCCTCATCGGCATGGTACAACAGCGAAGGCGGTAAGGTCCGGCTGGTGACATCAGGCCAACCCGACGACGCCGGCCGCATCCAGGGCGTTCTCGACATAGCGCTCAAGCCCGGCTGGAAGACCTACTGGCGCGATCCGGGCGACGCGGGCGTGCCGCCCCAGCTCGACATTTCCGCCAGCACCAACATCGCCGACGCCGCTCTGTCGTTTCCTGCTCCCCAGCGCCACGACGACGGCTATGGCAAATGGGCAGGCTACAACTATCCGGTTTCGCTGCCCGTGACATTCACGCTGGCGACGCCGAACCAGCCGGCGGTGATCGATGCCGACATCTTTCTCGGCATCTGCGAAACGATCTGCATCCCGGTGCAGACGCGGCTGACCGTTGATCCTGCCTCCGATCCGGACAATGCCGAGGACGCGGCGCTGGTGAAGGCAAGTTTTTCGGCATTGCCGACGCCCGCAAGGGCCGATTTCGGCATCAAAGTCCTGCCGGGCGACCACGAAACGCTGATTGTCGAGGCGAATCTTCCCGGCGATCCGGAGGCGGCGGATTTCTTCGTTGCCGGCGAGCGGGATTACATGTTCGGCACCCCAGCGCGCAGCGAAAAGGACGGCAAGCTGATTTTCACCGTGCCGATCCTCAATCGCCCGTCGACGACGCCGACGGATGGCGGGCTTCACTACACGCTGACGAGTTCGGCGGGCGCGGTCGAAGGGCTTTTGCCTTTCCCTTGATCCAGCCTGCCCGAACGGTTGCAGGAAGCCGTTGAGTTCGCTACGCAAAGACACCCTTCCCGATTTTCCCAAGCGAGGAATTCATGACCATTTCCGTTGGCGACAAGCTACCTGACGTGACCTTCAAGACGATGACCGCCGATGGCGCCAAGCCGATTACCGGAGCCGAGATATTCTCCGGCAAGAAGGTGGTGCTGTTTGGGGTTCCCGGCGCCTTCACGCCGACCTGCAGCAACAACCATTTGCCGGGCTATCTCGAAAACCATGACGCCATCCTGGCGCGCGGTGTCGACACCATCGCCGTCGTTTCGGTGAACGATGCGCACGTCATGGGCGCCTGGGCGCGCTTCACCGGCGGTGAGGGCAAGATCCTGTTCCTCGCCGATGGCGGTGGCGATTTCGCCAAGGCGACCGGCCTCGATTACATCAGCAACGATATGGGGCTGCGCTCGAGGCGCTTCTCAATGGTCATCGACGATGGCAAGGTCACCGCGCTCAATGTCGAGACCAAGCCCGGTGTCGACGAGTCCGGCGCGGCTCATATTCTGGGACAGCTCTGAACTTCAGCGAGGCGTCGGGCGTGAGACCGCAACCACGATCGCGCCTGTAGTCCAGGGTTTGCCTCTGGGGGGACCTTAGCGATGTTTGACATCTTCTGGCGCGCTATCGCGATTGGCATCGGCGCCACCGTGGCGATGGACCTGTGGGCCATCTTCCTCCACAAGGCATTCGGCCAGCCACGGCCGAACTGGGGGCCGGTCGGGCGCTGGGTCTGGCATCTCCGCGACAAGGTCTTTCACGACGATATCGGCGATGCAGCACCTTACGCGCATGAAAAGGCGCTGGGCTGGGCCTTCCACTATTTTGTCGGCATCGTCTACGGCATCATCCTGGTGGTGCTGGCCGGAGCGGGCTGGCTTGCAGCGCCGACCTTCCTGCCAGCCTTTATCCTCGGCATCGTCACCGTCGGCGCCGGCTGGTTCCTGCTGGCGCCCGGCATGGGCGCTGGCTGGGCTGCGTCGAAACGGCCCAATCCGATGCAAATCCGTGCCCTCAATTTGGTATCGCACACGGTGTTCGCGCTCGGGCTGTACGGAACGGCGTTGCTGATACGATAGACAGCTAGAACAAACGGCTCAGATTCCGCCGGCCGTCCACCACACGGACGATTTCAACCCACTCAACAGGGCCGTCGTCGGTGTCCGGAATCGTTTCGTAGAGCAGTACAAACGGCGCCTCCACCAGCATTCGAGCGGAGGACCTAATGTCCGGGCGTCTAACACCCATGCGCGGCTGGTCTGCCAGCTGCATGGCCCGCGCTTCTATCTGATCATAATAGCGATCGGCGGCCCGTATGTTTTCGCTGCCTACCATCACGTAGATGTCGATGAGGTCCGCCTTGGCCGCAGGTGACCAGACTAGCCTAACGGCCATTCGGCGAGGCTTCCGTCAGCTTTCGCCGAGCTTCCCTTCGCAATGCATCGAAATCCGCAGGCTCCGGTCTCCCGCTTGCCTTGCCTTCATCCCACAGCTGCCTCAGCCGTCGGATATCGTCATGCCGCAGTTCGCGCTTGGCCAACCAATCCCGCACCGCTTCACGCACAATCTCGCTTGCAGTGGCATATTCGCCCGCTTCCACAGCCTCTCGCATGACGGCTGCCTGTTGCGGGGTCACAGCCACGCTCATTTTTTCCACGTTTGCCATGCTGCTTCCTTACTGCATTGCTCTATAGTAGGAAATATTACTCCCATCCATATCCTTGAGCAACTGCACAGCCACCAGAAGAGTCTGTCCTGCCCTATGTGTACGCCCGCTGATCAAGGCAGCCTGTCGATCGGCCGCCATCCATGGATAACGTCGCGAGCGCCAATATCGTACGCAAAATAGTTTCCGCCACCGGCTGGCTGATCCGCTTCGCGGCTGATCTCGCTACCACTGAGAGACAGCAGCAGCAGCGTTCCCACTCCTCCATGCCCCACGAAAACAATGTCGTCGGCGTCATTGGTGCGGAGCACGGTGTCGACCTCGCTCACGATACGCTGCCGCGCATCGATAGCCCGCTCCCATCCGCGAACACTCTCGTGTGGATTGTCAAAGAACTGATCCGCCACCGCTTCGAACTCCGGCGGCGGCAGGAAACCCGTTGCCGATCGGTCATTCTCATGCATCCGTTCCCTCACCTCGATGGCAAGACTCAGATGCGCTGCGAGGATCTCGGCGGTTTCAAGCGCCTTGCGCTCAGCCGACGACACGATACGTCGGATCGACCCAACCCAGGGCTGATCGAGCATTGCAAATGCTCTCGCCCGTCCAATGTCGGACAGCCCCCATTCCGGCACGGGAACATTGGCATCGACCTGAACCTGGGGATGCGTGACATAATAGAGGATCGGCACGATAGAGGTCCTCGGCTGAGAGGCGCCCCGCTCCCGGAACTCAATAACTCTGGGTCGAGCGCCGCGCTTTCGCGACCGCAGGCTGTGTTGCCTGCGCGGCTGGCTTTGGCGCTGCTGCAGGCTTGAACGAGCCTCTCTTGAACGGTGCCATGCCCTCGCGCGCGAGTTCGTCGGCGCGCTCGTTTTCGGTATGGCCGGCGTGGCCCCTAATCCAGTTCCAGGTGACCTTGTGGCGCCTATTGGCCTCGTCGAGCGCCTGCCAGAGTTCACCGTTCTTCACAGGCTTCTTGTCGGCGGTCTTCCAGCCGTTCCTCTTCCAGCCGTGGATCCACTTGGAAATGCCGTCCATGACATATTTGCTGTCGGTGTGAAGCTCGACCGAGCAAGGTTCCTTCAGCGCGTTCAACGCCGAGATGGCGGCGAGAAGTTCCATGCGGTTGTTGGTCGTCTCGGCCTCGCCGCCGGAAAGCTCCTTGGTGGTGCCGTTGAAACGCAGGATCGCGCCCCAGCCGCCGGGGCCGGGATTGCCCGAACAGGCGCCGTCGGTGAAAATCTCAACCTGCTTGCTCATGACACCCCATATTCGGCCAATCCATATTCCGAAGGAGATCTGATCGCCCGGTGGAACCGCATCCTGCGGATATATTCAGTCGGATCGCGTTTCATCACCAGCCCGCCATCGGGAACGGTCAGCCAGTCGTACAGCCGGGTCAGCATGAAACGCAGCGCCGAACCGCGCGCCAGCATCGGCAGCGCCGCCTTCTCCTGGTCGCTTAGGGGACGCACGCTCTGATAGCCGGCAAGCAACGCCTTGCCCTTGGTGAGGTTGAAGGAAAAATCCTTCTCGAAGCACCAGGCATTGAGGCAGGTGGCGACATCGTAGGCATAAAGGTCGTCGCAGGCGAAATAGAAATCAATCAGACCGGACAGCTTTTCGCCAAGGAAGAAGACGTTGTCCGGGAAAAGATCGGCATGGATGATGCCTTGCGGCAGGTCTTTCGGCCAGTTCCGCTCGAAATCGGCGAAGTCGGCATCGACCTCGGCCGCCAGGCCCGGCTCGACCTCGTCGGCGCGATCGCGCGCCGCGTTCCAGAGCTTGCGCCAGCCGTCGATGGCCAGTGCATTCGGGCGCGTCATCGAAAAATCGGCACCGGCCAGATGCAATTGCGCCAACGCCTTGCCGACCTCGGCGCAATGCGTTGCTGTCGGCCGCCGCAGCGAAAGCCCTTCGAGGAAGGTGATGATGACCGCCGGCCGGCCCGCGAGCGTGCCGATGACGCTGCCGTCATCCGCGGTCACCGGCAGCGGGCAGGACACGCCTTTGTTGGCGAGATGGCTCATCAGCCCGAGGAAAAACGGCAGATCCGCCTTCTCGACGCGCTTTTCATAAAGCGTCAGGATGTAGGAGCCGCTGGAGGTGTGCAGCAGAAAGTTCGAGTTCTCGGTGCCTTCGGCGATGCCCTTGTAGGACAGGAGCTCGCCGACCGGATAGTGCTTCAGGAACGCGCCAAGTTCGCCTTCCGCAACGTCGGTGTAGACCGCCATGTGCCTTACGCGGCTCCATTGACGAAGGCCATGTCGGCCCGCGTCAGTTCGACATCGCGCAGTACCCGCATGACCGGAAAATCCTCCGTTTCCGTGGCCGTGATGGCCAGATCGATCGTCACATCGAAGCGTTGCCGGAACGCATCGATGATCTCGTCGACGATGATTTCGGGCGCCGACGCGCCGGCCGACAGGCCGAGCGTCGAGATGTTGGCGATGTCATTCCACGGAATCTCGGCGGCGCGCTGCACGAGAAGCGACATCGAGGCGCCGGCACGTTCCGCAACTTCGACAAGGCGCCGCGAATTGGAGGAATTGGGCGCGCCGACGATCAAATAGAGATCGGCGCCGGCAGCGGTCTCCTTGACCGCCTCCTGGCGATTGGTGGTGGCGTAGCAGATCGATTCCGCCGCCGGCGCCTGCAGGGCTGGAAAGCGATCCTGCAAGGCGCGGATGATGCCGGCGGTGTCCTCGACCGACAGCGTGGTCTGGGTAACAAAGCCGAGCGCCCGTGGGTCGGCGGGCGCGAGCTTTGCCGCATCGGCTTCTGTCTCGATCAGCGTCACCGCGCCGTCCGGGAGTTGCCCCATGGTGCCGATCACCTCGGGATGTCCGGCATGGCCGATCAAGAGCACGTGACGACCAAGCCGCTGATGCCGCATCGCCTGCTTGTGGACCTTCGACACCAGCGGGCAGGTGGCATCGAGATAGAAGAGGTTGCGCGCCTGGGCATCCGCCGGCACCGACTTCGGCACGCCATGCGCCGAGAACACGACTGGCGACTGCCGGTGTTCGGCCGGGATCTCGGAGAGCTCCTCGATGAAGACGGCGCCAAGGCTTTGCAGTCCCTCGACGACGTAACGGTTGTGCACGATCTCGTGGCGGACATAGACCGGCGCGCCATATTTCTTCAGCGCCAGCACGACGATCTGGATGGCACGGTCGACACCGGCGCAAAAACCGCGCGGCTGGCAAAGCCGGATCGTCAGGGGTGGTTTGGTCGTTGTCTGAAGCATGAATCCAGGCCGGTTGATCAAAGCCGAAATGAGGTGCGTACCCCCGCCCTGTCAAGGGCATCGGTAGAGAGGGGGACGTCGGGCGCGTTCATTCCTCTTTCGCGGGACGGCGAAGCCGCAGGATGAGCACGGCGGCGAGTGCTGCGGCAAGGCCATACCAGGTCATCGCATATTGCAGATGGCTGTTCGGCAGATCGATGATGGTGACGCCGCCAACCGGCAATCCGCCTGGATTTGGCGTCTTGTCGGCGTCGATGAAGATCGGCACCAGCGCGGCGCCCGCCGACAACCCGGCGCTCACCGCCATCGCGTCGCGGTCCTTCCAGTAGAAGATGTTCTTCGCCACATCATTGTCGGGAAGCATCATCGACGGCTTTGCCGGCAGCGGATTGCGGGCAAGCCCCGTGATCGTCACCCTGCCCGTCACCTGTGCCTTGGCGCGCTTGGCGGCATCCTTCAGATCGTAAGGCACGAAGCCGCGATTGACCAGGACGAAGCGGCCATCGTCGAGGGCAAGCGGCGTATAGACGTTGAAGCCGGCTTCGCCTTCCCAGGTCGCGTAGAAATGCCGTTCGCCTTGATGCAGGAACGTGCCGGTGACGGTGACCGGCGTGTAGTCGACGTCGCCGGTGGCGGCGAATTCTTTCTCGATTTCGGCTAGCGGCCGTGGCGCTGAATGGGTGCGCTGGTCGATGGTCTGGAGAAGACCTTCCTTCCAGTACAGGCGCTGGACCTGCCAGGTGCCGAGCGCCAGCAGGATCAGGAACAGCGCCAGACCAAGGCCGAACAGCAATGCCGTCCGTGGCCGCGAGCGGCCACCGGCTTTGATGGACGCCTCGCTCATTCGCCGCGATCCAGCCGCCCCTCGGCCGCCTTGTTTCGGTATTGCAGGGTGAGCAGGACGCCCTTGATCAGCCGCAGCGCCGTCAGGCACAACACGACAGCCAGCGGGATCCAGACCAGCAGATGCAGCCAGAGCGGCGGGCTCAGCGTGACTTCAACCCAGAGCGCCAGACCGACAATGAGGAAGCCGATGATCAGGATGACGAAAACCGCCGGTCCATCGCCGGCATCGGCGTAGGAATAGTCGAGGCCGCAATTGACGCAGCGCTTGCCGACGGTGAGGAAACCGGAAAACAGCCGCCCCTCGCCGCAGCGCGGGCAGCGGCCGTGCAGGCCGGCCGAAATCGGGTCGACCGGCGGCCAGATCGCCCTATCTTCACCCATTGAAGCGTCGTCGCTCATTGCTTACCGCTCGATCTCGATCGGTGTGCCATCGGCCACCATTGCCCAGATTTCGTCCATGTCGGAGTCCGTAACCGCAATGCGGCCGTCGGTCCAGTCGACCAATTGAAGCAGCTCGGCAACATCATGATCATGAATGCGCAAATGGCAGGGAATTGTCGGCCGCATCGTCCATCGATCGGCGATCATTGCGCCGAAAAGAAGAAGGCGGCCACGTCGCCGCGGCCGCCCCTCCCCAAATCGAAATCCTAAATGCTAGATCAGTGGGCCTCGACCACCGCGCCGACCGATCCCCAGACGTAGATCGATGCGAACAGGAACAGCCAGACCACGTCGACGAAGTGCCAGTACCAGGCGGCGGCCTCGAAGCCGAAATGCCGCTTGGGGGTGAAATCACCCTTCATGGCCCGGATCAGGCAGACAGCCAGGAAGATGGTGCCGATGATGACATGGAAACCGTGGAAGCCGGTCGCCATGAAGAAGGTGGCGCCATAGATGGAATCCTTGAACGCGAACGGAGCGTGCATGTACTCATAAGCCTGCACCATGGTGAACAGCATGCCGAGGCCGACGGTCAGCACCAGCCCGTTGATCAGTCCCTTGCGATCGCCATGGATGAGCGAGTGGTGCGCCCAGGTGACCGTGGTGCCCGACAGGAGCAGGATGACGGTGTTGTAGAGCGGCAAATGGAAGGGATCAAGAACCTCCATGCCCTTCGGCGGCCAGACACCGCCGGTAAACGCGGTGCGGGCATATTGCTGGACTTCGCTGGGAAACAGGCTGGCGTCGAAATAGGCCCAGAACCAGGCAACGAAGAACATCACCTCCGAGGCGATGAACATGATCATGCCATAGCGCAGATGGAGCGACACGACACGCGTGTGATGGCCCTCATGCGCTTCCTTGATCGTGTCCGACCACCAGGCGAACATTGTGTAGAGGACGATCACGATGCCGATGAAGAACAGCCACGGATTGGCGATGTTGAAGCCGAAGATCGGGAAGCTGCCGCCCTTCAGGTACTCCATCAGGCAGACGCCGCCAAAGGCGGTGACGAGCGCTCCTACCGATCCCAGGAAAGGCCACGGGCTCGGATCGACGAGATGATAGTCATGCTGTGGTTTTGCGTGCGCGTCTGCCATATCAACCCCCGAGATTTGCTTCGGTATTCGAAATTGTCTTGCTATTGCCCTTGGCCTTCCGAGGAGGCGACCGGCTTGGTCTTCTCGACCGGGAACATCGTATAGGACAGGGTGATCGTCCTCACGTCCTTCAGTTCCGGCACGTTGACGATATCGGGGTCCACGTAGAACAGGACCGGCATGTCCAGCGTCTCGCCGGGCTTCAGCGTCGTGTCGGTGAAGCAGAAGCACTCGACCTTGTTGAAGTAGGGCCCTGCCAGTTCCGGTTGCACATTGAAGGTGGCGCGGCCGGTCACGGGGCGATCGAACTTATTGGTCGCCTTGTAGTGCGCCTGCACCGTCTCGCCGATCTTCATGGTCATCGCGCGCTGGACCGGCTGAAAGTCCCAAGGCACGCCGGCGATGTTGGCATCGAAGCGGACGGTGATCTCCCGGTCGAGCACACGGCCAGCATACTGCTTCCCGGCACGTTGCGTCGTGCCGCCATAGCCTGTCGCCTGGCAGAACATCTTGTAGAGCGGCACCGCGGCATAGGCCATGCCGATCATGCCGGTGAAGAAGGCAAGGCAGACGGCTGCGACGACGACGTTGCTGCTCTTCCCGGCAGGCCTTTTGGACGTCTCGACGCTCATCACATCGTGCCTGACAGATTGCGGCCGAACTTCACGATCGTCGCGATATAGAAAATGACGACCAGCACAGCCAGCGCCACGCCGATGGCGACCGAACGGTTGCGTCTGGCCTTCCTCTGCCGCTCGGTCAGCGTGACCAGTTCGAGCTTTTCTTCGATCATGGTCATGCTCCGCTCATGGCAAGCGCGCGCTCGACGACGCTGTCGGCCAGATAGGCAGCGAAGATGGCGAAGAGATATAGCAGCGAATAGGCGAACAGAGCCTTGGCCGGTTTCATGACTCGGTCGTCATCGGCCATGCCAAGCACTTTCCAGGCATACCAGACAAAGCCGACCCCGAGCAGCGCGGCGGCCACGCCATAGACCGGCGTGGTGTAGCCAAGCAGCCAGGGCGCCACACCGACGGGGGCCAGCACCAACGCGTAAGCGAAGATCTGGCGACGGGTCGAAGCGTGTCCGGCGACGTTCGGCATCATCGGGATACCGGCCTTGGCGTAGTCCTCGGACTTGAACAGCGCCAGAGCCCAGAAGTGCGGCGGCGTCCACAGGAAGATGATCAGGAACAGGATCAGGCTTTCCAGGCTGACCGTCCCGGTCGCCGCGGCCCAGCCGATCACCGGCGGAATGGCGCCCGCGGCACCGCCGATGACGATGTTCTGCGGCGTCCAGCGCTTCAGCCACATCGTGTAGACGACGGCATAGAAGAAAATGGTGAAGGCCAGCAGCGTTGCCGCCAGCCAGTTGACCAGCACGCCGAGCGTCATCACCGACAGCACCGACAGCACCAGACCGAAGCTCAGCGCCTCGTGCGGCTGGATGCGACCGGACGGAACCGGACGGCTGGCGGTCCTGGTCATCACCGCATCGATGTCGGCGTCGTACCACATGTTCAGCGCACCGGAGGCGCCAGCACCAATGGCAATCGACAGGATGGCGATCACCGCCAGCAGCGGATTGATGGTCACGGGTGCCGCGACCATGCCGACAAAGGCGGTGAACACCACCAGCGACATGACGCGCGGCTTCAGCAGGGCGAAGAAATCGCCCGCTGTTGCTTCCGACATGCGAAAGCCCGCTTCGTCAATCAATGGGTCGTCGACAAGGGCCATGCGTACTTAAGTCCATTATTCCGTTGGCCAAAACCGCCGGCGGACCGGCGGTTTCGTATTCGAGCGGGCAGCCGCCTTACTTGATCTTCGGCAGCTGTTCCCACTGGTGGAAAGGCGGCGGCGAAGGCAGCTGCCATTCGAGAGTCGTTGCACCCTCTCCCCACGGGTTGGCGCCGGCGATCCGCTTCTTCTGGAAAGCCTCGAACACGCAATAGAGGAAGATCAGGACGCCGACGGCCGAGATATAGGAGCCGATGGACGACACGTAGTTCCAGCCGGCAAACGCGTCCGGATAGTCGATGGTGCGGCGCGGCATGCCGGCGAGGCCGAGGAAATGCTGCGGGAAGAAGATCAGGTTGACGCCGACGAAGGTGACCCAGAAGTGGGTGTTGGCGATGACCGGCGAGTACATGTAGCCGGTCATCTTCGGGAACCAGTAGTACCAGCCGGCGAAGATGGCGAACACCGCGCCCAGCGACAGCACATAGTGGAAGTGGGCGATGACGAAATAGGTGTCATGCAGCGAACGGTCGAGGCCGGCATTGGCCAACTGGACGCCGGTGACGCCACCGATGGTGAACAGGAAGATGAAGCCCAGCGCCCACAGCATCGGCGTCTTGAACGAGATCGACCCGCCCCACATCGTCGCGATCCAGGAGAAGATCTTCACGCCCGTCGGCACCGCGATGACCATGGTGGCGAAGACGAAATAGCGCTGCGTGTCGAGCGACAGGCCGGTCGTGTACATGTGGTGCGCCCAGACGATGAAGCCGACGGCACCGATCGCCACCATGGCGTAGGCCATGCCGAGATAACCGAACACCGGCTTCTTCGAAAAGGTCGAGATGACGTGGCTGATGATGCCGAAGCCCGGCAGGATCAGGATGTAGACTTCCGGGTGACCGAAGAACCAGAAAAGGTGCTGGAACAGGATCGGATCGCCGCCGCCATCGGGAGCAAAGAAGGTCGTGCCGAAATTGCGGTCGGTGAGCAGCATGGTGATGCCGCCGGCCAGAACCGGCAACGACAGCAGCAGCAGGAAGGCGGTGATCAGCACCGACCAGGCAAACAGCGGCATCTTGTGCAGCGTCATGCCGGGCGCGCGCATGTTGAAGATGGTGGTGATGAAGTTGATGGCGCCAAGGATCGACGACGCACCGGCAATGTGGATCGACAGGATCGCCAGATCCATCGCCGGTCCGGGCTGGCCCGAGGTCGAAAGCGGCGGATAAAGCGTCCAGCCGCCGCCGACGCCAAAGGCTCCCGGCGCGCTCGGCACGAACATCGAGGTGAGCAGCAGGATGAAGGCCGGCGGCAGCAGCCAGAAGGAGATGTTGTTCATGCGCGGGAACGCCATGTCGGGCGCGCCGATCATGATCGGCACCATCCAGTTGGCAAAACCGCCGATCAGCGCCGGCATGACCATGAAGAAGATCATGATCAGCGCGTGCGCGGTGGCGAAGGCATTGTACATGCTCTTGCCGCCGTCGATCGCGGCGTCACCGTTCATGCCGTAGACCATCTGCGCCAGACCGCTGAAGATCTGGATGCCGGGCTCCTGCAGCTCCATGCGAATGGCAACCGACAAGGCACCGCCGATGATGCCGGCCATGATCGCAAAGATCAGGTAGAGCGTACCGATGTCCTTGTGGTTGGTCGAGTAAACCCAGCGCACCCAGCCGTGATAAGGCTTATGGTCGTGCCCGTCGTGAGCTGCAGCGTCTGCCATGTTCCGCTCCGTTCCCTGATCTTTTCTGGCCGCGGCATCAGTTGCCGGCGGCCGCTACCTTGTTCTGGCCGTCGACCTCGGCCATCAGCGTCTTGTTGGCGCCGGGCAGATCGGTCTTGGCCGCCGTCAGCCAGGTCTTGAACTGCGCATCGGAGACGACACGGATGGCGATCGGCATGAAGGCATGGTCCTTGCCGCAGAGCTGCGAGCACTGGCCGTAGTAGAGGCCTTCCTTCTCCGCCTTGAACCAGGTCTCGTTGGTGCGGCCCGGAATGGCGTCGATCTTGATGCCGAACGACGGCATGGCAAAGGAGTGGATGACGTCGGTCGCGGTGACAAGCACGCGGGTCATGGTGTTGACCGGCACCACCAGCTCGTTGTCGACGGCCAGCAGGCGCGGATATTCCTTGCGGTCCTCCTTGCCGGCGGCGGTGCGGTCGGTGTCCTGGAGGATCGCGGAGTTGAAGGAGAGCGTGTTCTCGGTCTGGTACTCGTAGTCCCAGTTCCACTGGTTGCCGGTCGCCTTGACGGTCAGCTTTGCTTCTTCCGGCGGCGTATATTGCGCGGTCAGCAGCTGGAACGAGGGAATGGCGAGGCAGAGCAGAACGACGACCGGGCCGACAGTCCAGATCACCTCGATCAGCGTGTTATGGCTGGTCTTGGACGGGACCGGGTTCGCACTGGCGCGGAATCTCACGATGCAATAGGCGAGGAGAAGCAGCACCAGGATGGTGATCGGGACGATGAACCACATCGTGTAATTTCCGAACCATTCGATCTGCCGCATCATGTCCGTCGCCGGCGCCTGGAAGGTTGTCTCCCAGTTCTTTGGCTGGTCGGCATGGGCGGAAGTGCCGGCGAAAAACGTGATAGCGGCACAAGCACTTAGAAGCTTGGCACTTGCTGGAAACTTGGCGTTTGCCAGGAAATTTCTCATCGCCCTCATCGTCTCCCAGTTCCTCGCCGCTGTACCCACGAGAATAACGAACAACGCCGGGACGGGAATCCCGACTGTCTCAAGTTGGTTCAAACCATACTCTTTTTCCCTCCGCAAGAAAGGAGCGGGCAAAACCGTGCGGCATTTTTGCGCGCAAGCCCGGATGAGCCTTTGAAGGCAGCAGCGGCGGCCCCGAATCGCCTATGTTGGGCCAACGGTTGCATTCCTGCGGGCCGCTCGTACCGGGCGTCGCAATTCGGGCGAATTTGGCAGGGAAAAGCGCCGAATTGGCTTTTTCAGGGCAGACCGGTTGCGGTCTCGTCCTTTACTTGGCTTTGGCGCAGCTTAAAGTGCCGTGATTCGCAATGGAGCCGTCATGAACTCTTGGCTTTCGAGAACCTTGGCGAAGGTCATCTTTCTCGCCGCCTTGTCCACGACGGGCCTGCCCGGCACGGCCACTGCCGCGCAGCCGAGCGGCACCGTCCGCTCGACGCACGGCGCATGGTCGATCATTTGCGACACGCCGGCCGGCGCCACCTCGGAACAATGCGTGATGATGCAGAACGTCGTCGCCGAGGATCGTCCCGAGATGGGGCTGTCTGTGGTCGTGCTGCGCACCGCCGACAACAAGGCGGAGATCCTGCGCGTGCTGGCGCCGCTCGGCGTGCTTTTACCCAACGGGCTAGGCCTCAATGTCGACGGCAAGGACATCGGCCGCGCCTATTTCGTGCGCTGTTTCCAGGACGGCTGCTATGCCGAGGTCATTCTCGAAAAGCCTCTGCTCGACACGCTGAAGACCGGCACGTCGGCCACCTTCATCGTCTTCCAGACCCCGGAAGAAGGCATCGGCATCCCCGTCGACCTAAAGGGCTTTGCCGACGGCTTTGCCGCCCTGCCCTGACAGTCTGGTGCTTCCTGGAAGCCCAGCTCTCTAACTGGGATTCGTTGGTCAGCGACATCAAGGACTTCATCAACCAGAAGTGACGTCGAGAAGCTGTCGGCGGAGCGCATTTGTCTTCGCAATGCGACGGGACGATTGTCTCGACGCGCCTTCGCGCCTACATCGTGGCAAAGACCCATTCCTCCTGTGAACGGACGCGCCATGAACAGCCTGATCGGCCAATTCGACATTTCAGACGATCGCATCAAGCAGATCGTCGCCGAGACCATCAATGGTGCCGACGACGGCGAACTGTTTCTCGAATACAGCGAAAGCGAAGCGCTGATGTTCGACAATGGCCGGCTGAAGACCGCCAACTTCAACACCGACCAGGGGTTTGGCCTGCGCGCCGTCGCCGGCGAAGCCAGCGGTTACGCGCATTCCAGCGATCTTTCCGAGGCCTCGCTGCTGCGCGCGGCCGACGCCGTTTCAACCGTCAAGGGTGGTTATTCCGGCACGCTTGCCGCCGCACCCGCCCGCACCAACCGCCATCTCTATGGCGACGAGAACCCGATCCCCTCGCCTTCCTTCGAGGCCAAGGCAAAGCTGCTGCAGGAAATCGACGCCTGGCTGCGCGCCGAGGATCCGCGCGTGCGCCAGGTTTCAGCCTCGCTTGCCGCCTCCTGGCAGCATGTCGAGATCGTGCGCGCCGACGGCCATGTGGTGCGCGATATCAGGCCGCTGGTCCGCATCAACGTCTCCGTCGTGGTCGGCAATGGCGACCGCCAGGAGAGCGGCTCCTACGGCATGGGCGGCCGCAAGGCCTTTGGCGAATTCCTGGTCGAGGACAGCTGGAAGCACGCCGCCAAGGAGGCGCTCCGGCAAGCGCTGGTCAATCTCGAGGCGATACCGGCGCCGGCCGGCACCTTCGACATCGTGCTGTCGAGCGGCTGGCCGGGCGTCATGCTGCACGAGGCCGTCGGCCATGGGCTGGAAGGCGATTTCAACCGCAAGAAGACCTCGGCCTTCGCCGGCCTGCTGGGCCGGCAGGTCGCCGCCAAAGGTGTCACCGTCGTTGACGACGGCACCATGCCCGAGCGACGCGGCTCGCTCACCGTCGACGACGAAGGCACGCCTTCGGCCCGTAACGTGCTGATCGAGGACGGCAAGCTGGTCGGCTACATGCAGGATCGCCAAAACGCCCGGCTGATGGGCATGAAGGCCACCGGCAACGGCCGCCGCGAAGGCTATGCCCACCAGCCGATGCCACGCATGACCAACACCTACATGACGGCGGGCGACATGGAGCCGGACGAAATCATCGCTTCGGTCAAGAACGGCATCTATGCCGTCTCCTTCGGCGGCGGCCAGGTCGACATCACGTCGGGAAAATTCGTGTTCGGTTGCACCGAGGCCTACATGATCGAGAACGGCAAGGTAACGCAGCCGATCAAGGGCGCCATGCTGATCGGCAACGGCCCGGATGCCATGCACCGCGTTTCGATGATCGGCAACGACATGAAGCTCGACACCGGCATCGGCATGTGCGGCAAGGCCGGACAGGGCGTGCCGGTCGGCGTCGGGCAACCGCATTTGCGCATGAACCAGATGACGGTCGGCGGCACCAGGGTTTGATGCGATGGCCACTGGAGAAAAGTCCGTTGCCTCCAATTCAACCGACGATCAGGTCACACGGCCTGCTCCGGTCTTTCCCCCAACGCGACCGGAGGATGTGTTCGGGTCGCTGCCCAACAGAGGCAAGTCGAAAACACTGAGAGAAATGGAAACGGGCGTGCTCGCGGAAGCACGGCGTCGCCAAACCAGCGAATGATCTACCGTCGCCGTTTCGGCTTCTCCAGCAGCGCGACCGCCTCGACATGCGGCGACCACAGAAACTGGTCGATCGGCGTCACGCTTTTCAAGGTGTAGCCGCCGTCGATGAGGATGCGCAAATCCCGCGCGAGCGTCACCGGATTGCAGGACACCGCGGCGACGTAGGGAACATCCGAGCGGGCGATCTGCTTCGACTGGTCCTCGGCGCCCGCCCGTGGCGGGTCGAACACCAAGCCGTCGAAGGCATTCAATTCCTTGAACGTCAGCGGTCGGCGGAACAGGTCGCGGCGTTCGCCCGTCACCCGCTTCAGCCCGGTCGCGAAGCGCGATCCCCGGTCGAGTGCCGAAAGGGCCGCCGCATCACCTTCCACCGCATGGACTTCCGATTTGGCCGCTAGCCGCAAGGCAAAGCTGCCGCAACCGGCAAAAAGATCCGCTACCTTCTTGGCACGCTTCAGATGTCCGCCGACGATATCGGCCATCGCCTGTTCGGCGGCCTCGGTCGCCTGCAGGAAGGCGCCCGGTGGAATGGCGACGGCCACGCCGCCGAACATAACCACCGGCTTTTTGGGTTCGATGACGATCTCGTCGTCGATCGAAAGCCGGGCAAATCCCCGGGCCATGACGAAGTTGGAGGCAACCCGACGTTGGTTCTCGCCCAGTTTGCCTGACTCATAGACCGCGACATCGAGCCCCGAACCGGTCACGGTGACCGCCATGCGGAACGATTTGGTGGTGGCGCAGACCAATTCAGCGAGTGCCTTCAAGCGATCGAGCGCGGCGACGATCTCCGGCAGCGAGATCGGGCATTCCTCGATGGAGATGATCTCCGGCGACAGATGGCGATGGAAGCCGAGCAGCATGCCCGTGTCGGTGCGCCGGGCGGCAAGCACGACACGGCGGCGCGTGTGCGGCGCGCAGGCGACCAGTTCGCCGATCTCGCAATCGATGCCTTTGCCCTTCAGGGCGTGCACCACCTTTTCGCATTTCCACTGGCGATAGGCTTCGGCTTCGAAATGCTGGAGGGCGCAGCCGCCGCATTCGGTGAAATGGCGGCAGGCGGGATCGATGCGCAGCGGCGAGGCTTCCAGCACCGCCATCAGCATGGCGCGATCCCTTTCGCGCGCGGCGGTGACCGTTTCGCCGGGCAGTGTGAAGGGGATGAACAGATCGCCTGTCTCGGTCTCGGCGACGCCGTCGCCCTGGGCGCCAAGTTTCCTGATGTTGAAGCGCGCGCTCATCGATCCTTGATCCCACCGAGCAGGAATTCGCGATTGCCGTCGCCGCCCTCGATCGGCGACAAATGCAGCCCGAGCGCGCGCCAGCCGGGAACGGCGTCCAGCCAATCCTGCAGCAGGCCGGCGACACGGGAGGCGTTGTAGGGATCTTTCAACAGACCACCCTTGCCGATCGCTTCGCGACCAGCCTCGAATTGCGGCTTGACCAGAAACATGGCCTTTGCGCCAGCTTTCGCAAGGCCAAGCGCCGGCGGCATCGCCAGTTTCAACGATATGAAGCTGACGTCGGAAACGATGAAATCCGGAATACGACCGCCAAGATCGGCGACGGTGAGATCGCGTGCGTTCAGGCCTTCGATCACCGTCACACGCGGATCTCCCCCGACATCAGGGTGCACCTGACCATGCCCGACATCGATGGCAGTGACGTGGGCAGCGCCGCGCTCCAGCAGGACCTGGGTGAAGCCGCCTGTCGAGGCGCCGATGTCGAGCGCCTCACAGCCGGCGGGATCGAGGCCGAAATGGTCGAGCCCGCCGATCAGCTTGAGCGCCGCGCGCGACACATAGCCTTGCGCCGGATCATCGATGGCGATGAGACATTGCGGCGAAACGCTCTGACCGGGCTTGCGGGCAAGGACGCCGTCGACAGTCACCGTGCCGCGTTCGACCGCGTCGCGGGCACGCGAGCGGCTGGCAAACAGCCCGCGCTGGACGAGCAAGTCGTCGAGCCGCTGGCGTGCGCTGGCTGGCAGAGGTGAAGTCATCGGCCTTCATGGCGAAAGCGGACGACGATGGCAAGGGCACTAGCCCGGCATCGAAGGGAAGCATTTCGTCTCCCATCCCTACCACCATGCCCAGCATTGGGCTTGAGACGACGGCGAGTATTTCTGTCGCGCCCACCATTCTTTGAAAACTACACGCGGTGGCGCGCGTGGTTGCCGAAGCACCAGGCGTCGCCGTTTTGCGGACCACTGTCCCGAGTTCCAGAAATCTCATGGATCGTTAACCTATTTTTGTCGCATTTGCTTGAGGACTTAAATGTTATGACTGCGACAGCCCGCAAAACGGAATGAAGAGGCGGCAACCTTGGAAATGGCCAGCGATATCGTCTACAAGGTGCTTGATCGGATTTCCGGTGCTGGCCTGCTGGCGACCGGACTTCTGTTGCTGACCGCTTTGCTCAGCGCTCTCGTCGCCTATTGGCGCACGGTCGAGAAAAAGAGCTGGAAAGAATTCTTCGAGTTCGCGATCCCGCACGAGGTGATCACTCATCCCTCGGCTAGGGCTGACCTTTTGTTCTGGGTGACGAGGAAGGCCCTGATGCCATTCCTCATGCTGCCTGCCGGCATCGTCTTCGTCAGCGCCGTCGGCTATGCGACGAACTGGCTGCTCTCGACGCTCCTGGCGATCCAGCCGCCCCTTGTGGAGGGCCCGGCAGGGCCAGTGACGGTGACCATCTTCACCATCACCATGCTGCTCGCCTACGACATTTCGTACTATCTCTATCACGTCGCCCAGCACCGCTATCCGGTGCTCTGGGAACTGCACAAGGTGCACCATTCGGCCGAGGTGATGGTCGGCATCACCAAGGATCGCGTCCACCCGCTCGACGAATTGATGAACCGGGCCTGGGATGGCGTCATTCCCGGCATCTGCTTCGGCATCTGGTCGCTGGTCGCGTTGAACCTCGTCGAACTGACGATCTTCGGCGTCAACGTCTACATCATACGCAACATCCTGATGATGGATTTCGTCAGGCACACGCATTTCAAGATCTCGTTTGGGCCGTTGAACAATCTGATCTTGTGCCCGCACTGGCATCAGTTGCACCACAGCACGGACCCGCGTCATTACGACAAGAACTTCGGGCTCCTCTTCTCGTTCTGGGACCGGCTGTTCGGAACTCTATGCGTCCCCAGACCGGACGAGGATTTCAAGTTCGGGTTGATCGAACGCAACGCGCGCGACTATCAGTCGCTCGCAGGCCTCTATATCCTGCCGCTGAAGCGGATGTGGCGGCAGATCGCCAGACACTTCCGCACCGACAAGCCCGAGCCACGGCAATTGCCGCAAAGGGGCGAGCCTTGAACGGGCCTGTCGTGTGCCGGCTGCCGCGAACGCACCGGATCGAGGTCGCGACCTCGGCCGCGCGCCTGGCGGAAATAGCGCCCGCTTGGACGGCGCTCTGGCAACGCGCCGGTGGCCTCGTTTTCCAGCATCCGGACTGGATCTCGGCCTGGTGGCGCACGACGCCGCATCAGGACCGGCGCGGCCTCAGGATCGGGTTGGTCTGGAGCGACGAGCGGCTCGTGGCCGTCATTCCACTCGCGACCTTCAAGCGCTCCGGCATCCGCATCCTGGAATGGGCGGCGAAGGATCACTGCGACTATGGCGATGTCTTGCTCGCCCCCGACTGCGATCCGCAGATCCTGCCGCAGCTCTGGCAACGCATTCTCGACGATGGCGGCTTCGACCTCGTCTATCTAAATCGTTTGTTGCCGGATGCCCGGTTCCAAGCCCTGCTCGATCCCGCCGTCCTAGGCCGCGGCACGATCCTGCAGCCAAACCACCGCAGCGAGATCAGCTATCGTGTCGTTGGCACCTGGCAAGACGGCGCGCAATGGTTCGAAAGCCAATCGAAAAAAACCCGGCAAAACTATCGCCGTGGCCACAAATTCATGGAGGAAGGCGGCGCGCTGCGCTTCCGGCTGATGGATGCGCACGAAGACCGCGAGCCGGTGCTCGAGCGCGTCGCGGCGCTGAAGCGGCTATGGTTGGCAAAGCACGGCCGCGCGTCGGACCTCTTCGACGAAGGCTCCACCGCTCTGGCGGCGCTGGTCTCCGTCCTGGCCGGGCTCGGATTGCTGCGCATCTTCGTGCTCGAACGCGACGATGCGATCATCGCCATCTCGATCAATTTCGAGCAGCATGGAACGATGATGGCTTTCGTCACGACCTATGACCCGGCCTTCGAGCGGGCCTCGCCGGGCATGGTCTTGATGATGGACTATATCCAGTGGTCGCTAGACCAAGGCTTGACCACGGTCGACTTTCTCTGCGGCGGCGAGGATTTCAAGCGCCGCTTTTCGACGCATTCGGTGACCTTGTCGTCGGTGATGGGTGGGCGAAGCCTGCGCGGGCGCCTCGCTGCCTTGGCCGACCGGGCCCACCACGCCACGAAATCATGGCGCTCCGAGAAACCGTCGAAACGAGCGGAACTGGCGGAGGAGTAACGCCGGCATGGCGGCTGGGACAATGAAAGGGCATCGGCCGGAAACCGATGCCGATCATACCTTGCTAAGCGGCTCCCAGGCTTACTGGTCTCGTTGGAACTTAGAATTAGAATATGGTTCGGGAAACCTGCCGTTCCACGGCGGGCGACAGACCGTCATCCGGCTTGCCCGTGGCTTCCTCGAGTGGGCGTTCGGTCACGGCCGCCGGCGCTACGCCCGGCACGACCACAAGCTGCGGCACCTGCTTGTAGGAAAAACCGCCGCGGATATCGCCCATCTTGCCGGCGACGATGCCCATGGCCGCCTTTTCGAGGCTGCGATCATAGCGCGTCTCGGCGGCGGCCGGCGCGACGATGACGGCGCAAAGCGCTACGCCCCACAGAAGCGTTTTCATTGTTGTTGTCTCCCTGCCTGATCAACGATCTAGCAGGGCGCCGTTGAAAAACGGCCAAGAGACACGGTAAGCGAAAAGCCAAATTGCAGCGTAAACAATGGGTTAAGGTCGCGCGTCGGCTAATTGATTCAAGTCGTTGAGGCTTTGATTCAGGCGCGCTGAGCGCGAACTGTATGACCGAGCGCGACGAACACGGTGCGCACGATGCCGGCCGCGTCTAGCCCGGCATCGGCGTACATCTTTTCCGGCTTGGCGTGGTCGGTGAACGCGTCGGGCAGCACCAGCGGACGCACCTTCAGGCCGCTTTCCAGCAGACCTTCATGGGCGAGGAACTGCAGCACGTGACTGGCGAAGCCGCCGACGGCGCCCTCCTCCACAGTCACTAGCACCTCATGCGAGCGGGCCAGCCGCCGGATCAGATCCTCATCGAGCGGCTTGGCGAAACGGGCATCGGCGACCGTGGTGGAAAGTCCGGCGGCACCTAGCTCCTCGGCGGCGATCAGACAATCCTGCAGCCGCGTGCCGAAGGACAGCAGCGCCACCTTGGTGCCCTCCCTGACGATGCGGCCCTTGCCGATCTCGAGAACCGAGCCGCGCTCCGGCATGTCGACGCCGATGCCGTTGCCGCGCGGATAGCGGAAGGCGATCGGGCCCACATCATAGCTTGCCGCGGTCCGCACCATGTGGCGCAGTTCCGCCTCATCGGCAGCCGCCATGACGACGAAACCCGGCAAGGTCGCCAGGAAAGTGGTGTCGAAAGCGCCGCAATGGGTCGCGCCATCGGCGCCGACGAATCCGGCGCGGTCGATGGGAAAGCGCACCGGCAATTTCTGGATGGCGACGTCGTGGACGACCTGGTCGTAGGCACGCTGCAGGAAGGTCGAATAGATCGCCGCGAACGGCTTGTAGCCTTCGGTGGCAAGGCCGGCGGCGAAAGTCACCGCGTGCTGTTCGGCGATGCCGACATCGAATGTCCGCGACGGAAACGCTTCGCCGAACAGGTCGAGGCCGGTGCCGCTCGGCATGGCGGCGGTGACGGCGACGATGCGGTCGTCCTCGCGGCCTTCCTGAACCAGGCTTTCTGCGAACACCTTGGTGTAGGCAGGCGCGTTGGCCGGCGCCTTGGCCTGCGCGCCGGTGATGACATCGAACTTATTGACGCCGTGATATTTGTCGGCGGCCGCTTCCGCCGGTGCGTAGCCCTTGCCCTTCTGGGTGACGACATGGATCAGCACCGGGCCTTCGCCATTGTCGCGGACATTTTTCAGGACCGGAATCAGATGCTCCAGATTGTGACCGTCGATCGGGCCGATGTGATAGAAACCGAGCTCCTCGAACAGCGTGCCGCCGGTGACGTAACCGCGTGCATGCTCGACCGCCCTTGTGATCGCGCGGTCGGCGCGCTTGCCGAGGTAGGACGTCAGTTTCTTGCCGAAGTCGCGCAGGCCGATATAGGCCTTGCCCGAGGCCAGGCGCGCCAGATAGGCACTCATCGCGCCGGTCGGCGGCGCAATCGACATGTCGTTGTCGTTGAGGATGACGATCAGCCGCGCATCGAGCGCGCCGGCGTTGTTCATCGCCTCATAGGCCATCCCGGCCGACATCGCACCGTCGCCGATGACGGCGATGACATTGTTGCGGCCGCCGGAGAGATCGCGGGCGGCGGCCATGCCGAGGCCGGCCGAGATCGATGTCGAGGAGTGGGCGGCGCCAAAGGGATCGTACTCGCTCTCGGCGCGGCGGGTGAAGCCCGACAGGCCGCCTTCCTGGCGCAATGTGCGGATGCGGTCACGGCGGCCGGTCAGGATCTTGTGGGGATAGGCCTGGTGGCCGACATCCCAGATCAGCCGGTCATCGGGGGTGTTGAAGACATAGTGCAGCGCCACCGTCAGCTCGACCACGCCAAGGCCGGCGCCAAGATGGCCGCCGGTGTGAGAGACGGCGTCGATCAGCTCGGCGCGAAGCTCGGCTGCCAATTGCGGCAGCTCGCTTTCGGCAAGCGTGCGCAGGTCGGCTGGGATGCGGACCTTGTCGAGAAGCGGCGTATGCGGCGTTGCGTTCACGGGTGCCCAGGCTTTCTGTTCATTGGCGAAATAGGCCGCCGGCCGGAGAATGTAAATGCATGTCAGTGACGCGGATCAGGCCGTGGTTTTTGTTTTGATGCACGCCGTTCGCCCAAAACCGGGGCCACTTTTGGACAACATGCATCAGCTTTCCGGCAGCGGAATGAACTCTTCCTCATCGCCAGGAACAATATCGAAGCGTCCCGTCTTCCATTCCTGCTTGGCCTGCTCGATGCGTTCCTTCGACGATGAGACGAAATTCCACCAGATGTAGCGCTGCGAGCCGAGCGAAGCGCCGCCGAACAGCATAAAATGCGCGCCGGTCCGCGACGATACGACGATCTCGTCACCGGGCCGAAACACCAGCAGCCGTTCGGCCGGGAAAACGTCGCCCGAAATCGAGACCTCTCCTTCCAGTGTGTAGATGGCTCGTTCTTCCGCATCGGCCGGGATCTTCACGCCGGCGCCTGGCGCAAGGCGCAGGTCGGCATAAAGCGTCTCGGAGTCGGCCCTGACCGGGGACCGCAATCCCTGGAAATCACCTATGACGATGCGCCCGCTGACGCCTTCGGCGTCGATCTCGGGCAGCCGTAGTGCTGCGGTGTTCTCGAAAACCGGGGCTACTTCTTCCTTGCCGTCCGGCAGCGCCAACCAGGTCTGCAAGCCGGAAATCGACATCGGCGCGCCGCGCAGTTCTTCGGGGGTACGCTCGGAATGGACGATGCCGCGGCCGGCGGTCATCAGGTTTACGTCACCGGGCTGGATGACCATTTCGGTGCCGAGTGAATCGCGATGCCTGATCCTGCCGTCGAACAGATAGGTGACCGTCGACAGGCCGATATGCGGATGCGGACGGACATCGAGCGCCTGCCCGGCGCGCAGGATCGCGGGGCCCATCCGGTCGAAGAAGATGAACGGTCCAACCAACCGCCTCTTGGCGGTCGGCAGGGCGCGGCGCACCTGAAAACCGCCAATGTCCTTGGCATTCGGGATGACCATAAGCTCGATCTGGTCGCTGGCGAAGGCGTCGCCGACTTCAGGGTCTTTCCCCGGGAAAAAGCTCATGAACTCTCCTCGTCGGCGCCAGAGGCAGCCTGGATGTATCAGGCAAACCGGATCGCCGATTTCGCCCTTAGTTTGGCCGCCACTTCTTCGCGATTGCGCGGATGCTGATGGGTTTCGAGTGAATCAAGCAGTTCGCGCGCCGATGCCGCGATGGCTTCGACCGCGTGGTCGAAGGCATGCTGATTCTGCTTCGAAGGCCGCGTCGTTCCGCTCAGCTTGCGGACGAACTGAAGTGCCGCGTCGCGGACTTCGTCGTTGGTAGCGGGCGGATCAAAATTGAACAGGGTCTTGATGTTTCTGCACATCGCTTCCGTATCTCCTCTTGTCCTGGAGCGCTTTCAATCGGGACGCGTTCTATCCTCGATCATGATCATGTCCAAAAGCCCGTGAGGCAAGACCACCGTTCGGACCGCCTCAATCCGCGTCAAGCGGCTCCGTTCCGACCGGCTTGCCATCGCGCGACAGCCTGATCTTCTCGACCTTGTCCTCGGCGGCCTTCAGCAGCCGGTCGCAATGCGCTTTCAGTGCCTCGCCGCGCTCATAGATCTTAATCGACTGGTCGAGCGGCACGTCGCCACGCTCAAGATCATCGACGATCTTTTCGAGTGCGTCGAGTGCCTGTTCGAAGCTCATCGCCTTGACATCTTCGTTGGTCTCACCGGCCATCATTCATCCTTTCATCAGTCGCCCGACATGGGCGGCGACCGAAAATGCCAATCCCTGCAGATCGTAGCCACCCTCGAGCAGGCTGACGAGCCGGTTGCCGCTGTGACGCGCGGCGCGCTGCATCAACTGGCCGGTCGCCCAGTCGAAATCGTCCTCGGTCAGGTTGATCTCGGCCAGCGGATCGCGGTGATGCGCGTCGAACCCGGCCGAAATGATGATCAGATCGGGCGCGAAATTGTCGAGCGCCGGCAGCACGCGCGACAGGAAGGCATCGCGAAACACCTCGCTGCCGGTCTGCGGCGCCAGCGGTACGTTGACGATGTTGCCGGCGCCGGTTTCGTTCTTCGCGCCGGTGCCGGGGTAGAGCGGCATCTGGTGCGTCGAGCAATAGAGCACCGACGGATCGTCCCAGAAAATATCCTGCGTGCCGTTGCCGTGATGCACGTCCCAGTCGACGACGGCAACCCGCTCGACACCATGCTTCTTCTGCGCATAACGCGCCGCGATCGCCGCGGTGTTGAACAGACAAAAACCCATCGACGTGGTTTTTTCGGCATGGTGGCCGGGCGGCCGGGCGGCTACGAAGACATTGTCGGCGCGGCCTGCAAAGACGTCGTCGACGGCGGCGTTGGCCGCACCGATCGCGGTGATCGCCGCCTGCCAGCTCTTCGGGCTGGCGGTGGTGTCGGCGTCGATGCGGGCGATTCCCTCGTCGGGAATGGCGGCGCGCACGCGGGCGACGAAATCGGCGGGATGGGCATAGAGGATGGTGGCCTCGTCGCCTTCCGGCGCCTGGATACGATCGAGCGCGGCAAAAGCTTCGTCGTCCAGCACGCGCTCGATGGCGCGCAAGCGGTCCGGCCGCTCGGGATGGCCGGGCGGCGTGAGGTGCTCAAGGAAGACTGGATGGGTATAGAGACGGGTAGCCATCGTCCTAATCTAGTGACCCGGATCGACAAAGGCCATGCACGGGCGGCCGATGATTGGGGAAAATCGCGCCTGCGTCCATTCGCGTCGCGGCAGGCATTGGCGTCGTCCGCGCTTCGGCGTAAGGTCCGTGGCACTGCCTGGTGCCCGCCGCAAGTGGGAGAATCGGGAACACGGTTGAACTCCGTGGCGTGCCCAACGCTGTAAGGGGGACCGCGCCGGTATGTGCCACTGTCGATACGGGAAGGCACCGGACGCGGGTTGATCCCAAGCCAGAAGACCGGCCTGGCAGGCATCGTCATCCGCATGGTCAGGCGGATGGCATTGATTGCAATCGCAAGGGGACAAGCGATGCCGGAACACATGACCGCTGCCGTTGGCGATGGATTTGAGCAGAATGCGCGCGATGCGGTGTATCGCGCCATGTTCACGCGGCGCGATGTGCGCAGCCACTTCCTGCCCACCGCGCTCGACGATGAGGTGCTGGCGCGGCTGCTGCTTGCCGCTCATCACGCGCCGTCGGTCGGCTTCATGCAGCCTTGGAATTTCATCGTCATTCGCGATGCCGAACGACGGGAAAAGGTGCGCGACCTGTTCCTGGCGGCGCGCGAGCAGGAATTGCCGGCCATCGAGGAAGAGCGCCAGGCGCTCTACCGCAAACTCAAGCTGGAAGGCATTTGCGAAAGCGCGCTCAACATCTGCATCACTTGCGACCGGCAGCGCTCGGAAGGTTCGCCGCTGGGACGCTGGCACAATCCGGAGATGGACCTCTACAGCACGGTCTGCGCGGTGCAGAATTTCTGGTTGGCGGCGCGCGCCGAAGGCGTCGGTGTCGGCTGGGTCAGCATCATCGAGGCGCAAGCGCTGAAAGGCCTGCTGTCAATTCCGGAGCATGTGACCCCGGTCGCCTATCTCTGCGTCGGCCGTGTCTCGGAGTTCGCGCCAAAGCCGGACCTTGAAACGCATGGCTGGGGACGGCGGCTGCCGTTGCCGGAACTGATCATGAGCGAGGTTTTTTCCGGGCAAGGTGAAGCGTTGCTCAAATCGACCGTGGCGCGCCTCAACACCGTTGCTGCCACGCCGGCGAGCCTCGCCGATCAGCTTGTCGCGCCGGCCGTGCCCCAACGCGAGCCGCCGAAGGAGGCCAGCGCCTTATCCTTAAGCTCCCTGAACTTCGACGACGCCTCGGCCAGCCGGGCATCCCAGTCGGGATCGGGCACCTGGCCGGCGATGGTCTTGAAATAGACCTGCATCAGGCAGGCGATGGCGAAGGGTTCGATGAACGCCGCCTTGAAAGCCCAGGCGAAGACGATGGCGAGCACGAAGGCCCAGCCGGCGAGTTGGCCGGGCATCAGGAAGAGAATGGCGCCGGCAGGCGCCAGCATCAGCAGGAAGATGACGAAGGACACGCCCCACATGATGACCGCCAGCCAGACGGCGTTCTTGACCATGACCTTGCCGTTCTGGGCATAGAGCACGACGCCCTGGCGCGCCGTCTCGAACGGCGAGGACGAATTGATGCGGATGTTGTAGCCGAGGATGATCTCGTCGACATAGGTCAGGGACAGGCGGATCACCGTGTTGATGAAGGAGACCAGGCCGCCCAGGCCCGGGATCGGCAGGAAGGCGGCGATGCCGCCGATGAGGCCGGTGATGGCGCGGATGGCGCCCTTGACCAGTTGGTCGACGACGAAAAGGATATTGGCCTCCGCGAAACGCTGGGTGACGATATCCTTGGCGTAGGCAATCTGGTCCTGGCCGCCGGGAATGTCGCGGCCGTCGATCAGATGGACCATGACGGCGATGTGGCCGGCCTTGACGACATAGAGGATGTATTCGCGGATCCAGTAGACGGCGATCGAGACGATACCGAAACCGACCACGCCGCCCCACAGGGCAAAGGACAGCGGCCCGTCGGGATCGGTGGAGATATGGCCGACGCCATAGCCGACGCTAGCGCCGGTGCCCGTCGCCATGATGTAGGCCAGCGTAATGCCGAAATAGACGATCATGCGAAAGACAATGAACGGCCAGGTTCGCATCACGATGGACACCGACCCGCCGATATCGAAATCCCACATGCCCCGAATCTCCCCTCAGAGGTGGTCGGAAAGGATGGACCCAACCCGGCGATTGTCAATTGCCGGGTTGGCGCCCGGGCAACGAACTCGGGTTAACGGGTTTCCTTCGCAGCCTTCGCCGGCGCGTTGGCTGACGGAGCATCAACCGAAAAACCCGCCTGTGCGGCGGGTCACTGGCGCAAATCAGCACCATGGACGAATATGTACCATAGCTGAGGTCATGGAAGCAAGAAAAAATTCCTATCGTGAAAAGCTGCCGGCACCGCCGAACTGGCTGTCGTAAGGTCTTTTGAGTTCGAAGCCCTACCGTGGCGCCGGGCCACCGATGGGATTTCAGTTCGATTGCGAACCCGGCTTTTTGAGCAGGCCTTCGAGCAGTTGCTTGAACGCCGTCACCACTTTCTTCGAGGTCGCTTCGGGGTCGTTCGAATTGGCGATCCGTTGCGCCGCCTGGCTGCTCGCGCCGTTGATCAGCCGCGAGGCCGTTTCGGGGTCGAGGCTGGAGACGACGACTCCCTCCTCCTGCAGCGCCGTCAGATGGCTGGTCATTGAAGCGATGCACGCATTGGCGTTCGGCCATTGTGCCGGATCCCCGAGAACGGCCGGGCCATCCCGGAACATGATGCGCTGGATTTCCGGCTCAAGCGCCATCTCGATATAGGTCGTGCATTCGTCGACAAAATGCTGCCAGCGGGTCGGCGCTCTCGACGCGACCTCATTGATGCGTGCCGCCATCTCCCCGTCGATTTCGGCGATAACCGCCTGCAGCAGTCCCTTCTTGTCGCCGAAGTGATGATAGAGCGCGCCGCGCGTCAGCCCGGCTGAGGCAGTGAAGTCATCCATCGAGGCTTCCGAATAGCCGACCGTGCCGAAGGCATGGCGGGCGGCCGCGATCAGCTTGGCGCGCGTCTCGGCAATCATCTCCTTGCGGGGTTTGTGCATGGCTTCTGGACCTATTCACATACGTTGCGTATGCCAATTGACATACGCGGCGTATGCTCTATTTAACATTCATACGCATCGTATGTAATTGTCGAATCGTCCTTTGTCGAGGAACCAACCCATGCAAAATCCCTATTCGGAAATCTTTCGTGCCCCCGGAGCCAAGGGCTTTGCCGCCGCGGGCTTCATAGTGCGCCTGCCGATCGCCATGGCACCAATCGGCATCGTGGCAATGCTGTCGCAGACGCGCGGCGAATATTGGCTGGCCGGCGCCGTCGCCGCGACATTCGCGCTCGCCAACGCTTTCCTCGCGCCGCAGATATCAAGACTGGTGGATCGCCTTGGCCAGACGCGGATCGTAGTGCCCACCACCATCATTTCCGTGCTGGCCTTCGCCGTCCTGATAGCGGCGGCAAATCAAGACTGGCCGGTATGGACGCTGTTCGTGTCGGCACTGCTGGCTGCCGCGATGCCCAGCATCCCGGCAATGGTGCGCGCGCGCTGGACCGAGATTTTCCGCGGGCGGCCGCAGATGAACACCGCCTTCGCCTTCGAGTCGGCGGCGGACGAACTGGTCTATATCGCCGGGGCATCGCTGTCGGTGGGCCTGAGTGCCGCCCTGTTCCCGGAAGCGGGCATGCTGGTGAGCACCTTGTTCCTTGCCTTCGGCTCGACCGCTTTCATCCTGCAGCGTTCGACCGAGCCGCAAGTGCGGCCGGTGGAACAGGGTTCACGCGGCTCGGCAATCCGCCTGCGGCCGGTGCGGATCATCACCTTCGCCCTGATCTTCATCGGCGCGACGTTTGCAACGACCGAAGTAAGCACGGTGGCGATCACCAAGGAGCTTGGCCAACCGGGGGCCGCGAGCCTCGTCATCGGCGTCTATGCGCTGGGATCGTTCGTGTTGGGCATCATCGTTGGCGCGCTCAACCTGAAAGCGCCGCTGCAACGCCAGTTGGCCATCGCAGTCGCCCTCGTCACGCTCGGCACGCTGCTGCCGCTCACCGCCGACACCGTGCCTCTGCTGGCGCTGACCGTGTTCATCAGCGGCGTGGCGATCTCGCCGACCTTCATCACCGCCTTCGGCCTGATCGAGCGGCATGTGCCGGAAGCGATGCTGACCGAAGGCATCACCTGGGTGATGACCGGGATCGGCATCGGCATGGCCATCGGGTCATTCGCCGCAGGTGCGGTGGTGGACGCGTTCGGCGCCCAGAACGGGTTCTGGGTCTCGGTGGCTTCAGGCACAATCGCACTGGCCACCGTGCAGTTTGGGCAGCGCAGCCTTGCCACTCAGGAGTGCGAACTGGACGGATGCGAAGCCGCCGCGATTGCCGCGGAATAATCGATGGGCGCCCGGTTTGAAACCGGGCGCTGTCGGCCGGAGACTCAGAGAATCTCGGTCTTGGCGATATGGATGCCAAAGCCCTCGAGGCCGACATAGTGGCGTTCGCGCGAGGCGATCAGGTTGATCGAGGAAATGCCGAGATCCTTGAGTATCTGCGCGCCGAGCCCGATCTCGCGCCACTCGTTTTCGCGGCGGCGCGCCTCTTCGTGATCCTCGCGGTCGCCGCTCGCCGGCCGCTTGCGCTCCTGATGGGCGACGCCGACGGAGCCTTCGCGCAGATAGACGATGACGCCGCGCCTGCGCTCGCCCATCGCCTTCATGATGCCGTCGAGCCGGTGGCTGGTGCCGAAGACATCGGTCACCACATCCTCGGAATGCAGACGCACCGGCACGTCCTCGCCGTCGCGGATGTCGCCGAAGACAATCGCGACATGATGCATGGAGTCCCAGGGCAGCGTGTAGGTGAAGACCTGCGCCTTGCCGCCAAGCGTGTCGATTTCGGAGCAGGCTACGCGCTCGACCAGCGTTTCCTTGCGCTGCCGGTAGGCGATGAGATCGGCGACCGAAATCTGCTTCAGGCCGTGCTCCTGGGCGAAAGCCTGCACCTGCGGGCCGCGCTTGACGGTGCCGTCGTCGTTCACCAATTCCGAAATCACCCCGACCGGCGGCAGGCCGGCGAGCTTGCACAGATCGACCGCGGCTTCGGTATGGCCAGAGCGCATCAGCACGCCGCCCTCGCGCGCGATCAGCGGGAAGATGTGGCCGGGCCGGACGAAGTCAGAGGCGCCGACATTGCCGTTGGCAAGGTTGCGCACGGTCAGCGTGCGGTCCTCGGCCGAAATGCCGGTCGTGGTGCCATGCTTGAAATCGACGCTGACGGTGAAAGCGGTGGTGTGGGCAGAATCATTGTCGGCGACCATCGGCTGCAAGTTGAGCCGCTTTGCTTCCTCGCGCGGCATCGGCGTGCAGACGATGCCGGACGTGTGGCGGACAATGAACGCCATCTTTTCCGGCGTGCAGTGGACGGCGGCGACGATCAGATCACCCTCGTTCTCGCGCCCGTCATCATCCATGACGACAACGATCTCGCCGCGTTCGAAAGCGCGCAGGGCTTCGACGATTTTCTTCTGATCGTAAGGCATGAAAAACTCGCTTCGTTCGTAGGGAGTAGGGAGTAGGGAGTAGGGAGTAGGGAAAAAGACTGTCTCTGTAGACAGCCCAACATACTGCCTACTGCCTATTCCCTTCCTGTCTGTCCTCGATGACGCAGATAGTGATCGGCGATCGCGCAGGCAACCATTGCTTCGCCGATCGGCACGGCGCGAATGCCGACACATGGGTCGTGGCGGCCCTTGGTCATGATCTCGACGTCGTGGCCATCCTTGTCGATCGACTTTCGCGGCGTCAGGATCGACGAGGTCGGCTTGACGGCGAAACGGGCGACGATCGCCTGGCCGGTCGAGATGCCGCCCAGGATGCCGCCGGCATTGTTGGACAGGAATACCGGCTTGCCGTCATTGCCCATGCGCATCTCGTCGGCATTCTGCTCGCCGGTGATGCGGGCGGCCTCGAAGCCGTTGCCGATCTCGACGCCCTTGACCGCGTTGATCGACATCAGGCCGGACGCGATGTCCTGGTCGAGCTTGGCATAGATCGGCGCGCCGAGGCCTGCTGGAACGCCGTCGGCGACGATCTCAATCACCGCACCTACCGAGGAGCCCGCCTTGCGGATGCCGTCGAGATATCTAGTGAAGACGGGAACGGAAGCCGGATCGGGGGTGAAGAACGGATTTTCCGCGTCGCCGAGGAAATTCCAGTTCCAGTTGGCGCGGTCGATGGATTTTTCCCCCATCGACACCAGCGCGCCGCGCACCACAACGCCGGGCACCACCTTGCGCGCCAAGGCACCGGCTGCCACCCGCGCCGCCGTCTCACGGGCCGAGGAGCGGCCGCCGCCACGGTAATCGCGCACGCCATATTTGACGTCATAGGTGTAGTCGGCATGGCCGGGCCGGTATTGGCGAGCGATCTCGCCATAATCCTTTGAACGCTGGTCGACATTCTCGATCAGCATCGAGACCGGCGTGCCGGTGGTGATCATCGTCTCGCCGTCCTCGTCGAGGATGAAGCCGGACAGAACCCTCACTTCATCTGGTTCGCGACGCTGCGTTACGAAACGTGACTGTCCCGGCCGGCGCTTGTCGAGTTCCGCCTGGATGTCAGCTTGAGTAAAGCGGATGCCGGGCGGACAGCCGTCGACCACGCAGCCGAGCGACGGGCCATGGCTTTCGCCCCAGGTGGTGACGCGGAAAAGGTGGCCGAACGTGTTGTGAGACATAAAATGACCCTGCCCGGCATCGGAGCCGGCTTGGCGCATGACCCCAAAAATCGGAGCGATTTTCGGAAAGGATCATGCGCAAAATCAAAAGTGCTACAGCGTCCTTTGCGCGTCCATGAGGACGCGCGGCGCTGTAGCTTGCCTTCTATTGGCGTTTTTCACAGGGGTCAAACTGTGATCTGGCGGATTTAGTTTTGACACATTCGGTTGGTTTCTGCTCTGCTCCATCCGCTGTTGAACGTCCGCCGCCATGCCGGTGCAATGATAAAGAGGAACGATTATGCGTACCCTGATTGGCGCCGTTGCCGCCACACTGCTGCTTTCCACCGCTGCTTTCGCCGGCCAGACCGAAGGCTTGATCAAGAACGTCGACAAGGACGCGCTGACGCTGACGCTGGATGACGGCAAGTCCTACAAGCTGAACGCCGAGACCGATCTCGACGCGCTGAAGCCGGGCATGGACATCGTCATCGCCTACGACGTGACCAATGGCGAAAACGTCATCACCGACATGGAACTGCCGGACAGCTCGGCGAATTAAGGCTTTCTGCCAAGATCGGAGCGACGGTTCCGCCCTCTAAGCGCGTCGCGTTCGAACGGATTCAGGCGACGCGCTTCGGGTCATTGATTTTGCGCATGTCATTCCCCCATTTGGGTGACATGCATTCAGTGGCTTACAGCCACTCCAGGCTCTTGCCTTCGAGCTTGAGCAGGCGATCGTGCGGTATGTCCAGGTTCGCTGCCTCGTCCTCGGCCAGTCCCAGAACGAAGCGGAACAAGGTGCGCATGACGCCGCCATGGGTCACACAGATCGTCCGGCGTTGGATCGCGTCGAAGCAGGGCCTCACCCGTTCGAGCAGCATCTGGTAACTCTCCGCGCCTTTGCCCGGCGGCTGAAAGTTCCATTTGTCCAGCGCGCGCGTCCTGCTCGCTCCGGGATACCGTGTCTCGAGCTCGGCAAAGGTAAATCCCTGCCAATCGCCGAAATTGACTTCGACGAGGCGCGGGTCGGTTCGATAGGCATCCGGATCGAGCTTCATCGCGGCGCGGACGCGCTGCATCGTTTCGCGCGTCCGTTTCATCGGGCTGGCGACGAAGTCGAATTCCCAAGGATTTTGGACCAGTCCGGCGAGCCGCTGGCCGTTTCCGGTCGCCTGTTCGCGGCCAAGAGCGTTGAGATCGGTGTCGGCCTGCCCCTGAAGCCGGAATTCGGCGTTCCACGCGGTTTGGCCGTGGCGCGCGATATAAACCAGCGGGTACATCAAGTCTTCCGGTGCGGGATCGGGACGGATGACGGTTGGTGGGTGTTAGTCCTTGACCGTCGAAATATCAGGCGCGTCGACCGCCTTCATGCCGACGACGTGGTAGCCCGAATCGACGTGATGCACTTCACCGGTGACGCCGCGCGACAGATCGGACAGGAAATAGACGCCTGAATCGCCGACTTCCTCCTGCGTCACCGTTTGCTTCAGCGGCGAATTGTACTCGTTCCACTTCAGGATGTAGCGGAAATCGCCGATGCCGGAAGCGGCCAGCGTCTTGATCGGTCCAGCCGAGATGGCGTTGACGCGGATCTTCTTGGCGCCCAGGTCGACGGCCAGGTAGCGCACGCTGGCCTCGAGCGCCGCCTTGGCAACGCCCATGACGTTGTAATGCGGCATTACCTTTTCGGCGCCGTAGTAGGTCAGCGTCAGCAGCGACCCGCCATTGGTCATCAGCGCTTCGGCGCGCTTGGCAATGGTGGTGAAGGAGTAGACCGAAATGTCCATGGTGCGCAGGAAATTGTCGCGCGTCGTCTCGACATAGCGGCCGGTCAGCTCGTCCTTGTCGGAGAAGGCAATGGCGTGGACGAGGAAATCAAGCTTGCCCCAATGCCTGGCGACATTGGCGAAAACTTCGTCGAGGCTCGCCGGATCGGTGACGTCGCAATGGCCGGCGACAAAAGCGCCCAGTTCCGCCGCCAGCGGCTCGACACGCTTCTTGAACGCCTCGCCCTGATAGGTCAGCGCGATCTCGGCGCCATGATCGACGCACGACTTGGCGATGCCATAGGCGATCGATCTGTTGTTGGCGACGCCAAGAATAAGGCCGCGCTTGCCGGCCATTAGGCCCTGTCCACCCGCCATGTGAGCGCTCTCCGCAAGGTTTCTGCTTTGTGGAGTGCCCTATCGCACAGGCACAGAGCCCCTTCAAGCGCTCAAACCGGACAGTTCAGGGGACAAAAGCCGTCGATCAGCCTTTTTGGCCGCGCAACAGCGTTTCGAGCGCGCTATCGCCGCCCTCCGGCAGCATGATCCGCACATGGGCGTAGAGATCGCCGTGGCCGCCGGCCTTTTCCGGCAGGCCCCTGCCCTTCAGCCGCAGGACCTTGTCGGAGCTCGACCAAGCAGGGATGTTGACCGCGAGCCGGCCGGTCGGTGTATCGACTGGCACCTTGGCGCCGAGCACCGCATCCGCCAGTGCCACCGGCAGATCGGCGTGCAGGTCGCGGCCCTCGATGCGGTAGCGCGGGTGGCGGCGCAGATGGATCTTGACCAGCGCGTCGCCCGGCAGGCCGGGCCCTTGCTCGCCCTGCCCCTTCAGACGGATGGTCTGGCCGTCCTCGACATAGACCGGCAGCTTCACCGCCACCTTGCGGCCGTCAGGGAACATCGCCGTCACCTTTTCGGCGGTCGCCGCTTCCTCGATGGTCACGTCGAGCGTCACATTCAGGTCGGCAGCAGTCGCCGGCTGACGGCGATCGCCCATGCCGGCACCGCGCGCGCCCGAAAAGGCATCACCGAATATCTGGCTGAAGATGTCGCTGTTGCCGTCGAACGGATCGCCGCCCGGGCGGCCGGAGCGGAATTCGAATCGCGAACCGCCCGGACCTTGCTGCCGGCGAAATCCGCCGAAGGGATCGCCGCCACCGGCGGCGCCCTCGAAGCCCTGGAATCGCGGCTTGCCGTCGGCGTCGATCTCGCCGCGATCGAAAGCGGCGCGATTCTTCTCGTCGCCGACGATCTCGTAGGCTTGGTTGGCCGCGGCAAAACGGTCCTTCGCCTTGGGATCATTCGGATTCTGATCCGGATGATGCTTCTTGGCGAGTTTCCGATACGCCGATTTTATGTCCTTGGCCGATGCGTTCTTGGCAACGCCCAGCACCTCATAGGGGTCGCGCATGCTTACTGCCCTGGAGAAGAGTTGAGTCTCTGGTTGCCCCCTATATGCGCTCGCATAGGAAGAAATTCCAGTGCTGGAGCAGCATATCAAAAGCGGAAAATCAGAGCTTGATCCGAAAGTCGGCGGTTGAGGACTGGCGAGTGATTTCTGTCGATCCGGAAGGAGCCGATCGCAGCCGATATCGGGATATCGGCAAGATTGGCGACACGGCGGCCGGCGAAAAGACCCACCGAGCCGACCCGATCGACTTTCGGATCAAGCTCAGAGCGCCTTGAAGTCCTGCATGCGCCAGCCGCCGGCGCTGGCGAGGCACAGTTCGCCCTCGAACATGGCGACGCCGTCAAAGCTTTCGCGCGAGACCCTGAAACGGCGGCATGTCTGGCCGTTGTCCTTCAATTCGGCCAGCCCGGTGATGGAACCGCGTGACCCGGTACCGGCATTGGCCCACGGCACGGCCTGCCCGCCGAGCTGCTCGATGTCGGCCGAGGACACCGCGTTGCCGATCGTCGTCTGGTCGGAGTCGCGATCCAAATTGGCCGGCGCGGCCGAGGCCGATGTGCTGCTGGTCAGGATCGAGCGGTCGACTTCGGCCTTTTCCAGGCTGAAGCCACCGGCGCCACAGGCGGCAAGCGGCAAGGCGACCGCCACGATCGCGACTTTCGTGCTGGCCGAAGCGATAACGCGCCATTGCCTGCTGTCAAAAGCTTGCGCGATACGCGACAATCGGCAACCTCCCCCTGCTTCTTGAAAATCTGGGCTTCGTAAAAAATTCTGGGCTTCGTGACAAATTGAGAAAAACTATGAGTGACACAGAGTTAACAAGCGGTGACTTTACCGAGGCCGCGGAGCCGTTTCGCCTCTTTGCCGCATGGCTGGAGGACGCCACGAAGAGCGAAATGAACGATCCCAACGGCGTGGCGCTGGCGACCGTCGACGCCGACGGCATGCCGAACGTGCGCATGGTACTGCTCAAGGGGTTCGATGAAAGCGGGTTTGTCTTCTATACGAATTTCGAGAGCGCCAAGGGCCAGGAAATTCTTGGCAGCATGAAGGCGGCGATGTGCTTCCATTGGAAATCGCTGCGCCGACAGGTGCGCATTCGTGGACCGGTCGAGATCGTCAGCGACGCCGAGGCCGATGCCTATTACGCAACGCGGCCTCGCGGCAGCCGCATCGGCGCCTGGGCCTCGAAACAGTCGCGACCGCTGGAAAGCCGTTTCGCCCTGGAGAAGGCGGTGGCCGAATACACAGCGCGCCATGCGATCGGCGAGATCCCTAGGCCAAAGTACTGGTCGGGCTTTCGCATCGTCCCGCGGACGATCGAATTCTGGCACGACAGGCCGTTCCGGCTGCACGACCGCGTGGTCTTTTCCCGCGATGCGAGAGGCGGCTGGGACAAGACGCGGCTTTACCCGTGAAAGAGAGGCTCAGGCCTTCTTTCTCGTCATGAACGCCGTGAGCGCCGCGCGCGCCTCATCCGATTTCAGCCGCTCGCGAAAATGCTCGCTTTCCTCGCCGATGCGGGCGAGGAGATCGTCGCGCGGGCCGCGCATCAGGTCGCGCGCGATCTTCAGCGCCTGCGGCGGTTTGGCCGCGATCTGGCCGGCCGCCGCCAGCACCGCAGCTTCAAGTGCTGCTTCCTCGACCACCTCGTAGATCAAGCCGGCGGCCTTCGCCCGTTCGGCCGAAAGGCCTTCGCCGAGGCCGAGCAGCGCAAACGCGCCTTGCTGTCCCAATATCCGCGGCGCCAAAAGGCTCGATCCCGCCTCCGGCACCAGGCCGAGATCGACGAAAGGCGTCCTGAAAACGGTGCGCGGCGTGGCGAAGGTCAGGTCGCAATGCAGGTTGAGCGTCGTGCCGATGCCGACCGCGATGCCGTCGACGCCGGAGACGATGGGCTTTTCCACCCTGGCAAGCGCCATCAGGAAGTCCCAGACCTCGGTGCCGCCATCGCCGCCGGTGGCGACGACCATGAAATCGGCGAGATCGTTGCCGGAGGAGAAGGCGCCGGGCACGCCGAGGAACACATGGACGTGGATCGCTGGATCGGCGTCGCCCTCGGCCAGGGTGTTTGACATTTTGGCATACATGGCGCGCGTCAGCGCGTTCTTCTTGTCCGGCCGGTTCATGCGGATGATCTGGATGGCGCCTTGGCGCTCGACGAGGATATGGTCTGTCACGGTCTTTTCCTTGTGAACGTCAGGCAGAAATGAGCGTCTTGCCGGCTACAGCGAGGCTCTCGGCGCCATCGACGACGCGCTCCTTCAAGGCACTGACCTCGCCGAGCAGGTTTTCGGCGAAGAAACGGCAAAGGGGAATACGGCTTTGATCGGCAAGAGCGCCCCGCGCCAGATAGGCGCCGCCGGCGGCCAGCGAGATCAGCCTGAGATAGGGCGTAGCACCCGCCAGCGCCTCGTCCGAGCGGCCGTCGGCCGCCAGTTTTTGCAGGAAACGAGTCGCTTGCGTCAGATCGGCAAATGCTGCGTCGAGAGCATCGGCGGTGCGGCCGAAACCCTGCAGGTTCGAGGTTCGCACCGCTCCTGCCACCGCTGCCAGTTCATCGATATAACCATGCACATGGTCGCCGCCGCCGAGCGGCAGCTTGCGCATGACCAGATCGATCGCCTGGATGCCGTTGGTGCCCTCATAGATCGGCGCGATGCGCGCATCGCGGTAGAAGGCGGCCGCGCCCGTCTCCTCGATGAAGCCCATGCCGCCATGCACCTGGACGCCGAGCGACGCAACCTCGACGCCGACATCGGTCGAGAAAGCCTTGGCCAGCGGCGTCAGCAGATTGGCACGGTCGCGCCAGTGCGCCGCCTCGTCGCCGTCAGAGACGCGGGCCAGGTCGATGGCGTGGGCACAGGAATAGCTGATCGCCCGCGCGATCTGCGTCAGCGCCTTCATGGTCAGGAGATTGCGCTGCACGTCGGGGTGATGGACGATGGGCGCCATGCCGGCACCAGCGTAGCTTGCCGCTTTGCCTTGCCGGCGGTCGTTGGCGTAGGCAATTGCCTTCTGCGTTGCGGCCTCGGCGACCGCGACCCCCTGCATGCCGACACAAAGCCGCGCATTGTTCATCATGGTGAACATGCAGGCGAGGCCCTTGTTCTCCTCGCCGATCAGCCATCCGACGGCACCCGGCTTGGCGCCCTGGAAGCCGTCACCATAGATCATGGTGCAGGTCGGCGAGGCATGGATGCCGAGCTTGTGCTCGAGGCCGGAACAGAAGACGTCATTGCGCGCGCCGAGCGAGCCATCGTCGCCGACCAGGAATTTCGGCACCAAGAACAGCGAGATGCCGCGCGTGGCGGCCGGCGCATCGGGCAGCCGCGCCAGCACAAGGTGGATGATGTTGTCGGTGAAATCGTGCTCGCCATAGGTGATGAAGATTTTTTGGCCGAAGATACGGTAGCTGCCGTCATCGGCCGGCTCGGCGCGGGCACGCAAGGCGGCGAGGTCGGAGCCGGCTTGCGGCTCGGTCAGGTTCATCGTGCCCATCCATTCGCCGGACACGAGCTTTTCGAGATATTTTGCCTTGAGGTCTTCGGAGGCGTGTTTGTCGAGCGCTTCGACCGCGCCCATGGTCAGCGTCGGACCGATGCCGAAGGCCATGGCGGCGGAGTTCCACATTTCGAGCGCCGCCACGCCAAGCATGGTGGGCAGCGCCTGACCGCCATAGGCTTCAGGCCCGGAGAGCGCGTTCCAGCCGCCGTCGATCCAGCGGCGATAGAGCTCCTTCCAGCCGGGCGGCGTGGTGACGGCACCACCCTTCAGCACCGTACCTTGTTCGTCGCCGATCTTGTAGAGCGGTGCCACCTCCTCGGTGGCGAAACGGCCAGCCTCGGCAAGGACGGCATCGACCATATCCTCGCCGAGATCGCCGAACCTGCCCGCATCAAGCGCCGACTTCATGCCGGCCACGTGCTTGAGCGTGAAAGCGATATCCTCGACCGGTGCTCGATACATGCCGCTTCCTCCTCCCGATACATCGGCCCGGTCAACCCTGGAGCCGGTGCCGCTGCAAAACCGCCCGCCCTTTGGGCGGTCTCCCATCTTCTTTTACGTAAACGTCAAATTTTGTCACGCTGATTTTGCAATCGCGTCGGCCTGTATTAAATTCGGCCGACGCCGCATCAAATCGACCGGCGACAGACCAGACCAGCCGACCGGAAACCATCCCTATGCTTGCCAGACCCGACGCCTATCGCTGCAGCGAATGCGGCCTGCCCTACCGGTCGGAGGGATTCTGGTATTATCAGGGCAAGATCGAGAACGCCGCCGCCTACTGGTCGGATCGCGGCATATTGTGTTCGCCGCGATGCTCGCTGGCCTACCACCGCAAACGCACGGCCGATGGCACGTTACGGCAAGAGCCAGCGCCTGATCCGTTTGAGGTTCAGCCGCTTGTCCGGCGATGACGACCGGATCAAGGTGATCACGATGCCAAACAAACAGACCGGTACCCGCCTCGAAGCAGACCAGGAGGCAGCTCAGCCCTTCAATGAAGAGGCCGACATCATCCACCTTTCGATCGAGGATCAGATGGCGTTGGTGGAAACGATTTTGAACCCGCCGGAACCGAATGAAGCGCTACGCAAAGCTGCTGACGCCCATAAACGACTTGTCGTTGAAACCAAGTAGTCTTGTCCTGACTGTCGCTCCGTCAAAGGCCGTTCGACCGTAGCTCCCCGGCCGAAGCACTTCCTTAACCATAGCGGTCCAGGATTTGCCTTTGATCAACGGGGATCCCCTGTTTGAAAAGGACGGCGCGCCTCCTTCGCCGCACAGCGCTTCTCGCTTTCGCGGCGACGATGGCGCTGTCGATGGCGGCAAAGGCCTCGGATTTTTCCGAGCCCTGGAAGAACGCTGATCGCGCCCTGGTCGTCGACGCCTACGAATACAATTCCATCGACTGGGCCCAACTCGCCACCGACAAGCGGGTGGTCGGCTTCATCAACAAGGCGTCCGACGGCATGCCGCCGCCCTATTTCTGTTTGGGCGACGACACGGAGGTGAAACTGTGCAAGGCACTGTGGAAACGCCACGCGGTGACGCGCGAGTTGTTCCAGACGCGCAGGGTCGTGGCCAAGGCGCTTGGCCTGAAATGGGGCGCCTATCATCTCGCCCGCCCCGGCAATCCGGTCGAGCAGGCCAATAATTTCCTCGATTTCGCCGAACCCGCGCCGGACGATCTCATGGCTCTCGACATCGAGGGCAATGATCCTTCGCAATGGATGTCGCTCGACGATGCCGAGGAATTCGTGCGCCAGGTGCATCGGCGCATCGGCCGCTTCCCGGTCATCTATACCAACGGCAAGACGGCCCGGTATATTGCCGACAACAGCTACAGATACAGGCTCCTGTCGCGGTTGCCGCTCTGGTATGCCCGCTACATCAACGACATCGACGAGCATTTTCCGATGGGCAACTGGCAGGGCTACGCGCTGTGGCAGTTTTCGGCGCAAGCCAATTGCGGCAGATTCCGCTGCCCTTACAGGGTCGCCGGCACGCCCAAGGACATCGACGTCAATGTCGCGCCGACGGATGCCGCCACACTGCGTGCGCAATGGCCGTTCGGTGGGCTCATCGACGTGCCGCCCGACTATCTCGCCTCGATACCCGTGCCGATCTCACGCGAAGCCGGCCTCGCAGGCAACGTCACCATCACCTATGCGTCGGTAGCAGCACCACCGACCTTCGAGGAGATGGTGGCAGCGCTGGGCACGCGCTGGACGAAATTTCGCGACGGTTTCCGCATGCCTGTCGTGAAGACGGTGCCGCGACGGCCGGGCTTCGGCATTGTCCAGTATGTCGCCTGGAAGCGGACCGAACAGCGTTCCCCGGCCCAACTCGATGCCACCTTTGCCGTCGCCGATCCGCTCAGCACCGCTTCGACCGAGATCGATCGCCGCCAGCGGTAGACTGCCGTCTCTCCAATAGAGATCTTCAGTTTGCCTGTTCGCGCGCCACGGCCTGCCAGCCGATGTCGCGGCGGCAGAAGCCATCTGGCCAGTCGATGCGGTCTAGCGCGGCATAGGCTCGTCTCTGCGCCTCGCCGACCGTGCTTCCTGTCGCCGTGACATTGAGGACGCGGCCGCCATTGGCAACCAGCGCGCCGCCGTTGATGGCGGTGCCGGCGTGAAATATCTGAACGCCGTCGCTCGCCGCGTCGTCGACGCCGCGGATGACCGATCCCTTTTCCGGCGTGCCCGGATAGCCCCTGGCCGCCATCACCACGGTGAGCGCGGCCTCGTCGCGCCAACGCACCGAAGTATGCGCAAGCTGGCCGTCGGTTGCCGCATTGAGCAGGACCAGCAGATCGTCCTTCAGCCGCATCATCAGCACCTGGCATTCCGGATCGCCGAAACGGGTGTTGTATTCGATCAGCTTCGGCCCCTTGTCTGAAATCATCAGCCCGGCGAACAGCACGCCGGCGAAGGGCGCACCAAGTTCAGCCATGCCGCGCATGGTTGGCTCGATGATCTCGCGCATGGTGCGCTCGACCAGTTCCGGCGTCATCACCGGCGCAGGCGAATACGCGCCCATGCCGCCGGTGTTGGGGCCGGTGTCGCCATCGCCAACGCGCTTGTGATCCTGCGCGGTGCCGAAGGGCAGCGCAGTCTTACCGTCGCAGAGGCAGAAGAAGCTCGCCTCCTCGCCGGTCATGAACTCCTCGACCACCACCTCCGCGCCAGCGGCACCGAAGGAACCGTCGAAACAGGCATCGAGTGCGGCCCGCGCCTCATCCAGCGTCATGGCGACGGTGACGCCCTTACCGGCGGCTAATCCATCAGCCTTGATGACGATCGGCGCACCCATCTTTTCGACATAGGCCTTCGCGGAGGCGAGATCGCCGAAGCGGCCATAGGCAGCGGTCGGGATGTTGTATCGGGCACAGAGGTCCTTGGTGAAACCTTTCGAGCCTTCCAGCCGTGCGGCGGCCTTGGATGACCCGAAGACACGAATGCCTTGCGCGCTCAGATCATCGGCAATGCCGGCGACCAGCGGCCCTTCCGGACCAACCACGACGAGGTCGATTTCTTTCTCCCGGCAGAACGCGGCTACAGCGGCATGGTCGGCTATATCCAGTTTCACCAGTTCGGCCTCGCCGCCAATGCCCGGATTGCCGGGAGCGGCATAGAGCTTGGTCAGCAGCGGCGATGCGGCGATCTTCCAGGCGAGCGCATGTTCGCGGCCGCCGGAGCCGAGAAGAAGAACGTTCATGGCCACCTCTTGATGCCGATATCTTAAAGCACCCGCTATTGCTCTCTGGACGACGGGTCAAGGCATCAGGATGCTTTGATCGGAATTGCGCACGGGAACGTTATCCCCAGCCGAATATGGGCGCCGAACACGGCGCCCATATTCTGGCTCGAACTCAACCCTGGTAGACGACCGGAAACCAATCTTCACGCAATCTCTGTCCCGGCTGCATGCCATGGCCATGATAGGGCGGCGAGGTGCGCCCCGGCCGTTCGACGTAGCGCGCATCGTCACCGACCCAGCGCAGCGACAGCGCCCGACGCCGTGCCGCGGTCAGATTGCCGCGCGCGCCGTGCGCGGTCCTGAAGTCGAACAGGATGGCGTCGCCCGGCTCCATTTCCCATTCGAGAATCTTCAGGGACGGATCATTGTCGGGATCGGGCACCGGCAGATAGTCACCCTCGCCGGCATAAAAATTGCTGTCGTCGAGCCAGCGAACCGGCAGGATCATCTTGTCCCATTTGTGCGAACCGGCGATCAGCCGCAGCGTCGCCTCCTTCACCGGATCGATGGGAATCCAGAAGCTTACCGTCTGGCGGCCATCGACAAAGTAGTACGGAATGTCCTGATGCCAGGGCGTCGGCTTCTGCGTGCCGGGCTCCTTGACCAGCACGTGGTCGTGGAAGAACTGCGCGGTGCGTGACCGCATGACCGCTGCCGCCAGTTCGGCGGCCGGTGATTTCCGCACCACCTCGGCGAATTCGGGAATGCGCTCCCAGTTGCAGTAGTCGTCGAAGAAACTGCCGCGGCCGTTGGCGATGTCGGATGCGGCGGCGCTGCGGTTCCGCATGTTGCGCTCGATGCCGGCGGCAATCGCGTCGACCCAGCCCTTGAAGGCGCCACGGATGCAGACGGCGCCGTCACGCTGATAGTCGGCAATCGTCTTAGCGTCGATTGTCTGGGCATCGATCGTCTGGGTGTCGATTGCGAAAGCCATGGTGTTCTCCTCTTGGAATGAACCGACTATCGCAACCAACCTTCATTCAGTAAAATAATAACTTTCCATTCAGCACATAGAGTATGCCTATGAACATGACCCTTACGCAGTTGCGCTACCTTGTCGCCGTGGCGCGTTACGGCAGTGTCACCGGTGCGGCAAAGGTGCTGAACGTCTCGCAGCCGTCGATTTCGGTGGCCATCGACGCGGTCGAAAAGAATTTCGGCCAGAAGCTGTTCGTCCGCCAACGCGGAAGCGGCGTGTCACCGACATCGTTCGGTCGCGCCGTCGTGGCCAAGGCAAGACAGGTTCTCACCGAAACGGACGAACTCATCGGCCTGGGTTCAAGCAAATCAGCTGTCAGCGGTGAGCTGGTGCTGGGATGCTTCGAGGACTTGGCACCTTTCTTCGCGCCGGCCCTGATCCGCGCCTTCTCCGAACGCTATCCAGCCGTCAAGGTGGTCGTTCGCGACGAGACCTTCGAGACGCTGGGAAGACGGCTCGGCGATGCGGCCATCGATCTCGGCCTCACCTATGATCTCGGCCTGCCGACGCATTTCGCCCGCATCCTGCTGCGCGAACTTCACCCGCATGCACTGTTGCCGGCGGGCCATGCCCTGGCGGATCGCCCGTCGGTCAGCCTTGCGGATCTTGCCGCCTATCCGCTGATCACCACGGACCAGCCGCACAGCTGGCAGCACATGCTCGACCTGTTCCGCAGCCGCGGCCTTTCGCCGGTGGCCGATACGACGACAAGCTCGTTCGAACTGCAGCGCAGCATGGTCGCCAACGGCTTCGGCGTCGCGGTCAGCTATACCCGTCCGCACGGCGACCGCAGCTATGACGGGCTGCCGCTGATCTGCAAGCCGCTGTCCGATCCGCTGCCGATGCAGCGGATCCTGCTCACCTATGACACGCATCAGCGTGTGTCGAATGCGGCGCTGTCCTTCATCGAAATAGCCAAGGGTTGGTTCGCCACCCGCGACATCTTTGCTTCGTGAAAGGGCGACGGACGCCACTCCCACGCTTGCCGCTTGACGGTTTCCGCCGCTGCTGCCACTCCATGGACATGGAAACTATCCAGTCGAAAACGGCGCAGGGCCGTGTCGCCGATGCGCCGAACGGCCATTGGGTTTACCGCGTGCTGCCGCGCTCGATATGGCCCTATGCGCAGCTTGCCCGGTGGGACAGGCCGATCGGCTGGCAGTTGCTGCTGTGGCCGTGCTGGTGGTCGGCGGCACTCGCGGCGAGCGCCTATCCGCGTCCCGGCGACCCGCTGCTCTCGTTGCTGCCGGCGCCATGGTATCTCGTGCTGTTCCTGGCCGGCGCCGTCGCCATGCGCGGCGCCGGCTGCACCTACAACGACCTCGTCGATCAGGACATCGACAACCAAGTCGAGCGCACGCGCTCGCGGCCGCTGCCGTCGGGCAAGGCGACGCGCCGGCGGGCATGGCTGTTTGTTGCCCTGCAGGCGCTGGTCGGCCTCGCGGTGCTCATACAGTTCAACAGCTTCGCCATCCTGCTCGGTATCTGCTCGCTGGTTGTCATAGCCATCTATCCGTTCATGAAGCGGATAACCAACTGGCCGCAACTTGTGCTTGGCCTTGCCTTCTCCTGGGGCGCGCTGATGGGATGGGCGGTCGAGTTCGGCGATCTCGATGGACCCGCAATCATGCTCTATATCGGCTCGATCCTATGGGTGATCGGCTACGACACGATCTACGCGCATCAGGACAAGGAAGATGACGCCATCGTCGGCGTGCGCTCGACGGCACGCCTGTTCGGCGACAACACCAGATCGTGGCTGGCAGGGCTCTATGGCGGCGCGCTGATCTGCTTTGCCATCGCCTTCGCCTCGGCGCAGGCGCCGGTGGTGGCGCTGGCCGGACTGATCGCCGCCGGCGCCCATATGGCCCGGCAGATCGCGGTTCTGGATATCGACAATCCGGACCAATGCCTGCGGCTGTTCAGGTCGAACAACCAAGTCGGCTGGCTGATCTTCCTCGGCCTGATCGGCGGCGCTGTGTGGGTGGCGGTGAAGCCGCTGGTTTAGCGCTAGGTCCCTCGCCCAGGCCCTTCGCAGGCTCAGGGCGTTCGAAGCTCGAAAAGCCAAGCAATTGGCTTTTTCGTCCGCTGTCGCGGACCGCTTCTCACTCCCGCGAAATGATTTCCTGGCCGTCGATGACCAGCCTGAGACCGAGGGCGCCAGCCCTGCGGCGGGCGAGGAAGCGCGGGCGGCGCGTGTGGGAAACGCGCCCCTTGCGGCGATCCTGCGGCGGCAGCGTCTTGATGGCGGCGCCAAGCGATTCTTCCAGGGTACGGGCAACGCCGTCCGACTCGATCAGCAGCATAGGCAGACGATAAGCGTCGGCCCAGGCGCGCCAGTCGGCGGCGACATCGTCGAGATCGTCGGCAACCAGCAGCGGCACCGACAGCATCGGATCGTTGTGCAAGAGTTCCAAGGTCACAGTGACATTGCCGTCCGGGTCCTCCATGGCGCGGGCGGCAACGCCGCGGAACGCATTGGCGGGCAGCACGACGATCGCGGGCAGGCCGCTCATCTCGAGCACGCGGCGGATCACGGCGCCACGCTGGTCGATGGTGAAGGTCACGTCGCCGTAGTCGTCGCGGGTCGCGTAGCTCACCACTTGCGGCAGGCGAAATGGGTCGAGACGCATGTTGCGTCCCGCCCAGACTGGCTTCAGTCCGGTGTTCATAGATTGCCTTCCTGTCTGTCTCCTGAGAGCCGGTGTCCGGTTCTCTCCGGGCCGGTTTTTCCAGCCTCGTTTGTATGGAGACAGTAGCGCGGGCTCCTTACCGCCCCGCTTAAGAAAGTCGGTTAAATTTTGCTGATCTCAGGGATGGTTATCGGAATGCCACCAGCCACAAGACGTTGAAAGGATCAGATAACCTTACCGGGATTCATGATGCCGGCCGGGTCGAAGGCGGCCTTCACCCGGCGCATCAGATCGATCGCTATCGGTGGCGCGGTGGCGATCAGCTCGTCGCGCTTCAACTGGCCGATGCCGTGCTCGGCCGAGATCGAACCGTGCAGGCTGCGCACGACGTCGTGCACCGCCTTGTTCATGGGATGATAGAGGGCAAGAAATGCCTCGTCGTCACCGTCGACAGGCCGTGAGATGTTATAGTGGAGATTGCCGTCACCCATATGGCCGAAGCAGACCACGCGAGCCCCGGCGCTCACCGACGCCACCGCGGCGGCTGCTTCTGCGATGAAGCGCGGGATCGATGCAATAGGCACCGAAATGTCGTGCTTGATCGAGGCACCCTCCGGTTTCTGCGCCTCGGGCAGTACCTCTCGGAAATTCCAGAATGCATCCCCCTGCCCGAGACTCGCAGCGATGACGGCGTCGCCAACGAATTCCTGTTCAAGGCCAGCCGAGAGCACGTCCTCGATCAAGGCTCTCGAATCTTCCGATGAACGGCCGGACGAGATCTGCATCAGCACATACCATGGCCACTCCTCGATCAGCGGCCGCGTCACGCCTTGGGCATGCGCGAGCGTGAAATCATATGGCCGCTTGCCGATCAGTTCGAAGGCGGTCAGTGCTGCCCCGGCACGATCGATCGCCAGGCTGAACAGGGAGAGCGCGGCTTCGGGCGACGACAGGCCGACGAAGGCGACTTCCCGACCCTTCGGCTTCGGAAACAGCTTGAGCACGGCGGCCGTGATGACGCCGAGCGTGCCTTCGGCGCCAACGAACAGGTTCTTCAGATCGTAGCCGGTGTTGTCCTTCTTCAGCTTGCGCAGATCGTCGAACACCTCGCCGGTAGGCAGCACCACCTCGACACCGAGGCAGAGTTCGCGCGCATTGCCGTAGGCAAGCACGCCGGTGCCGCCGGCGTTGGACGACAGGTTGCCGCCGATCTGGCAGGAGCCTTGCGCGGCCAGCGACAGCGGAAACAGCCGGTCGGCGGCCTCCGCCGCCTCCTGCAGCGTCTGCAGGATGACGCCGGCCTCGACCGTCACCGTGTTGGACAGGACATCGATCTCGCGGATGCGGTTCAGCCGCGAAAGCGACAGGATGATCTCGCGGCCGGACCTGTCCGGTACCTGGGCGCCGACCAGCCCGGTGTTGCCGCTTTGCGGCACGACCGGCGTGCCTGTCTCGGTCGCCAACCGCATGATCCGGCTGACCTCGTCGACGCTGCCCGGCCGCAGCACCAGCGATGTCACGCCGTGCCAGAGCCCGCGCCGCTCAACGAGGTAAGGCGCGATATCCTGCTCGCCACGCAGCGCATATTTGTCGCCGACGATCGCCGCGAAGCGATCAATGAGTGCGGGATCCAGTTTGGCTGAATTTTCGGTCATGCGGAAAACTATGTCGTGGACAGCGTGTTGTCACGAGGGGCGGCGGCACGCGAAAGCCGGTCGTTGATCGCCTCGCCCAGGCCGTCGAAGGGAACCGGCTCGACGGCGATGGTCCGCGCGCCGCTGCGGTCAAGCTCCTGCATAAAAGCGAACAGGTTGCTCGCCGCTTCGCGCAGGTCTCCGGTTTCGGATAAATTGAGGAAAGCGGCGGCGTGTCGCCAGCCTGCCGCCCGTTGGCCGCCGAAGCCGAGCAGAGCTTCGCCTTCGCTGACCGTCCCGGCATTGAGCCGCATCGCAGCAACCGGCGCATAGTGCGAGGCAAGCATGCCGGGCGCCTCGACGCCAGCGGCCCCGCCGCGCAACAATTCCATGCCGATGGCCGCCTCGATCTCCCCGGCGGCAATGCCACCGGGCCTCAGCAGCCGCATTCTGTCCCCCTCGGCCTTGACGATGGTCGATTCCAGCCCGACCGGCGTCGCGCCGCCATCGACCACCAGCTTTATCCGCGCGCCGAGATCGGCCGCTACCGCTTGCGCGGTCGTCGCGCTGATCCTGCCGGATGAATTGGCGCTGGGCGCGGCAAGCGGGCGGCCGAGCCTGGCGATCAGGTCGCCGCCAAAGCCCCTCGGCATGCGCAAGGCGATCGTATCGAGCCCGGCCGTGACCAGCGGATGGATGCCGTTGCCGGACCGTTGCGGCAGCACCAGCGTCAGCGGCCCGGGCCAGAATGCCAGCGCCAGTTTCTTCGACAGCGGATCGAACAAAGCGAGGCGCTCCGCCATAGCCATGTCGGCGACATGGGCGATCAGCGGGTTGAAGCGCGGCCGCCCCTTGGCCTCGAAGATGCGCGCCACGCCGATGCCGTTGGTGGCGTCGCCGGCGAGCCCGTAGACGGTCTCAGTCGGGATGGCGACGACATCGCCACCCCTGAGCAGCGCCAGCGCCTGCTCCATCGCCTCGCCGACAGCAAGAATTTCAGCCACTCTCGTCACCTCACAGATGCGGGGTGCGTAGTACGATGGCGGCCGTTGGGCAAGTCGGCTGTTAGGGCAAGGCGTTGTCGGACAAGTTTGGGGCATTGGCAATTTATCAATTCCTAAAATGCTATGCTTCCACGAAAGCCGGTATCAATTCCGGTCCGCTATTGTGCAGCTTCTGGGCAAAGGGGAGCGGTCATCATGTCTGTGCGTATCCTGCTGGGTATAATTCTTGCGGCGGCAACCGGCGGGGCCCAGGCCTCGTCTCTCGTTTTCCCGGGCGCGTCGTCCTCGACACCGTCGGTCATCAGGCTGGGCGCACCTATGGCCAGCGATGCGAAGTCGGTGGTGGCGGTCGGTAATGCCCAGCCCGGCGTCACCGATGAAAAGGTGGCGGCGATCCCGGACAAGCCAGAGACCAGGCATGGCTTCCAGCCAAGCCCGATGGTCATTCGCGGCGGCGTTACCGGTCCCGCCTTCTCGGCACCGGCGCCAACCGCCGCACCCGCGACAGATGTCGCGCCGGCGGCAGGCACCGCGCCGGCGCCAGGCATGGCGCCGGCAACAGCCACCGCCTCCGCGGCCCCCTCGGGCAACGCCGAGAACCAGTCCACCCCGCCGAGCGCCCCAGCGCAGGCAGCAGGCCAGCGGTTGCCTCCCAACGGCTATACCAAATAGCCTTGGCTCAAAGATCAGCCTGGCATTGATGGCGTGACTTGACGGCGGTCCGGCGCCCAGCGCACCATTGCCGGGCAAATCCCGTCCCGGTTTATCGCCGCTGGATACCATCGCCTAGATTTCGTCAGGCGGCTCTGGCAGACGGGATTTCATCGTTAGGGGTAAAGGGGGTTGATCATGAGAAAATCTGGAATCGTCACCGCGGCCGGGCTTCTGCTGGCGTCGTTGCTTGGTGGCGCGGCTCATGCCGACGACATGCTGGGATCTTATGTCGCGCGCATTTCCGACCGCGACCACCAAGCGAGTGACGGCTATGCACTGGACAACGCCGCGCAAATGGTGCGGCAGGACCGCGCTAACTGGCACAAATTCCACCGCCGCGACAGCGACGATGAGGGCGATCGCTGGTTCAGGACCAATGATCAGCGCGCCGATCTGCAACGCATGCTGGAGCGTAGCGGCGCCATGAGTTCCTCGACCAAGCGTGCCATCGTCAATGGCGAACCGCTGATCCAGGTCGACGTCTACGAAAACAGCGTGCGCGTCAGCATCCTCGAGAACTGACCGGGCCGTCACCCGGGACGACTGACAAGTCGGCATCGGGGAAGACTGACGAAAAAGGCGGCGCGTCAGCGCCGCCCTGCCATCGATAGGATCGACAGCTGAAAAAATCAGGCTGCTTCTTCCTTGTCGTCGTCCTCTTCGGACTCGCCGTCTTCAGCTTCTTCTTCGGACTTTTCGTCCTCGCCTTCAGCCTTCACGCTGTCCTGGGCGTCGTCTTCGTCCTCATCTTCGCCTTCTTCATCGTCGCCGTCTTCGTCGTCATCCGACAGGTCAGCGGCTTCGACCGCGGCGGCCGCGGCATGATCGAGGATGGTTTCGGAAGCGGATTCAAGCGCCTCGGCGGGAGCCGTGGTTTCTTCTGTCACTTCGATGTCGTGATCGGAATTCATGGAAGCCTCCGTGGGGGTTGGGGAACATGTCCCTTTTGCCACGGAGAGATCATCGTCATATGACTGTAAGCCGGCTCGAACGGCCGGTGGCAAAGAATATTTTCTTCGCCTTAACCGGCAATCTTCGAGAAATCCGCGACCTGACCGGTGGCCGCGCGGATGCGGGCGAGCAGGGCCAGTCGGTTGCCGCGCACCGCCTGGTCCTCATCATTCACGAGAACATGCTCAAAGAATGAATCAACCGGCTCGCGCAACACGCTAAGTGCCAGCAACGCGGCGGAAAAGTCATCGTTTTGAATCGCTTCGCCGGCTTGCTTCTCAGCCTGATTCACCGCTGCAAACAGCGATTTCTCGGCATCCTCGCGCAACAGCGCCGGCTCAACGGTTTCGGCGACCGCCGTTTTCTTCTTCTCCTCGGCGGCCAGGATGTTGGCCGCACGCTTGGTGCCGGCTAACAGGTTCTTGCCATCCTCGGTGTCGAGGAAGGAGCCGAGCGCCTCGACCCGACGGACGATCTGCAGGAGGTCGTCGTTCGGCGAATGGCCAATCTCCCCCCTTGTGGGGGAGATGGCCGGCAGACCAGAGGGGCGCGCTTCGCGCTGAGAGGTCGGCGGGACAGCGCCCCCCTCTGTCGGCTTCGCCGACATCTCCCCCACAAGGGGGGAGATTGGGCGCGAACCTGCCGCCAGCACCGCGTCGATCAAGTCGTGCCGGGCGCCCTGATCGCGGAGGTAGACTTTCAGGCGGTCGTGGAAGAAGGATAGGAGGTCGTCGGTCTTGTCAGCCTTTCCCAAGACATTTGCACGGCTGTTGGCCAGCATTTCCGAATTTTGTTTCAGCGAACTTTCATTTGGAAACATACCGTCCAAAACGGCCTTGTTTTCTTGGACCACATAAAAAAACAAATCATCGTATCTGCGCGACGATTCACTGGCTCCATGGACTGGATGACGCCAATTTTCGACTGTGAATTTCCCATCGAAATTCAGAACCAGCGAAACAATCGGATTCTCAATAAGCTTTCGCATATTAGCCTCCGATACGCCTTCGGAATGGACTGCGTCACTGACCTGACGGTACATTCCCCCCAGCGGGGCTAGCAAAATGGTCGCTGCGTGCCGGGCAAATTCGCTTAGGCGCAAATTGATCTTATTCTCGACCAAAATCCTCACCACGCCCAGCGCTGCTCTTCTCAACGCATACGGGTCTTTCGACCCTGTCGGCTTTTCATCGATCGCCCAGAAGCCGACCAGCGTGTCGAGCTTGTCGGCAAGCGCCACTGCAATCGACACGGGGTCGGTCGGCACATAATCGGATGGGCCTTGCGGCTTGTAGTGTTCCTCGATCGCTGCCGCCACGGATGGATGCTCGCCTTGGAGCAGCGCGTATTTGCGCCCCATCGCGCCTTGCAGTTCCGGAAACTCACCGACGACTTCGGTTGTCAGATCGGCCTTGGCGAGAACCGCGGCGCGACTTGCAAGCTCGGCAATCTCCCCCCTCGAGGGGGAGATGTCGCCGAAGGCGACAGAGGGGGTCGGCACGACTGGACGCGACGCCCCATCGCGGCCAGAGGATGCCGGCGCTTCATGCGCGGCGACCCCCTCTGGCCTGCCGGCCATCTCCCCTTCGAGGGGGGAGATCGACTGCGCCACGATCGGCGCCAGTTCTTCCGCCAGTCGCTTGATCCGCTCTACCCGCTCGCCCTGCGTGCCGAGCTTGGCGTGGAAAGTGACGCCGAGATGGTCGAGGCGCGCCATGCGCTGGTCGAGCGGCTTGGCCAGATCGAGCCCGAATTTTTCCGCCGATGCCTTGAGCTCGCCGAGATCCGGCAAATCGCCCTGGTCGGTCGTCCAGAAATACAGCGCATCGGACAGGCGGGCGCGCACCACCTTGCCGTTGCCGTGGGCGATCTCCTTGCCGCCGTCCTTCGCCTCGATGTTGGCGGTGAGGATGAAGCGGTTGGAAAGCTGGCTAATCTCCCCCCTCGAGGGGGAGATGGCCGGCAGGCCAGAGGGGGTCGCCGCGCGTGAAGCGCCTGCATCCTCTGTCCAAGGTAGGAGGTCGCGTCCGATCGTACCGACCCCCTCTGTCGGCTTCGCCGACATCTCCCCCTCGAGGGGGGAGATTAGGCGCGTCGTTACAAAGCACTTCTGGTTGGCGCGGATGGTCAGCCGGATCACTTCGGCGGGTATGGCGAGGAAAGCCTGCTCGAACTCGCCCATCAGCACGACCGGCCATTCGACCAGTCCGGACACTTCCTCCAGCAGCCCGTCGTCCTCGACCAGATCGAGCCCGTTGGCGAAGGCAAGATTGCGGGCATCGGCAAGGATGATTTCCTTGCGGCGGTCGGCATCGAGCACGACCTTCGCCGCTTCCAGCTTGCAAACATAGTCGTCGAAGCGGCGCACTGTGATGGCATCGGGCGCATGGAAGCGGTGGCCGTAGGTGATGTTGCCGGAGCGGATGCCGTCGATCTCGAAATCGACCACCACTGGCTCCTCGGTCTCCGGGCCGAAGGTGCACAGGATCGATTGCAGCGGGCGTACCCAGCGCAACGAACCGGGCTTGGCCGAGGCCGGGCCCCAACGCATCGATTTCGGCCATGGAAAATTGCGGATGATGCCCGGCACGAGCTCGGCGATGATCTCTTCGGCCGCCCTGCCCGGCTTCGAGATATGGGCGACGTAGAAGTCGCCTTTCTTCGGGTCGGAATGGACATGCGCCTCGGCGATCGAAGCAAGCCCTGCCTTGCGCAGAAAACCTTGCACAGCCTGTTCAGGCGCTGATGTCGAAGGCCCCTTGATCTCGTCGCGAATGTCCTTCGAGCGTGCGGTCAGGCCCCTGATATCGAGCGTCAGACGCCGCGGCGTCCAGTACTCGCGTGCCGCCTCATAGGTCAGCCCCGCCTCGACCAGACCGTCGGTCAGCATCTTCCTGAGGTCACCCGCCGCCTTGCGCTGCATGCGGGCGGGGATTTCCTCGGAGCGAAGTTCTAGAAGCAGGTCAGGCATAGTAGCTCCTCACCCTCCCCTCGATGGGGAGGGTCGGCGCGTCAGCGCCGGGGTGGGGTGGCGGCGTCTCGGTTTCAAGCGCCTTCGGCGTCTCGCGCGCCGAGGTGTGATTTTCGTTCTTCCACCGCCGCATAGATCGTATCGAGCACGGAATCCAGTTCGTTTTTGATTTCATGGTTCCAGAAGCGAATGGCGCGGCGATCGCCGATTTGCGCCCGTTTTCAGAAATCTTGGCCGTCCCTGTCGGGACGAGACGATCGCACCCGTCCTTGGATCAAAGATTTCCATGAACCTAATGCAGCGCTGAAGCGACCCACGCTCAGGCAGGGAACCATTGGCTGAACGACCATGAAAACGGCATCCAGACTTCTGCAGATCCTCGCACTCAGCGCCTGCTTCACCGCGCAGGCTCACGGCGCGTTCTCGATGCCGGGTGTACGGCAGGCATTGCGGACAATGGCCGGCCCGAGCGGGCAGATCCTGTCGCCAATCAACGCTTCCCTCGAGATGATGAAGCGTGCCTGAAACTCAGGCCGCCAAGCCACCCGCCTGCGTCTTCAAAAATGCCTCGCCGCAGGCCTTGGCCAGATTGCGCACCCGCAGGATGTAGCTCTGCCGTTCGGTGACCGAAATCACGCCGCGCGCATCGAGCAGGTTGAAGACATGGCTGGCCTTGATGCACTGGTCGTAGGCCGGGAAAACCATGCGGTGCATCGGCAGATTGTCGTTCGACGCCGGCGCACCGGCATCGAGCAGCGCCTTGCACTCGGCCTCGGCGTCCTCGAAATGGCGCAGCAGCATCGCGGTGTTGGCGTATTCGAAATTGTGGCGCGAATATTCCTGCTCGGCCTGCAGGAAGACATCGCCATAGGTGACCTTGTCGGCGCCTTCGCGGCCGTTGAAGTTGAGGTCGTAGACATTGTCGACGCCCTGCACATACATGGCCAGCCGCTCCAGCCCGTAGGTCAATTCGCCGGCCACCGGCGCGCATTCGATGCCGCAGACCTGCTGGAAGTAGGTGAACTGCGAGACTTCCATGCCGTCGCACCAGCATTCCCAGCCGAGGCCCCAGGCGCCCAGCGTCGGGCTTTCCCAATCGTCCTCGACGAAGCGGATGTCGTGCAGCAGCGGGTCGACGCCGATCGCCGCCAGCGAGCCTAGATAGAGTTCCTGCAAATTGGGCGGGTTCGGCTTCAGGATCACCTGATACTGGTAATAATGCTGCAGCCGGTTCGGGTTCTCGCCATAGCGGCCATCCTTGGGACGACGCGAAGGCTGGACATAGGCGGCGTTCCAGCGCTTTGGCCCGAGCGCGCGCAGTGTCGTTGCCGGATGAAACGTGCCGGCGCCGACTTCCATATCGTAGGGCTGCAAGATGACGCAGCCATAGGCCGCCCAATAGTTGTGCAAGGTCAGGATCAGCCCCTGGAACGAGCGGCTGGGATGCATATGGGCGGGGATTTCAATCGTCGGGATTTCAATCGTCACGGGGGCCTCGACAGCACAGGCTAGCTTGCAGGCACGTCCTAGAGACACGGCGGCGAAGCGTCAAGCAAGGCGCCCGCCCGCCCAGGGCTACGAACTCGGGTTAACGCGCTTTTGGGGTTGCGGCTGATCTGATTCCATTGGGTTCCCATGATTCGGAGCCCTGCCATGACCATTACCGCACTCGAAGGTTTCGAGAAGCCACGCCTGAAGGCGCTGTTGGAGCACCTTTCTGCAATCGAAGACCCGCGCGAACCGTGGCGGGTCGCACATCCCCTGCCCGAAGTGCTGTTTGTGGTCGTCTGCGGCACGATCTGCGACTGCGACGACTATGACGGCATCGCCGAATGGGGGGAGGCGCATCTCGATTTCCTGCGCCGCTATATGCCCTACCACCACGGCGTGCCAGGCGGGCGCTGGCTGACCATTCTGATGAAC